>JAHEID010000079.1 GCA_024639555.1 Deltaproteobacteria bacterium
AACCACGAAAATTAACCAAGGTGCAGCGCCTATGCAAAAAGCCTGGCTCATGACAATGTTTGTTTTCTCGATAGCCTTTTTTCTCGTTTTCTTTGTCATCTATTTTTTCAGACCCAGAAAGAAGGATAAAATTTCACCCCATACCTTTGAAAGGGAACTCCTCGACCCTGAAGAGATTCCAATACCCCACCGGGCCGAACCGAATTGGCCTGCCACCATAGAAACAGCGGCCGGGGAAACGGCCCAGGCCAGTATCGTAAGTGTAACCCACGGCAGTGCCTTCATTACAAGTAACACGAAGCTGGCGATTGGTGAAAAGTTTCAAATAACTGTTCACTTACCGGGCCGGCCTCCCCTGCAGTTAAGGGCCGAGGTCACCTGGTCCAATATGCACCTGCCGGCAGAAAAGGTGGTGAACCGCGGCATGGGTATCCGTTTCATTGAGGCCGGCGAAGATGCGATCTGCCTTATTAATGACACAATCAACCAGCGGGCTGCTGAGCCTGAAAAAGGTGAGCATGCTGCCGCAGAATGAAACCGTGAATTCTTCTCAGCCCGGAGGCCACGTAAATGAACGCCCTGCCAGAAGGTGAAAGTGCATGTGAAAGACTTCCTGGCCGGCAGCGGCGCCGTTATTCAACACCAGCCGAAAACCATCGGCAACCCCTTCCCTGGCAGCAACTTTGTTTGCTGCCAGCATGAGATGCCCCAGGAGTCCCTCGTCCGCCTCACCCGCATCATTTAATTGCGGCATGGCTTTTTTGGGAATGATGAGAATATGGACCGGAGCCTGCGGATTGATGTCCCTGAATGCGAGGCACAGTTCATCCTCATAGACAACATCAGCAGGTATCTCTTTGTTGATTATCTTTGTAAAAATTGTCTCAGACATATTGTCCTGCCCTCCTTTTTGATTCTTCTGCTCTTCCAGGGTAAATATAATGCCAAATCTTTGCAAGGCATCATCAATTCGCGGCCTTATTTTTTAATCTGAAAACCAGACTCCGCGGTCCTTTTCATTCAGAATACTGTCCAACCGGACACGAAAATCAGCACCACCTGAGATTTCTTGAAAACGACTATTGTTAATTGACCCGTCAACCTTCTTTCATGTACAATATCTTTTTAATATATAAATCACTGTCAGGCTGCACAATCATTTCTTCGAACACCCTTGTGGAGGAACCTATGAACACATTATTTGACCAGACAACGATTAACGGCATGGCCCTGCAAAACCGCCTTGCCCGCTCGGCTACATGGGAAGGCATGTGCGCTGTTGACGGCAAACCTTTTCCGAAACTCATCTCCTGCTATCGCGACCTTGCCCGTGGCAGAGTTGGGCTCATCATAACCGGTTATGCCTTTGTGAGTCCTGAAGGCAAGCAATTGCCCGGCAAGATGGGCATTCATACAGACGATTTTGCAGATGTCATGAAAGATATGACCGGGGCTGTCCACGAAGAAGGCGGCAAAATATGTATCCAGCTGGTGCATGCGGGCGGGCAGACGGATGCCGGCAATGCAGGCCGGCAGCCCCTCGCCCCTTCTGCGGTGAAAATTGACCAGTACCCGGAAATACCTGCTGAAATGACCGCTGAGGATATCAGCAGGATCATAACCGCCTTTGGAGCAGGGGCCCGCCGCGCCAAAGACTGGGGTTTTGACGCGATCCAGCTCCATGGGGCCCATGGGTACCTGATCAACCAGTTTCTCTCCCCGCTGGCCAACCACCGGCAGGACGGGTACGGCGGCTCCATTGAAAACAGGTGCCGTTTTCTCCTGGAAACATATCAGGCGGTACGATCGGCTGTGGGGCCAGACTTCCCGGTCATGGTGAAACTGAACGGCTCGGATAACCTAGAAGGCGGTCTCAGCCCCGAAGACGGACTTTATGCTGCAAAGGCCCTTGACAAGGCGGGTATTGACTGCATAGAGGTAAGCGGCGGCACCCCGGTATCCGGGGACCAGAGCCCTGCCAGGATGAAAATAGACTCCCCGGAAAAAGAGGCCTATAACCTTTCTCTTGCCGGGCATATACGTGCGGCGGTCAACTGCTCCATCATGGTGGTGGGCGGCTTCAGAAGCTTTGCGGTCGCTGAAAAAACCGTCCAGGAATCAGCAGACTACGTATCCATGGCACGCCCCTTTATCCGTGAACCGGCCCTGGCAAAACGTTGGCAGGAAGGCGACAGGTCTGTTGCCCGCTGCATCTCCTGCAACAGCTGTTTCAAGCCGGGCCTGCAGGAGGGCGGCATATATTGTGTGGTCGAAAAAAAGGAGCAGGAAAAAAAGTAAGAATATACTGCTGATATTACCAGGCCCGCCCCTGGCCGCATCAGGCTGGGGCGGGCCTTTGTTTTAGGTTTCTCTTTACCTTAGAAGGAATATTGCAGTCCGACAATCCAGGTAAAATCATCCTTTTTCAGGTCTATTCCTGGATTAGAATTGCGCTCCCAGATATTGGCCAGCCTCAAAGCCCAGCTGGCCCCGATGTCGGTAACAAGAGCCGCATCGTTGCGCAGGGTGTATTCGCCTGTATCATCGAGATTCGGATAGATGACAAACTGATCCGTAAACACGATCCTGTCAAACAGCCTGTAGAGAAAATTTACCCCAAGCCTTGCAGAGATCCAGTCAGTGTCTTCTCCAAGGTCCCTGTCCTCAGAAGTGTATGAGACACCGGCTTCCAGGCCCAGGGCCCTGTTTTCCTCCTCCCAGACCTGGTAGCCGACACCAGGCCCGACCGAGGTGCGGAAGTTTATATCCTTGAATCCGTCGGTAAGCATATCGATATTGAGGTACAGGTACCATTTCGGACTCAGAAAATAATCATATTTCAGCTGGCCGTAAGTATTTTCCGCCGTACGTACCCCGTTATCCTCTGTCTTGTTGTAAAGGACATTTATCAGGATGCGGTCATTTTCAGATCTGCGCACAGCCAGGGCGCCGGCGGAAAGGTTCATGCTGTCAGTGTTGCCATCCTGCAGGTTCCCGCCCAGGGTGACATTGCCCTTCCAGGTTACAGGCTCCTTTGGCGGAGGATTAAGGGCTGCAATATTGTCAAGCGCCACTGCCACTGCCTCCCTGCCTGGCCCAGCCTCAACTGCAGCCTGCCTGTTGGTGTTGGTCGTTATTTTCCCCTTCAGTACCTCCCCACCGGTTAAATGGAGTTCCACCGGTTCTGTACTGCTCATTTTCTCCACAGCTTCAAATTTCAGCTTGACTGGCTCGGAATACCCGGTTTCCAGGGTCAGAATCCCGTCTCTGACATCAATAATCTTACCGCTCAACCTGTCGCCGTTCGTGAGAATTACCTCGTCGGCAAGAGCGAAGCCGCTGCAGAGAAATACCATGAGCATAACCTGGCACATCCAGCAGAATGCAACAAATCCACGCTTTCCCGTCATATCTTACCTCCTGTGTCTTGGTTTTAGGTATACTTTTCTAACTGCTGCAAATAATTGAATTCGGGCAGCATAATCCTTTGAGGCTTATTTTTGCAAGAAAGTATAAGAGACAAAATAAAAAACCGCAGGTGACAGGAAAGCCACCTGCGGTCCGGGAGAGGAGATATGAAAACCTGGTTACAGGTAAATCACTTTCAGAACGGTAACGACCGTTACCGGACAAAACGGATGAGCACGGAAGTTGCCACCCAAACGAGCCAGAGGACAAAAATGCCTATTACAGTACTGTTGCAGATATCTGCCATTTTGATCTGACTGACGCGTTCTTTCGCGAGTTCATGCATTCTGTCTTCATTCACAGCAACACCTCATTATTGGCAGGAGCATGTCCAATTCGGTAGGATTCAACCCTCATCTGCCCAAGAATAGTTTATAAAGGCTTCCCTCGTAGATTTTACAGATACCCCTTGCGACCCTGGCCGAAACTCCCAGGCATGTGAGCCTGCAGAAGATGTGCAGCGGATTCAACCGGTGTCGGACCCTGTCCAGAAATGTTATTGTGTACGTCCTGTCCATGATGCAAAGAATAATCCTGATTGTATACTCTTATTGACTCGTCCACCGCCTCTGACACTATATATGCAAAAAACGCGCCTTTACCTGCAAAATAAAAATATCTTTATAATAATAATAGGTTATGTCAAATTATTGAAACCATACCTGTAAGAGTGCTTCTGAAAAGTTGGGAATATGACCAGAAAGTGGCACTGAAATGACCAAAAATGGCTGTTCAGCTTTAAGAAACCGGGGTCAGATCTTTACCCAGGGGGGCAAAGGTGTATCAAGGGCGTAGACAAGCAAGCGGAAGAATTCAGCCTCTTTCATGGTAATCTGTTGGTCATGGACAAGGCACTGGAAAAAGGCCGTAATGAGTGACTGCTTTATCTTCAGGTTGAGCTGGGCCAGGCGGTTTAAAACAGTATGGAGCCTGATTTCTTTGCATTCTTGTCGTGTAAGATAGTGAAATGGAGCCACCTGTTGTTTAAACGTTGCGGCAGCACCTGCAAAGGCCTGGGCCGCCTCATCATCTTCATGCCCGATGTTTGCCAGCAGTGACAGGATAGCCGAAATTTCTTCCGCCACTTCCTGGACGGAATCAATTACCTTTACAGCGCGCTGTGCTGTTATGAAGTTCTTCTCCAGCCGCCTGACAACAACATGTTCAAGGATATACTCGGATAAACTGGTCCTGCCGTCAATCCTGACGAGGCGGCCGGCATTTTCTTCGAATTTCCGGAACTGCTCCAGGGACATGGAACGCAAGGACGGCATGGCCAGATCCATGAGGGGCAGGCGCGCGTCTTCCTCCAGCGCCAGCATGAAGGGAATAATTTTCTCAGTTGCCTCGAATATTTCTTGGCCGGCAGAGGATTTAAGCTGCAAGACCTGCCGTCCCCGTACCTCCTCATCCTTATCCAGTAAGAGCCCGTAAATTACGGCACAGGCTCCAAAGGGATCGCTTGCCGCTTCGTGTATCTCCGGCGGCAGCGATTGAAGCAGCCTGCGGGCAAATTCCATGTGTTCCCGGACCGGTGTGCCGATATTCCTGGTGACATTTTTGGGGTCAGCTGCCAGGACCGCCAGGGCAATCACTGCCGCTGCCCCCTTGGGAATTTTCTCCAGGGGCTGCTTCACTTCTGTCTCAATGGTGTCCGCACCTGAAGCATCCGCATGTTTCGGGACAATCTTCGGGAAGGTGCCGTCAAAAGCAGGATCCAGCCGGGTAATGCGCTCAACAAGTGGAGGGTGGGTTGAAAATGGACCCAACCAGCTGGCCTTAAGGCCGTTACTGAAAAACATATGGCTTATTTCCTCGGCCTTGCTGTGTTCTATCAAGGAACCTGAGGCCAGTCCGCCGATTTTCTTCAAAGCGCCTGCCAGGCCGGGCGGGTTGCGGGTAAACTGCACAGCCGATGCATCGGCAAGATATTCACGCTGCCGTGAGACCCCGCTTTTTATGAGCTTGCCGAAAAGAACACCGATATAGCCTAGAATCAGGAGAATCAGGCCGAAGAGAACAGCCCCGCCGCTGTTTTTGCTGTTCCGGCTTCGGCTGGAGCCGCGCAGGATGGATCTCCCTATGAGGGCGATCAGCAAAATCCCGTGCAGAAACCCGACAAGCTTGAGATCAAGCCACATGTCACCATTTAAGATATGGCTGAACTCATGGGCGACAACTCCCTGGAGCTCTTCCCGGTTAAGGGTTTTAAGCGCTCCCCTGGTAATGCCGATCACGGCATCATCCGGTGTGAATCCGGCGGCAAAGGCATTGATGCCCTTTTCTTTTTCCATGAGGTAGACAGGGGGGACCGGCACACCTGAAGCGATGGCCATTTCCTCGACTATATTTAACAGCCGCTTTTCGTGAAAATCATCACTGCCCGCAGGGATCAGCATGCCGCCGAGCATTTCAGCAACCCGGGCCCCTCCTGACCGCAATACGGCTATCTTATAGAGAGAGCCGCTGATAACAACAAGAAGGGTAGCGCATACCACCGCGACAAACAGGTCCGGATTCCAGAGCCTGCCGGGCTCAAAAGGGCCGGTCCGGCTTTGTTGGTAGATGAAAACAAAAGTTATCGCCACGTAGATGGCGACGATGATAAGAATAACGGCCAGTCCGAAATACAAAAGCAGCCGGCCGGTTTTCCTGCGCGCATCATCTTGACTGGCAAAAAAATCCATGGATTACAATACAGGCTTCAGGCAAATTAAAAGGAAACCTTTGGGGCCTCTTTTTCTGCCTCAAGCTTTATTTCAAAAAGCCGGGCCTCACTGAAAGCAAACATATTGGCGACGATATTGTTGGGAAAGACCTCCCGGGCCGTATTGTAGGCCATGACAGCATCGTTGAATGCCTGGCGGGCAAAAGACACCTTGTTTTCCGTGGTGGTCAGCTCCTCGCTGAGTTGCATCATATTCTGATTGGCCTTTAAATCCGGATATGCCTCAACCAGTGCAAACAACCGCCCAAGTGTGCCGCTCAAAGCACTCTCCGCCCCGATCAATCCCTGCATCGCCTCACTGTTCCCCGGATCTGCAGAAGCCTTATCCATGGCACTTGAAGCCTGGTTTCTGGCCTTGATCACAGCCTCCAGGACCTCACGCTCATGTTTCAAATACCCTTTCGCAGTTTCAACCAGGTTGGGAATCAGGTCATAACGGCGCTTAAGCTGTACGTCAATCTGGGCAAAGGCATTCTTGAAACGATTCCGTAGCTGAATCAGTTTGTTGTAGATTGCCACAAAAAATAAAATAGCAAATACAATGACGGCCAAAATCACAAGCAACACTGTAGTTCCTGTTCCCATTTACCCCTCCTGCTTTAAAAGATTAATTGCACCCCATCTATCCCTTTTTTCCACACCTCTTTATTACCTACTAACCCTCTAAGGCCAATCGTCAGAACTATTTACAGACAACTTCTGAGCCCCTGGGCAGGGAACTCAAACAGGCTACCACCTTGTTCTCTTCATCTTCGGTTAGTTGCGTCCCCTGTTTGATCATAAATTTTATGGACCGCTTCCACTGGCCGACACTCTTTGTGCCAAGCGCATCACAGATTCGCGTCTTATAGTGGCATTGTACACATTTCGCATCAACAAGGGATTTGCAGACCGCTTCTGATGGAGCTTCCCCTATTTCAGCCGTGCCGCTGCAGGCTGCCATGAGCAGCAAAACTGTCATGGCCGCAGATAAATACAGTGCCGATTTGATAATGGTTTTCATAGTATTTCACCTTGATCGTGATGTGTCTGTAAAAAACTGCCGGTCCATCCACCCATGCCCATCCTTTTTACCACATTCTGCCGGCGTATTGCACTCCCTGAAATATTTTGTTTGCAGAAGATTATACGAAAAAATTCCTGCAGCCCTAAAAGACATTCCCGTCCCTCCTTTCCGCTCACCGCAGTGCAAACCCGGCATTTAGGGCCTTGGCCTTGAGATATGCCCCATCGTATTAACGCGGTCTCCCTGAAGATCAACCTCCCGGAAAGCCCTGAAAAAAAGAATAGGGCGAATATAAATATTTATGCGACAGCTAACTCCTGGTAAAATTGTAGGGCTTTGTTACTTGACACCCTGTCAAGGGTACTTATGATAAGCTAAGAAAACAATTTTTTTCAACCTTTTCACGAGGAGTTCGACCATGGCAGACAAACTTATCTTTGTCGTAACCTGCGCCGATGAAAAACCGGACAAGGCCACAATACCCTTTGCCCTTGGAAATTCAGCCCTGGCAATGGATGCCGAGGCTATCATAATCTTACAGTCAACAGGTGTTTTTTTAGGCAAAAAAGATTATGCCAGGCATATCCATGCAACGGGCTTTCCCCCATTACAGCAGCTCATGGAAATATTCAAGGAAGAAGGCGGAACGCTTTATGCCTGTGAACCTTGCATGCGGGCAAGGAATATGTCTGCCGCAGACCTGCTGGAGGGTATTGAGATAGTATCCGGCCCGACGTTAGTCGACGCATATCTGGATGCTAAAAACGTAGTGGTATATTAACACAGGCGCAAAAACATGATGCTCAGGGTTCTTTCCTACAACATGCACAGGGCCATCGGTGTTGACCGACTCTTCAGGCCTGAAAGAATCGCCAAGGTTATCAATCATCACCAGGCCGACATAGTTCTCCTGCAGGAAGTTGACGTCGGCGTTCCCCGTTCGAGAAACCTTGATCTGGCTAAAGAAATGGCTGAGGCTGCCGGCTACCCTCACCTTGCTACCGGGCTTAATGTCAAGCTGTTCAAGGGAAAATACGGCAATGCCACGCTCAGCAAATTCCCCATTACACGTTCACGGAACATAAACCTCACTGTCGGCAAGCGTAAAGCCAGGGGCTGCCTGCACACCACCATAGAGATAAACAACTCCATTGACTTTGCGCAGAATGTTGACGTCTTTAACCTGCACCTCGGTCTTTCACCACAGGAAAGGGTGCGCCAGGTAGGCCTGCTTATCCATTCCACGGAATTTACCTCACTGGCTCCTGATACTCCCTGCCTGGTCGGTGGTGATTTAAATGACTGGCGCACGCGGCTGGCCCCGATCTTTACCGATATCTTAAACTTCGAATGCGCCTCCAACCACAGCAGCGGCTATCACAATCCCTACCTCACCTACCCCTCTTTCTCTCCCACCGGCGGTCTTGACAAGATTTTCTACCGTGGCCCCATGGAGCTCATTAGACGGAAGCGCTGCTGGATGGGTATAACCAGGCTGGCAAGCGACCACCTCCCTGTTATTGCAGAATTTGAGCTGCAGGCGGCAACTGAAAAACGCCAACAGGTTGAAATCACGGGTGAAAACATCCATTTTATAATATAATTAAATTGAGTGGCAATTAGCTGTTTTCAAGTAAAAATCCATGTGTACACAGGGCAGAAGGTGATTGACCGGTGCATCCAAATACTGAGAACCTTTCTGCCGGCCTCTTTTTCAAAATCTCGGCAAAAATTCTCAGGGGGTGTTTATCCATGAACTCCCTACTGTAATTTTGCTGAAAAGGAAGATATTCCTCTAAATGTCCGGACAAAAAGTGGAAAACCATCAAGACGGAATTACTTCCGGCACGACGGCAGAAACTGCTGTCCGGTTGCTTGAAACAGTCAGGAGCCTGCTCATTGAAATTCATCCCGGGCAGGAAGAAGCCTTCACTCCGGTTCTGGACAGTTCCCTTGACCGTGACCTCGGACTGGACAGCCTCGCCCAGGTCGAACTTCTTGCGCGCATTGAAAGATCTTTCAATATCTCACTCTCGGAACAGCTTCTGGCAACAGTTGATACGGTCCGTGACCTTCTGCGGGCAGTCTTAAGTGCCGGGGCCGGAAAACCTGAAACAGTGGCCCGGGAAATTGCAGCCATAAAACTCGATGAAGTTGCAGAAACCCCGCTCACGGCGGAAACCCTGGTTGAAGTTCTCGAATGGCACGTAAAAAACCATCCGGACCGGCCCCATATACGCCTTTACAGTGATGACCGGGACAGCGATGATGTCATCACCTATCTCGCGTTATGGAACCAAGCGGAACTGGTTGCATCCGGCTTGCAGCACTTCGGACTGGCCCCCGGCGAATCCGTCCTTATCATGCTCCCCACGGGACGTGAATACTTTTTCGCATTTTTCGGTGTTCTTCTGGCAGGCGGCATCCCGGTCCCGGTATATCCTCCGGGCAGGCTCAAACAGATCGAAGAGCACCTCCTCCGTCACAGTGCCATAGCAAATAATTGTCTTGCCAGGATCATGGTTACAGTGGATGAGGCCAAGCGTTTCGCCAGGTTCATGCACACCGGGGCTGTCAACCTGCGTCATGTTGTGACCATGCCCGACTTACTCCAGGCCGGCACCGAGGCTTTTTCTGATTTCAGGAATCCCGTGCTCACAGGAGATAGCATCGCCTTTCTGCAGTATACTTCGGGCAGCACCGGCATGCCCAAGGGTGTTGTGCTAACGCATGCAAACCTTCTGGCCAATATCAGGGCCATGGCAAAAGTGCTGGATGTCACCTCTGAGGACGTGTTCGTCAGTTGGCTGCCACTCTACCATGATATGGGGCTTATCGGGGCATGGCTGGGAAGCCTTCATTTTGCCTGTCAACTCATAATTATGGCGCCCCTTGCCTTTATCGCCAAGCCGCAGCGCTGGCTCTGGGCAATCCATAAGTACGGGGGCACACTTTCCGCTGCCCCGAATTTTGCTTACGAACTCTGCCTCCGTCGCATAGATGACAAGGAAATCGAAGGACTTGACCTGGGTTCATGGAGAATTGCCTGTAACGGTGCCGAAACAGTCAACCCGGTCACCACCAGGCAATTTATCGAACGGTTTTCCCGTTACGGCTTCAAAGCGGAGTCCATGCTGCCTGTTTATGGCCTGGCGGAATCATCCGTCGGACTTGCCTTCCCCAAGCCTGGGAGCGGCGCCACAATCGACAGAATCAGGCGCGACACCTTCATGGAAACCGGCAAGGCGGTCCCGGCCGCAGAATCCGAAACAGGCGGGCTGGAATTTGTCTGCTGCGGAGAACCTCTGCCAGGGCACCAGATCAGGATCGTAGATGCAACGGACCGGGAACTTCCGGAACGCATGGAAGGAAGCCTGCAGTTTACCGGGCCTTCAACAACGACAGGGTATTTCAAGAACCCTGAAAAAACAAAAGAACTGTTTCACGGCGAGTGGCTGGACTCGGGTGACAAGGCCTATATGGCGGAAGGCAGCGTTTATATAACAGGGCGCTCCAAGGATATTATCATCAGGGCCGGCCGCAATATTTATCCGGTGGAAATGGAGGAGGCCGTCGGCAAGGTTGAAGGAATCCGTGACGGCAACGTCGCAGTGTTCGGCTCCAAGTCTTCTGACAGCGGCACTGAGCGCTTGGTTGTCTTGGCTGAAACCAGAAAAAAAGAGGTGCAGGCCCTTGAGCAGATAAGAGTCGAAATCAATACCATTGTCACCGACCTGGTCGGCTCCCCTCCGGATGCGGTGGTCCTGGCACCTCCCAATACTGTTTTAAAAACTTCAAGCGGCAAGATCAGACGCAACGCCAGCAGGGAGATCTACGAACGCGGCCTGGTCGGCAAAGCGCAGCAGGCTGTCTGGCTGCAGCTTGCCCGCTTCACCCTGCAGGGGTTGCAGCCCAGGTTTCGCAGCAGCCTCCGGCAGACAAAAGCTACACTCTATGCATCCTGGTGCTGGCTGCTGTACTATCTCCTCGCCCCGATTGTCGGTTTTTTAGTTTTAACGCTGCCGGCAGAAAAACTCCGCTGGTCTGTGATGCGGTTTGCCGTCAAAATTCTTGCCGGCCTCAGCAACACAAAGATCATGCTGCACGGCC
>JAHEID010000201.1 GCA_024639555.1 Deltaproteobacteria bacterium
ATTAGCTGAACAGCGCAATGGAAAAACAGACTCTAACGGAAGAAGGTAGTTGAGAATGGTAAAGACTACCTGTCTAATTTCTCCGCCATAGTGGGTGCCGCATATAAATGCTGTTTTCTGCCCCAGGCTAATAATGACGAAAGCAGAAGAACCAGTGCCGTCCACCTCCGGCATGGCGCGGAATCCCGGAATATGCACAACCGTAAAATCCGGATCGTATGCTTCAAAGTCTACAGCATCATGAATCGGAACGAACATATTTCGCACAAAAAGATTGTGCCAGGCTGTTTCTGTGATGAATCGAATGGAGGTCCGGTAATCCGGATCTCGGCCGGCATAACAATACTGGACATAAACTTCCTTGTTTTGCATGTATGCTAGGAGCCGATACAGCAAATTGTTAAACCGCTCTTCGGATATGGGCCTATTCTCATCACCCCAGGGCACTTTTTCTTCGCTGACAGGTTCTTTTACGATGAATTTATCGGTCAGAGACCGTTCCGCAAAATCTCCTGTCCGCACGACAACCGGTCCCATATGGGAGACCTGCCCTTCTCGATTCTTGATGATTTGTTCATACAACAGAGGCGTGGGAAGATTTCTATAGACGACTTTAAGGTATTTACGCCCAATGGTGACAAAATCCGGAATACCATCTTTTCTATCGATTAACATGACAACTCCTTTCACCGAATAGCACCACTAGAAGTGAGTGCGTAAATAACCAGTTTTTGCATCATCTTCTCTTTTCCGGTGGTTGGATGATCCAGTTGCATTCTTTGAAGATAAGGTTTTGCTTTTTCCGGCACGGATCTTATCGTCATGGCTTTGCCAAAACTTGATGCCTTGCCGCCCAGACCTTCGGCCATTTTTTCTTTTAACCCCCTGAGCGCTTTTCCGAGGGCGAGCTCTTCTTTTGTAAAATCAGTACCGAAAGGAAAGGGCGGGAAAAGTCCTTTTTTCTTGAAAGCGGCCAGATTTTGTTCAATCCACTCAGGAAGATTATTTTTGAACTGTGCGGGGATTTGATAATCATCCGGAATCTTTTGAGCACTTTTTGCTTTTTGCAGCAATTCCTCCTGGAATCTGGAATCAGTGATGTTCAACAGGGCTGCAATGATATCCTTGTCACTCTTGGCCCTCAGGTCGGCAATGCCGTATTCCGTGATAACGATGTCTCTTAAATGCTTGGGGATGGTTATATGCCCATAATTCCAGACGATATTTGAACTGGCAGCTTTCCCTTTTAACCTTGTACTCTTGACCATTAGAATCGAGCGACCATCGGGCAAGGCATGGGCCTGGGATACAAAATTGTACTGCCCCCCGACTCCGCTGACCATCTGGCCGCTTTCCAGCCCGTCCGAGCAAACCGCGCCGGTCAGTGTGGCCATAAGGCAGGCATTGACAAACCGGCCATGTCTTCTTTGCAGCAGTTTTAGTTCTTCGTCGCCGTACCGGTTTCCATAAAGCTGATTCACGTTGAGCACGCTTGTCATGTGAATTTGCCGGCGTTCCTCCTCTGTCATATTGTTTAATTCATCGTAAAAACTGTTGGGCCCAAGGAAAAAGCCGCCGTGAATAAGGATCCCTTTTTTCAGTTTTGCACCCAGGCAATATTTAACAACCTTATCCAGGTTCTTTTCATCGTTCAAATCAGCCGGAATATGGATCTTTCCTTTAATAATATGACTTTCCTCAAAGCGTAAGGCTTCCTTGAAAATACCGAATTCCTGCAGAAACTGAAAGTTTTTCCGGGTAAGTTTGGGTCTTACAACCTTTTCTTCAAGCAACACGGTCAAGGTTCTAGGGGTTATCTTTTCCTTGATCTTGCCTTCGTTTATAAGTCTTTGAATATGTATATTATTATAAGTCTTTCGTTTCACAACTCCGCATTTTAACAGATGCAGGTACCCGTCAACCAGCATCTCAGTCGACCCCGCCAGTCCCTGTTTGAAGGCCTCAACTCCGCCCACATTGTATATGGTTTTGCTGAATTTATTCACAATTTCAGATTTCTTCAGCACGGCTTGGTATTGATCGTTTTGCTGCTGCCGCAACTGCAAACCGTAGCACAGTGCATCCCCCAGGGAGCCGATGCCGATCTGAAGCGTACCTCCGTCTTTTATCAATGAGCTCGCATGAAGCCCGATCGCATAATCCGTGGAGGTCACCGCCATTTTCGGGGCGCTGAACAACCTGAAGTTATAGTCGGGATGGTCCAGAATATCGGTAAAGAGCTCCGGTTCCACCACCGCGTCTCCATACATAAACGGCAGGTTCTGGTTGATTTGAGCGATAATGGCAATTTTTTTTCCTGCCTTTTCCAGATTTCTCATACCGTCGACCACGTCAAGGGTGACTTCCGGGTTACAGCTCGTACTGAAATAGGTCTTGTTATCCATAGTACCCTTGCAGACAATTTGGGCCACCACATTGACCTCGTTTATCAATATGTCTCTGTAGGCATGGGTATAATTGGAACTGATATAATTCTGCTGGACATGTCGGATTTTGAGGTATGCACCGGCCTTGGTGTAAAATTCCTTTACCTCGACATTTGACGGTAGCTCTCCTTTTCGGAGAGCCTTGACGTACTCTAAATCAATATACCCGCCAAAGACCCTTTCAATGAAGGGCTCTATAAACCTTTGCTCCAGCTCGGTGGTCGGTGTCGGTCTTTCCAGGGATAAGGCTGTAATTATGGTAAGATTCATACCCGAGTCTTCCTTGACGCGTCTGTAGAGCTCGTTTGCCACATGGTTTGCCTTCCCCAGCCCGAGCGGCATGCCAAGAACAATATTCTTGCCGACCCTTTTTATCACTTCATCAACACATTTTTCCACACTCTGATAAAAAAAGGGTTTATATTTGCTCATAAAGTAACCTCCGAATCGATTTTCGGGTTTCGATGAATATGGATACACTGAGAATATTTACAAGATCTTTTCGTAACAGAATCGGAATCGAATATCAACAAAACTTCCCACGAATCCAGGGTGTCGTCAAAGTCATTACATCAATCATGTCTGGACAAAAATTGACTCACGCAACGCCGCAACGACGCCACGCTGTCTATAAATTTCGTTGCGTCGTAGCGTCGTAGCGTGAAAATTTCATAATTTTAGTTAGCTAGCTTCGCTCATCCACCGGCAGCGGAGAATAATGGAAAATAGATCGTTTTCGTTTCTCATGCCCATATCCCCTGGCCCGAACCGATAAAACTCGATAAGGACCTTAAATCATGACCCTGCAATGGGTGTTACACCGCACAAGCTTGGAGTACCTCTTCCGCTGGTGGATGGTCCCCGGCTTTCTGACTGCGATAGACATAGTGTGTGATATTACCGGGGCCAACCACCAATACCCCGCCCTGTTGCAGAGGAGGACCTTGAATTCCCTTCTGCCAAAAACCGGTGCTCAGGGCACGGATTCCGGCTTTCAGTGGGTCTAATCCTATCACAGAGGTAAGACCTTTCTTAAAATCCA
>JAHEID010000202.1 GCA_024639555.1 Deltaproteobacteria bacterium
TTCCGGGCCAGTTCTTCATCGTTGCTCAAGAGGCCGGTGCGGTGATGGCCAAGGCCGATGACCACTGCACCGGTCAGGGTTGCCAGATCCACTACTGCCTTGGGCTTATACTGTTTAATACCGTAGGCCAAGGCATCTGCCAGGATCAGGCGGCCTTCGGCATCGGTGTTGATCACCTCAATGGTTTTGCCGCCGTAAATTGTTATGATGTCGCCCGGCTTCAAGGCACTTGGCCCGGGAAGGTTTTCCGTTGCCGGCACAATGGCCACAATGTTTATGCCTTTCGGCTTCTCCTTGCCGATGGCCTGCATGGCACCCATGACCGCGGCCCCGCCGCACATGTCAAACTTCATTTCCTCCATGCCTTTGGGAGGTTTCAAACTTATGCCGCCTGAATCAAAGGTCAGCCCCTTACCCACCATCAGTAAGGTAGGGTTGCGTGGTGCGGTTTTATACTCAAGGATTACCATCTTGGGCGGCTGGGCCGAGCCGCTGTTCACCCCAAGGATGCCTCCCATTTTCAAACGGAGCATGTCAGCCTTGGACAATATCTTGCAGGTTAAATTATATGTTTTGGCAAGTTTGCGCCCGAACTCGGCAAACCTGTTCGGGGTCCAGACATTGCCCGGTTCATTTGCCATGTCACGAGCTGCACAGCCGGCCAACGCTGCATTCTTGCCCCTGTTCAATCCCAGGAGAACAGGCTTACCCGCTTTTTCTGTAAAAAATAAAATTTCTTTGATTGCGCCCGGCGTTTCATCCTCCTGCTTGGTTTTCTTGTATTTTCTGAACTGGTATGCCCCAAGTATGGCGCCTTCGCTAATGCATTCAATAGTTTCCTGTTTGTCCAGAATAAATGAAGCCGGCACCACGACCAGGATTTTTTCAGCCTTGGTCTTCAGGGCGGTCTCAGAGACCTTGCCGCCTGCCCTGCGGTAATTATCCCGCCAAACATCAGACGGTGCAGCGCCATTGTTCGTCTTGCCTTCCTCTGCTTTCCCAAGGCCAATCACCAATACCCTTTTTGCCGGAAGCTTTCCCTTGCCGGAAGGATAAAACAACACTGTTTCCCCTTCCTTGCCGGAAAAATCACCTGCCTTAAAAGCAAGCTTGATAGTATCCTGGACGAACTTATTGTCACAGCCCGGGACTTTCTTACCCTGCTGATGCACAAAATACGTGATCATGTCTCCCTTATATTTTTCCACATCCTGAGTCGTGTGCGTAATTTTCATGCTTTTCTCCAGTGGTTGATACTGTTGATTATAGCTTTAAAAAGTTGTTACTGTAATTTATTTGCCTGCCCAATCCTTTTTCTCTTTCTACTTTAACGTCTATTGTATACTATATGAATTAATTGCACGTAAAATATTCAAAACTTACCCTATTTACCACAGTTGCTGATGAACTCCAACATTTGCTGCTCAGTATGCAGTCGGTTACGGCAACACTCAGCATAATGGAAGTTGACACTCGCACATCACTGTTCTTTTTCTCTGCACTTTTTCTTAATACAGACATATCTTCACAAGGAGGAATCCATTGGTTACGCAATTGATTCTGGCAACAGGAATTGCCATCATTGTATCAGCTCTCTGCAGTATTATTGAGGCGGTGCTCTACTCTGTGCCTCAGAGCCAGGTGGAGGTCATGGCCCGCTCAGGTAAAAAATCAGGGCTGGTCCTGAAAAAACTGAAAAAAAACATTCAGCAGCCGATTACCGCCATCCTGACACTGAACACCATTTCCAATACCATGGGAGCAGCGGTTGCCGGTGCCTCTGCCGCGGTAGTCTTCGGCGAAGAAAATCTTGTCTGGTTTTCTGTTTTCTTTACCCTGACAATCTTACTTTTCTCAGAAATACTCCCGAAAACCGCCGGGGTTGCCTATGCCAAAATACTTGCCACCTGGATCGCCATACCTTTAAACGGCCTTGTAAAAATCATGGGCCCGCTGATCTGGCTCTGCCAGGCAGTTACACATCTTATCCCTCGGCAGGAAAAAGAAGCCCTGGTTTCCATTGAAGAGATCCAGGCAGTGGCAGTACTGGGAAGGAAATCCGGAGAGATTGAACCCCAGCAGGAAAAGGTCATTGCCAATATTCTCAAGCTGCAGGATAAAACCGTTCGACAGGTCATGACCCCAAGAACAGTAGTTTTCAGCCTCAGCGAACACATCACAATCGGCGAGGCCCTGAAGGAGAAGGATCAATGGAGCCGGCACAGCAGGATCCCCGTATTTGACAAGGACCAGGATGATGTGGTGGGCGTGGTCTTAAGCAGAAATGTCTTGCTCAGCCTTTCCGAAGGCAACAATAATCAGAAACTCTCTGAACTGATGCAGCCCGTTCATTTCGTGCCGGAAGCAGCCCCGCTCAACAGGATATTAATGGAGTTCTTTGAGCAGCGCATCCACCTTTTCGTGGTAGTGGATGAATACGGCGGCGTTACAGGAGTGGTCAGCCTTGAGGATATTATTGAGGAGATTGTCGGCAGGGAGATCATTGATGAGTCTGACAAAGCCGGCAACCTGAGAGAATACGCGCGTCATAAGAAAAAGCTGCTCCGGAAAAAGCAATAATTATTCTATTGCTTCCAAGGGGACCTTGACCTCGGTATGCTCCTCATCGCGCAGGAGAATCAATGTCACTTCCTCACCGATATTATAGCGGTCCAGTTCATTACGCAGGTCATCATACGACTCCACTGGTACGCTGTTTACTGCAAGAATAATATCACCGAGGATAATCTTGCCATTGACCTGGCGGGTTTCACGGATTCCTGCCTTTTCAGCAGAACTTCCGGGCTGCACATTTATAACCAGCAGTCCTTTGATATCAAGGCGACTGGCGACTCTCTCACTTGCAAGGGTCACCCCGATCCCGGGTTGAATCACCCTGCCGTTTCGTATTAACTCCGGCACCACTTGGTTGATGACATTAACAGGTACTGCAAAACCGATACCGGCATTTGCGCCGGATGGGCTGTATATTGCGGTGTTGACGCCTATCAACCGTCCGGCGCTGTCCAGCAGAGGCCCGCCTGAGTTGCCGGGGTTGATAGCTGCATCGGTCTGAACCACCCCGTGGATAGTCCTGCCGGTGATGGCTGTTATCTCACGGTCCAGGGCGCTGACAATGCCGGAGGTAATGGTGTGGTCAAGCCCGAAAGGGTTGCCGATGGCAAAAACTTTCTGACCCACGAGGAGGGTCTCCGAATCGCCCAGGGGAATGGGCTTAAGCTCATGAGCCGGCGCAGAGATCTGCAGCACAGCAATATCCTTGTCAGGAGCAGCACCCACCATGATGCCCTTGTAAACTGTATTGTCACCCAGGGTGACCTCGACCCGGCTGGCATCACCTATTACATGATAATTGGTGACGATCCTGCCTTCCTTGTCCCAGACAAATCCGGAACCGGTGCCCTGCGGAATCTCATACACGTTGAGGCTGAAAATGGAGCGCCTCACTTCTATGCTGGTGATAT
>JAHEID010000080.1 GCA_024639555.1 Deltaproteobacteria bacterium
CCATTCGGAAAAAGTTTCGTGGTCACCACGGGACCTATTGATATCAATATACTATGGGCGCAATACCAGTCCGCATCGTGCTGTATGCAATGCCGACAATTTATTTTTTTGTACAGGTATCCGAGGGGTCTTCTGACTTGGCAAAATTATCGAGACCCCGGTAAAAATTTACCCATGAGGAGGTGTTGTTCAGAGACCAGTCCCTCGGGGGAATGAAACCGCTTTTGAATTTATCTTCCAGGCCGTAAGGTTTAAGGCGCTCATAGGCCAACACATAAAGGCAGCGTTTTTTGCCTGGGTAAACTTCACACCAGCCGTTGTGGCTGCCCCCACATGGACCGTTGAGTAAATATTTTGCACAGCGGGATTGGGGGCAGAGAAAGCCCAGCTTTTCCAGGGTACAGTCTCCGCAGTTCTGGCAAGCGAAGAGAGCAACCTTGCTGATTAGTTCAAAGGTGGCCAGGGGGCCGCGCAAACGGGTCTCGTCAAGCTGCAAACAAATTTTTTTACAGAAATCATAGAGACGGCCTTCCGGTTCAAAAGCTGCTTCATGCACCCAGTGGGAAAAAGAATAGGCTGAAATCCAGGGGGGTTTTGCAGGCGGCCTTAGCGTTTCCCTTTCGGAATTGAGGCCCGTTGTATTGTCTCTCTCATAGAAGTGAAATGTTTCCGGTGGAAAGAATGAAAGATCGGGAATGAGACTCTGCCAGCCTGATGCCATTTCATCTGCCTGGGTGAGGACAAAATCGAGATCTTCAAAGGTAAGCGCTGGCCCCCCGATATGGGCCCCGGCATAGCCAAGGCCTTTAAAAACAGCGAGAAGTTTGGCTGCCCGCACCAGGCGTGCCTTTTTGCCCTTGTCAGCAGTTCGTGCCTCCCATTGGACCTGTTCATACAAAGTATCAGGAATGAGGCAGCCTGGCAGCTTGCCCTCGTGCATGAGTTCAATTACCTTCAGGCTCGGAATAAACACATTGCCCAAGACCGGGATATCAAGCTGGTTCTGCTGCATATACTGCAGGAGTTCGTGGAATTTACGGGCGTCGTATCCCAGCTGGGTTATGACAAAGTCGGCTCCAGCCGCAACTTTGCGGTGCAGTTTGTAATACTGCATGACCAACTCGGACTCAAGGAGTTTAAAAGGAGAGACGACCACGCCTTTGAGAAATGGAATGCTTTTTTCCTGTTCGCCGCTGGCATCATAATCCTGATAAATCGGCCCCTTGAGATTCATGCCGGAGAGCATATCAAGGACATGGATAGTATCTAGGTCAAATACCGGCTTGGGAAAGCCGCAGTACCCCTCTTTGGGATAGTCGCCGGCAATGACGAGCAGGTTGTGAAGATTATGCCTGTCCCAGCCGAAAAGCAGCGACTCCATCTGGTTTCTGTTTTTATCCTTGCATGAGAGGTGAATAATGACCTCGGAGCCCATGGCCAAAATTTCTGTGCCCAGGGTTTCAGGCGAGAGGGCGGGCTGACCCCCGGCATTTTCTGTAATGCTGAGGGCCTGAAAGCGTCCGTCGGCAGCAACATCTTTGGCCAGGTTGACTATTCTGCTGATTTCCTGGGTCCTGCCTCCCCTGCCGGGAACAAGTTCAAATGTCAGGGTAAATTCTGCAGGGTCCTTGAGGGAGCGGCGCAGTTTTGAATTATGATCTACCATGAAAGAATCTCCCGGTTGGCCGGCCTCGATTAGAACTTGATCTTGATTCTTGATTCCAGTATTCAGTAGCTATAAACCTGAAAACAATTCTGGTAAGTTTTCCCGGTGGGCATTTATACATATATAATAATATCATTTAAGCAAAGATGAAACAGATACTCAATATCGGACTTTAATACTTTTGGAACCGCAACTCCTTGCCATACTGATACTATATCTTGCTGTTGAGGCAGTCGAGCAGTTTCTGCTCACGCTCAACCTCATGCATCTTTCCCGGCACGGGGCTGAAATACCTCCGGGTTTTAAAACGCATGTAGATGCTGCAACATTAACGAAAATGCGGGACTATACTGTTGCCCATGGCCGCTTGGACAGGATTGAAGCAGTTCTTTCAACAGGCATCACGCTTTTATTTCTATTCGGCGGCTTGCTGAACTGGCTCAACAATCTCATTGCAACACGGGGCTGGACGCCGGTTATTTCAGGGCTTGTATTTTTCATGATGCTGATCTATGCCAACACACTCATTAAAATACCTTTTTCCCTCTACAGCACTTTCTCCCTGGAAAAGCGCTTTGGCTTTTCCAACGAAACATTAAGCCTCTGGGTTCAGGATTTCTTGAAATCACTGTTTGTAAACACCCTGCTTGCAGTTTTTCTGCTCTACGGGATTTTAGGGCTGGTCATGGCCCTGCCGGACATGTGGTGGCTGGCAGGCTGGATTTTCGTTCTGCTTTTCAGCATTTTTCTGCTATACGTTTCCCCATATTTTATTGAGCCACTTTTTAACAAGTTCAGTCCCATAGAAGACGCCGCTCTGGAAGAGCGCATCAAGATGGTTATGTCCAGGATTGGCCTGAAGATTAACAGGGTGTTCACCATGGATGCCTCAAAGCGGTCCAGTCACAGCAATGCCTATTTTACAGGTATCGGTCACGTGAAAAGAATTGTTCTCTTTGATACCCTGCTGTCCAACCATGCTGATGATGAGATAATAAGCATCCTGGCCCATGAAGCCGGGCATTGGAAGAAAAAACATGTCTTAAAAATGCTGGCTTTCAGCCAAGCCGTTGCCCTGGTTGGATTTTATGCGGCTTACCGGCTTACAGCCGGGGATTTCCTCACAGAGCTTTTCAGGCTTGACATCCCCAGCATGCATGCAAAACTTCTGCTGGTGACCTTTATCGGCACCTTGGCACTGTTTCCTTTAAAGCCCGTAATGGCATATCTTTCGCGCCGACATGAGATCGAGGCGGATAACTTTGCTTTGCAGTTGACGCAAATGCCTGTCTCCATGGCAAATGGACTCATAAAGCTGGGTAAGGATAACCTGGCCAACCTGCATCCACATCCATGGTATGCTTTGGTATATTACAGTCATCCGCCATTGGCGCAACGGGTACAGAGAATTCTGGCTGCAAAGGACAACGGCTGCGTGAAATAGATGGCTTAGAAGCGTAATGACATGTCAGTATGATTCCGGCTGGGAGTATATGGGGAAAGCATCTTGCAGCCAAGAAAAAACAGCCCATATTTTTTATGAA
The DNA here is from genome assembly GCA_024639555.1 of Deltaproteobacteria bacterium. GTDB lineage: Bacteria > Desulfobacterota > Desulfobulbia > Desulfobulbales > BM004 > BM004. The sequence continues at coordinate 3,211 of JAHEID010000080.1, forward strand.
CAGGCCAATTTTTACACGATTGAAACTGTCAGACAGTGGTTTGCCGGGGCCAACTTGAGTGTTATTGAGTTTAGATCAACATTATACCAATTCCCAGGGTGCGTAGAACAGGAAGAGGCCCCCAGGGAATCTCTTGATGCAGAGGCCGGTTTTTTTGTTATTGTAGCGAGGAGGGAGCATGTCAAGGATTATCACACTTACCACGGATTTCGGTCTTGAAGACGAGTATGTAGGAGTGATGAAAGGGGTTATACTGGCACGTGCCCCACAAGCAACAATTGTTGACCTGAGTCACGCGATAGAAAGGCAGAATATCCGTCAGGCAGCTTTACTCATCAAGTCAGCCTATAGGTTCTTCCCGGACAACACAATCCATCTGGTAATTGTCGACCCGGGAGTGGGCAGCAACCGCAAGCTTATCCTGCTGCAGGCAGAAGGGCACTTTTTTCTGGGGCCGGATAACGGCGTTTTGGGTTTGCTTCTGGAGGCTGAGTATTTTCAGGCGGCCTATGAGGTGCAATGCGAGCAGTATTATTTAACACCAACGAGCGCCACATTTCACGGCAGGGATATACTGGCGCCGGTTGCGGCCCACCTTGCTGCAGGTCTTGATCCTGCAGCGGCAGGGCTTGTCATCGCGCGGCAGACATTGAAAAAGACTGAGTTTGCCGAAGCAATAATTGACAGTGTGCAGGCCACAATAACAGGCGAAATAACAGACAAGGATCATTTCGGCAATCTGCAGACAAATATAACTGCGAGCAGCCTGAACAATCTTTACGGCAATGAGAAATCCACAGCAAGTGTAACCATCGGTAATGAGACTATTGCAGGCATTCAAACGGCGTATGCCCACAAAGCTCCGGGTGAGATTCTGGCACTAGTGGGAAGTAGAGGGGTTCTTGAAATTGCAGTCAACCGGGGAAATGCAGCAACGCTTCTTGATGCAGGGATAGGTGACGAGGTAACAATAAATATACCTCCCAAGTAAGCATTCATTACACGGGAGGGCGGATGCAGGACAAAAACCTTACAGCTCGGGAACAGTTGGAATTTCCGCTTCAGGTGTGGAAGTGGGCCCCGGTGCAGCACAACGGTTTATGAAACTTCGCAAGAGGAAAAGTTGATTCGGGTTCAGGTCGGCAAAATGAATGCCACATTGCCGCAACTCTCCAGCAGCAAGAAAGGAACTGGTTTCAACAGCTCGTTCCCATGCATTGCTGCATGGAATGGCTTCAACAAAACGGTCGTCAGAGATGAGATCAACTTTGAAGCTGGTAGAATCGAGCTCGCTGTTTATCGGGTTATGATAGGTTATTTTGGCTCCGCCTAAAGAAATGTCGCTGACTGAGCCAATGATTTCAGGCGATGAAGTGATGAGAACAGCGATTATACCACTTGAAACCGGTGATCGCTTGTGCTGACGGCGCTCTTGATATACAGAACTTTCTGTCATGATTGTTCTCCTTAAATAAGTATTATTATTAGCATTATAATTGTTGACAGTAAATTGTCCATATTTTTTTATAGTAGCGGTAAATATTTTTTGTATAAAACAAGAAAAAAGGGCTGAAGACAAAGAGGCACCGATGGCCTACAGAAAACAGAAAGAGGGAGAACAGGGCGAGCGGGTCAAAGGGCAAGGGTATCCGGCATGCCAGTTGTGCGGAAGAATAATGCAATTCGAGGAATGCAGCTGGCACTGTGATGACGGGGGTCTAATTTACTGCCAGGATTGCAAGGCGGAAAGGGAAAGTTGTGGTTGCAGCGATTAGACCGTATTTCCTAAAAGCCGATCCTGCCACATTTGCTTCGAAGCCTTCTTGCAGTCGCTACCTGTCGCAGAAAATTGGCTATATTCATCATAATATAGCCCCAATTCATGCTTCGCGTATCTGCAATTTCTACGACTTGTATGAACAGGAAGAGCGAGCGCATTTCCCATAGCTCGGAGTCTGTGTTTATCTGCCGCTGGGAGCTTTCAAACGCGACCAAGCTGTTCTAAAAATGAAAAAATAAAAAAGGCCGAACTTAAAGTGCTCGGCCTTTTGATTATTTAATATAAAAAAATCTGAAGTTTATTCTTCGTTCTCCGCAACTTCAGGGATCCTGCCTTCCTTCAAGTCTTTGCCCTCGAGGTAGCGGATGATCGATTCAGCAGCCTCTTTACCTTGATAGGCGGCCTTGGCAGCAGTTTGCGGGCCCAGAACAGCATCGCCGCCGGCAAATATCCAAGCGACCGAGGTTTGCATGGTTATCTCGTCCACTTCAAAGGTATTCCAGCGCGAAAGTACCAGATTGGTCTCAGAATCAGACATGTGCTCGACATCCTGACTGATGGCCGGGATAATTGCATCCGCCTCAATCATGAAGTTGGAATCTTCGACAGGTACAGGACGGCAGCGGCCTGAGGCATCACACTCCCCCAACTTCATCCGAATACATTCAATTTTCGTTAATTTGCCGTTTGCGCCATGGATTTTTACCGGAGCAGCCAGGAACTCAATCTTGACTCCTTCCTCTTCCAGGTGATGGATCTCAGCCTGTGAGGCAGGCATTTCTTTCTTGGTGCGACGATAAAGGATAAAAACTTTGTCTGAGCCCGTGCGCAGAGCTGTCCTTGCAACATCTATGGCGACGTTTCCGCCTCCGACCACGACAACATTACGGCCAAGGTTGAGGGGCTCTCCCAGGTTCACCCGACGCAGGTAGTCTACACCGTGCATGACACCGTCCAGGTCCTCGCCCTCTACACCCAGTTTACGGCTGGCATGGGCGCCGATGCCTACAAAGACTGCATCATAGCCATTTTTTTTAAGATCCTGCAGGGTCTTATCCTTACCGATGGTAACATTATTGACAATTTTTACCCCGCAGTTGACCAGAGCATCGAACTCTGCGTTGATGATATCGCGTGGCAGCCGGTAGGCAGGTATGCCAACAGTCAGCATGCCGCCGAAGGCCGGCAGACTTTCATAAATGGTAGAGTGATAGCCCTCATGGGCCAGGTAGAAGGCGCAGGACATGCCGGCAGGACCGGAACCCACGATGGCAACCTTTTTGCCCTTGGGCATGGCACATGGTTTGAGCATGTTTTTCTTGTTAACCACCATCCAGTCCACCAGGAAACGTTCCAACATGCCAATGGCCACCGGATCTCCTTTCTTGCCCCTGATGCAGGATCCCTCGCATTGAAATTCATGGGGACAGACCCTGGAGCAGACAGCAGGTATGGAATTGGTTTCCCGGTCCTTCCAATATGCCTCTTCAAATTTCTTCTCGCGCAGCAGCCGGATAAACTCTGGAATATCATTATTGATGGGGCAGCCATCCCGGCATTTAGGTTTTTTACACTGCAGGCAGCGATTGGCCTCTTTGATCGCGGTTTCTTCGTCAAAACCAAACACCACTTCATCAAAGTTGGTGATGCGCTCTTCTGGTTGCAGTTCCTTTGGGTGTTGCCTCGGGATGGCTAGTCGTTCTTTGGGCTTCATTTCATTCTCCAATTTTAGTGCAAATAAGCGGAAAAAGGCCGCCCCAAGGGACGGCCTTTATATTGCTCCTCTATTTATAATAAAAGGCTAGCTAATTCAAGTCAATTTTATCACTGTTGGCGCTGGGCAATTTTCAACCTGGCCATGGCTCTCTGCAGGGCAGCTTCTGCTCTCGTCCTATCAAATTTGTCCTGCTTTTCCAGGGTCTGCAACAGCCTCTTTTCTGCCCTTTCCTTGGCGCGCAGGGCACGATCAACATCAATTTCATGGCCATGCTCGGCAGATTCCACTAGAAAAGTGATCTTATTATTGGATACCTCGCAGAACCCGCCGCTGATCATCAGCTCTACTTCGCTGCCGTCTTTCTTATAGCGGAGAGTACCTACTTTTATAGTACTTAAAAAGGGGGCATGATTGGCCAGCACTCCAAATTCACCGGCAAAACCGGGCGCAGTGACAATATCAACATCATCGCTGACAATGGCCCCTTTGGGAGTAACCACTTCGAGTGTAATTTTTTCAGCCATGTTTTTTCCTTACATCCGCAATGTCAATATGAGTTGCAGTTTAGGCTTCAGCCTTTGATTTTGCTGCCTTCTCAACAGCCTCTTCTATAGTGCCAACCATATAGAAGGCGCTTTCCGGCAGTTCGTCATGCTTGCCTTCGAGAATTTCCTTGAAACCGCGGACTGTATCCTCAACTTTAACAAATTTACCCGCCATACCGGTGAAAACCTCGGCTACGGTAAATGGCTGCGACAGGAAGCGCTGGATCTTACGGGCACGGGTAACAGTGACCTGGTCTTCTTCAGAAAGTTCGTCCATGCCGAGGATAGCTATAATATCCTGCAGCTCTTTATATTTCTGCAGGGTAACCTGCACACCCCGGGATACCTGGTAATGCTCTTCGCCAAGTACGTTGGGGTCCAAAATCCTGGAGGTTGAGTCAAGCGGGTCAACCGCAGGGTAGATGCCCAGCTCTACCAGTTGCCGGGAAAGAACAACGGTACCGTCGAGGTGGGCAAAAGTTGTGGCAGGAGCGGGGTCTGTCAAGTCGTCGGCAGGGACGTAAACACACTGGACTGCAGTAATGGAACCTTTGGTTGTAGAGGTGATGCGCTCCTGCAATTCACCAAGGTCGGTACCAAGAGTCGGCTGGTAGCCAACGGCCGAAGGAATACGGCCGAGCAGAGCGGAAACTTCTGAACCTGCCTGGGTGAAACGGAAGATATTGTCGATGAAAAGAAGCACGTCCTGGCCTTCTTCATCACGGAAATACTCAGCTGCACTCAAGCCGGTCAGGCCGACACGGGCACGGGCTCCTGGCGGTTCGGTCATCTGGCCGTAAACCAGGGCAGCTTTTGGCAGAACGCCGGACTCTTTCATTTCGTGGTACAGGTCGTTGCCCTCGCGGGTACGCTCACCAACACCGCAGAACACGGAGATACCACCATGATGCATGGCGATATTGTTAACCATTTCCATCATGACAACGGTCTTGCCGCAGCCGGCACCGCCGAAGAGGCCCATTTTGCCGCCGCGGGGGAAAGGTACGAGCAGATCAATAACCTTGATCCCTGTTTCCAGCACGTTAACCTCTGTATCCTGTTCAGTGAAAGCAGGGGCAGGTTTGTGGATCGGCCGTTGCTTGTCGGATTCGATCGGTCCCAGACCGTCAACCGGACGGCCGACAACGTTCATGATCCGGCCCAGGGCATTTGGACCGCAGGGAATCAATATGGGATTTCCGGTATCCTTGACAGCCATGCCACGCACCAAGCCGTCGGTTTGATCCATGGCAACACAGCGGACAACATTGTCTCCCAGGTGCTGGGCAACTTCGATGATCAGGTTGCCTTCCACGTCATTGATAGCAGGGTTGCTGACCGCAAGTGCGTTCATGATGCTGGGAAGTTTGCCGGGTTCAAACTCGACATCCACAACCGGACCGATTACCTGTACTACTTTTCCAACTGCTTGTTCTGCGCTCATCTGAAATAAGCCTCCTCAGGGTGTATTATTTGCCAAGAATTTTCTTCTCGGTTGTATTCTTATCCTTTCAGGGCCTCTGCCCCACCCACGATATCCATAAGCTCGGCAGTAATGCCCGCTTGTCTTGCTTTGTTATATAGAAGGGTAAGATCATGTATCATGTCCCTACAGGCGCGTGTGGCATTATCCATGGCTGTCATTCTGGCCGCATGTTCGCTGGCTCCTGTCTCCAGCATGGCATGATAGATCATTACATTCATGTACAATGGCAGAAGTACATCCATGATTTCAGTAGGACTTGGCTCATAGATGTAATCCCCGGCAGCAGCGCCTGTTTCAGCAGCCTCATCCGAGCCGCTTGCTTCAGGCTGCACCGGCAGAAGCACTTCGACCTCGGGTCTCTGCACGGCAACGCTTTGGAATTTTCCATAAATCACATGAACCTTGTCAGATTCAGCAGCCAGGAAATTGGCAGCAATATCCTGGGCAATGGACCTGGCATTGAACATCTGGAAACTCCCCATGATGTCGGTATAGGCCTTCCTGACAGTTCCTCTTTTTTTGAAGTAGGCATTACCTTTTTTGCCGACACAGACCAGCGAGACTTTTTTGCCTTCAGCCTCATATCGGACCATGAGTTTTTCAGCGGCTTTTAATATATTTGCATTAAAGCTGCCGCAGAGTCCACGATCAGAAGTGATGATTACGATTTCGACCGTCTGTACCTCACGGATTTCCATAAGCGGAAACTGGCCGCTTTCCATGTTGGCGGAAAGATTGGTCATGGCCTGATTGAATTTTTCCGTGTATGGCCGGAAATCCTCCATCTTCTGCTGGGCACCGCGCAGCCTGGCAGCCGCAACCATATTCATGGCGCTGGTAATCTGTGAAGTTTTCTTCACACCACCAATTTTTGTTTTTACATCCTTCAGACTTGCCATTGCTTTGCCTTATACCTGCTGTTTAATTGAGGCCTCTCGAACTTTTGAACGTTTCTCCGAAAGTAGTCAGCGTATTTTTCATCAATTCTTCGAGTTCGCTGTCAATTTCCTTCTTTTCTTTCAAACCATCAAAAACGGCCGGTGCGTTCTGTTCGATATAGGCATAAAGTTCTTTCTCATAGTCAGCCAGCATGTTTACCGGGATGGGATCGAGGAACCCTCTGGCTCCTGCGAATAGTATGGAGACCTGTTTTTCCATGGGCAGTGGCTGGTATTGCGGCTGCTTGAGGACCTCAACAAGCCTTTCACCACGATTCAGCTGCTGCTGGGTCGCCTTGTCAAGATCAGAACCAAACGATGCAAAGGCGGCGAGCTCGCGATACTGGGCCAGATCAAGGCGCAGGGAGCCGGCAACCTGTTTCATGGCCTTTACCTGGGCGGCACCACCAACACGGGAGACGGAAAGGCCGACGTTGATGGCTGGGCGGACACCGGCGAAGAACAGGTTCGGCTCCACGTACACCTGGCCGTCTGTAATGGAAATAACGTTTGTCGGAATATAGGCGGAAACGTCACCGGCCTGGGTTTCAATGATCGGCAACGCGGTGAGTGATCCTGCGCCCAGTTCGTCATTTAGCTTGGAGGCTCGCTCCAGCAGGCGCGAATGGTTAAAGAAGATGTCGCCGGGATATGCTTCACGTCCCGGCGGACGGCGCAGCAGCAGGGAAAGCTGGCGATAGGCAACAGCCTGCTTGGAGAGGTCATCATAAATGATCAGGGCATGTTGGCCGTTATCCCTGAAATATTCACCCATGGCGCATCCGGCATAGGCGGCAATATACTGCAGCGGGGCAGGATCGGAAGCACAGGCAGCAACGACCGTGGTGTATTCCATGGCTCCGTGTTTACGCAGTGCTTCAACCACCAGGGCGACGGTTGATTTTTTCTGGCCGATGGCAACGTAGATGCAATGCATGTCCGTTTCTTTCTGGGCAATGATGGCATCGACGCACAGTGCCGTCTTGCCTATCTGGCGGTCGCCGATGATAAGCTCCCGCTGACCGCGGCCCACAGGAGTCATGGCATCAACAGCCTTGCTGCCGGTATAACAGGGTTCATGTACCGATTTTCTGGCGATAACACCGGGAGCAATGAGTTCGATCTTCCTGGTTTCCGTTGTTTCAATCGGCCCCAGTCCATCGATCGGCATCCCCACACCGTCTACAACACGGCCTTCCATTGCCGGCCCCACCGGAACCTCGGCAATTTTGCCGGTACGCTTGACGATGTCACCTTCTTTGATGTGTTCAACATCACCCAAAACCGCGCAACCGACGTTGTCTTCCTCCAGGTTGAGCGCCAGGCCAAGAATACCGCCGGGGAACTCCAAGAGCTCCATGGCCATGCAATTTTCAACACCATGAACACGGGCAATACCGTCGCCTACCGAGATGACCGTTCCCGTTTCACTCAGATCAACCTTGCTTTCGTATTCCTTGATCTGTCCCTTGATAATTTGACTGATTTCTTCGGCTTTGATCTGCATTTTGCCTATTCACTCCCCTTTATGGATTC
>JAHEID010000081.1 GCA_024639555.1 Deltaproteobacteria bacterium
TTCTCCTGCTGCACAGCAAGACCCCGTTCCAGGCTTGCCTGGTCAAGCTCTGATATCTCCAGCAGTATTTCACCTATTAAACGCATTTTTTATAGTGGTCTAGGGTTCTTGGGGTCAAGGGTAAAAGATAAAAATGAAAATTACCTCTGTGCCTCTGTGCCTCTGTGCCTTTGTGCCTCTGTGCCTCTGTGCCTTTGTGCCTCTGTGCCTTTGTGCCTTAGCACCTTTGTGCTTACCTAATCCTTCAACCACTTCTGCAAAGCTTCAACGATCTTCTCCGCCTGCTTATTGCTTGAAATGGTAAATTTTGATTTCTGCATATACTCGCCATGGACTTTCTGGTACCTGCGGATGGCATAGCTGTCAGATCCATACTCCTCTTTACGCTTGTCCCACTGCCGGTATCTGAAAAGCAAAGTTGCCCAGGATCCTTTGGAGAGAATCTCCTTGTCTATTTCCTTGACAATCACTAACCCGTCTTCTTCATACTGGATTGTAATATCATTAACATCTGAAGCCATGTAGTTCTCCTGATACTCTTTTTATCTTTATTAAGTAATGCTGGACACTGATAGTATCCAGCCCCAAATAAGCACGATACCATACAAGGAATAGGCTAATTGGGCAATGTTAAGATTTTTTTGAACACTCGATTTTCTCTCTGCAGTGTATTCTCTTCATTATTAGAAAAATTTGGCTACAAACTATTTTCAAATCGAAATTGCTTTTAAACGCAGGTTAGAAGGGATTGACAAGCTATTGAACAATTTATGTAAAGTTCAAGGGTTCGCAGAGCTTAAAAAATTATGAGGTAAGCGAAGACTCCGCCTGTCTGAGCCGCTGCAAGCGGCGAGTTTCGTAATTTAGCGGAGCGGCCTGTAGAATTTAATAAATTGTTCACTCAGCGCCGGAAATCGCCTTCGCTTGTGAATTCTTAAAAACCACAGATAAATAATTACACATCAGCTTTCCTGCGCCGCATAAATTTATCAAGCTCAACACCGATGACAACTGTCACGGATGATACGACGACAATGACCCACTGGCCAAAGTCCAACGGTACGGTCCGAAAAATATACTGCAGGGCAGGCACATAGAGTACTGCCAGATGAGCAAAGAAGGCGCCTATCATGCTGACGAACAGAAACGGGTTGGAAAGGGGGTGCATCTCGAAAATGGAAAGTGTTTCCGAGCGGCAGTTCATGGCCTGGTAGAACTGGAAAAAGACCATGGTGGTCAATGCCACGCTCCTGGCGCTATCAACAGGAACATCAGAAGCAAGTTCCAGATAGTAGACGATGAAGGTGCCAAACCCCAGTATGGAACCCATGAGAAGAGTACGTTGAATCATGAGCGCTGAGAGAATTCTCTCCCGTGGAGGCCGCGGCTTGCGGCTGAGAACGTCTTTCTCTCCCGGTTCAAAGGCCAGGGCCACATCCTGGAAACCGTTGGTGATCAGGTTAAGCCAGAGGATCTGCGCCGGCAGGTAAGGGAGGTGCAAGCCGGCAAGCATACAGGCAATTATGGTCAACAACTCTCCAAGCCCGCAGGAAACAAGAAAGATAGTCACCTTCTTGATATTGTCATAAACAATCCTGCCTTCCCTGACAGCTGCCACGATGCTGGCAAAGTTATCATCGGAAAGAACGATATCAGCCGCCTCCTTGGCCACATCGGTCCCGGTGCGGCCCATGGCAACCCCTATGTGTGCCGCCTTCAGGGCCGGAGCGTCGTTGACACCGTCGCCTGTCACAGCCACCACCTCTCCCTGCTTTATCAGCTGCTGCACTATCCTCAGCTTGTGAGCAGGTGCCACACGGGCGTACACCGAGGTGATCTTGGCCTTTTCATAAAGCTCATCGTCAGACATCGTTTCCATATGACGCCCTTCAAGGACCTGATCCTTTGCTGTCGCAATGCCTATCTGGCCGGCAACTGCTCCGGCAGTTATAGCATGATCCCCGGTAACCATGGCTGTCCTGATGCCTGCCAGTTTACACATCTTTATGGCTTCGACAACTTCCTGGCGGGGTGGATCCAACATACCCTGCAGGCCCGCAAAGACAAGACCGCTTTCAACATCAACCTGGGAGATTTTCGTTGTCTCCGCATCAACCTCCTTATAGGCCATACCCAAGACCCTGAGCCCTTGATCGGCTAAATTGCCCGCCACCTGGGCGAGCCTATTCTCAAAGGCCGGGTCAGGTTCATCCAGCATGGAAAAATGGATAATCTTCTCTGGTGCGCCCTTGGCAAAAATAATTTTGCGGCCCTCAATCTCATGCAGTGTTGCCATGAAGCCCCTCTCTGATTCAAAAGGCACGAGGCCAAGCTGCGGATAACGCATCTGCTCCTCTTCTACCTGCAACCCCCCCTTGATAGCTGAAACTATGAGCGCACCCTCTGTAGGGTCCCCGTCAATCCTAAATATACCTTCCTCCTGGTAAAGATTTGACTCATTGCAGAGCATGCCGATCCTTAATGTCCTCAGTAATTCCGGGCATGCAGTCATATCAGCCAGCTGTCCGTCATGGGTAATGGTACCGGACGGCTCGTAACCGATCCCTGAAATTTCATAGGTCCGAAGGCCGTCAAACACGAGTTTGACAGTCATCTCGTTTCTTGTCAGCGTACCCGTCTTGTCAGAACCTATTATCGTAGTGCTTCCCAGGGTCTCCACAGAGGGCAGCCTCCGCACAATGGCATTCTGGCGCGCCATGCGGTTTACGCCGATTGCCAGGGCCACAGTAACAGCAACAGGCAACCCTTCCGGAATGGCGGAGACTGCAATGGCCACTGCCGCAATAAACATGTCGCTGAGCTTTTCACCTTCGTAGAGCCCAAGCCCGAAAATCAACAGCGATATCCCGCCAACGGTCCAGCTGAGAAACCTGGCAAAGCTGTCGAGTTTCTGCTGCAGGGGGGCCTTGCCGAAGGGAACCTCCTGCACCTTTTCAGCAATATCGCCAATAACTGTTCGCCCGCCGGTTTCAACGACTACTCCCCTGCCCCGACCGTAAACTACCGTGGTACCCATAAAAGCAATATTTTTCATGTCACCCGGTGTCAGATTCTGATCAATAAGTTTCTCCGTTCTTTTATCCGAGGGCAAGGACTCGCCAGTGAGCATGGATTCGTCAACACGGAGATCAAGCTCATGGATCAAGCGCAGATCAGCCGGTACCCGCATGCCCGCAGCCAGGTAAACGACATCACCAGGCACCAGCTGGCTGCCGGGAATTTCTTTTTCATGCCTGTCGCGCAGGGCCCGCGCTTTTGCCTGTACCATTTTTTTCAGCGAACGCACCCCCTGCTCCGCTTTTACTTCCTGGATAAAACCAATGACCGCATTTAAAATGACGACTGCCAGAATAACGGCCATATCAATATATTCCTGGAGAAAAAAAGTGACTACGGCAGCCACGAGAAGCACATAGATCAGGGGGCTTTTAAACTGGTGTATAATGATGGAGAGAATCTTGATTTTCTCTTCTGCAGCCAGCACATTTGGCCCAAATTCTGCCAGACGTTTTGCGGCCTCAGCACTGGTAAGACCTGCTTCAAAGCTTGCAAGCAAATCGAAAGTCTCCTGGACCTCCAATGTCTCCCAGCGTGTGTCAGGCATAGCTGACGGCTCCATAAATCAGTTATATTATCATCATCCTTTGCAAGGATTGGTATAACGGCGTCACTTTGAAACTGTTGCCCCCCAGAAAACAAAAAGTATATAATGTTTGCTATTGCCGTTTCACGCTGCCGAGCAGCGCAGCAAAAAAGGAAAAAAACGTCTCGGCGGAGCAGTAACGACTTTCCGGGGCGGCCTTTTTTGCGAGCCCCACAGGGCAGTCCCTTAAAAAGCGGGACCAGTTGTATGACTGTCTTTTCTTTAGTTCGTTTCTTTGGCCAAGCGAAGCAATGAACACAAAAAAACAATTTGCTTTGAAAAAGATTCTTGCTGCTTTTCCCTAACTTAATGCATATTTCCTGTGCCCATCAATAAAACTGCCTGTTTAGATTTATAATCAAACCAGGTGCGCCAATGCCGCCTCGATTTCCGGGTATTCAAAGACAAACCCATCCTGGAGCAATTTTCTCGGCAGGACTTTCTGCCCTTTGACAAACACATCACTGAATTCGCCTAACACTCCCTTGAGCAAAAAGGCCGGAACCGGGGGCAGAATTGTCGGCCGGTGCAATACTTTGCCCAAGGCTTGCGTCATCTCCCTGTTGGTCACCGGGTGGGGAGAAGTGCAGTTGACCGGCCCTGAGAATGTTTTGTTTTCCAGGAGGAATAAAAAAATATTGACCAGGTCGTGTAGGGAAATCCAGGAAAACCACTGCTTGCCGGACCCCAGAGGACTTCCCAGGCCCCACTTGAAAACAGAAATCATTTTACTCAATGCCCCACCGTCTCTTCCCAATATGACACCGATACGACAGAGAACAACCCGGACACCAAGCTCTTCGGCCCTTCTTGCCTCGGCCTCCCAGTCCTGTACAACCTCGGCCAGAAAATCATGGCCCGGCGAGGAGTTTTCATCAAGTTCCTCCTCATCCCTGAAGCCATAATAACCAACTGCAGAACCACTGAGCAGTGTTATGTTTTTTGGGGACTGCCCAATTGCATCAACAAGATTACGCGTGGTGAGAATGCGGCTGTTGCGGATTGCCTCCTTGCTCTTATCATTCCAGGTCCGGAAAATTGAGGCACCGGCAAGGTTGATCACCACATCATGACTGGAGACCTCTTCCTGCCAGGGCCCGCTTTTTGTCGGGTTTCCCTCGCAATATGCCAAGCCCATTTTGAGAAATCTGTTTCGGGATGAACGGGAAAGAATGGTCACAGAATGTCCTTCGGCAAGGAGCCCTTCGGTTAAAGCTGCTCCTAAAAACCCGGTACCGCCAGTTATAAACACTTTCATGTTTATCTCCTATTTTTTAAAAAAACGGGCCTGACTTAACAATGACATAAAATATATTTTACCCTGATGCATTAAATTTTACAATTTGCATGTCATCTGCCGCCTTAAGAATCAATGTTTTCCTGTTAAGTTATTTCCTGAAATTCTTCTCAATTCCTCGACTTCATCGCACTGTTTATTGCATTTGGAGCAATTTTTTCATACCGGAAAAACAGAGGGTTAAACTCCCCAAACCCAGACAAACAAAGGGCTGAAAGTTTTTTTGTTTTTTTAAAAATATTGGTTGATATCCTATACCACATTGTGGTACATTGCCACTGTTTTTGATTGGCATGTCTCTGGAGGGGCTCCAACTATGGATGATAAAGAGTTTTTGCACGCTCGCAAAATACTTGGAAAAACACAAAAGCAACTGGCTGAACTGTTAGGCTCTTCTATAAAGGCGGTCCACAGTTATGAACAGGGCTGGCGTACAGTCCCCGCGCATGTAGAGCGCCAGATTTTCTTCCTACTTGCCAGGAAAAAGGGGCCGGCGAGCAACTCCAAAGCGTGCTGGACCATAAAAAAATGTCCACGCAAGCGTAAAATGCAATGCCCGGCCTGGGAATTTAAGGCTGGAAAACTCTGCTGGTTTATCAACGGCACCATTTGTCAAGGAAAAGTACAGCAGAACTGGCAGGAAAAAATGAAGCTCTGCAGAGAATGCGAAGTATTAAAATCATTATTGGCATAATACAATAATATTAGGCAGGCAGAAATCAGCTCTCGGCAAGCAACCTCCAAACCTCTAACTGAAAACAACCATGCGACGACCCATGAACACTCCAGATAGTTTGTTCTGCGTGTTTTAACTCTATGTTACTTACCTGGCTATTATTTTGTGGCCAGTGTGCCTGCCGAGAGCTGATTTCTGCCTGCCTGATTTTTTTCAACTTACCAGCTTAACACTACCATAAACAGGTTACCTATCATGGCTCTGAAAAAAGACCAACATTTCAACACCAGGGTCATTCATGCCGGACAAAGTCCCGATACATGGGAAGGCTCGACCCTGCCGCCCATTTTCCAGACCGCCTCCCATGCCCACCCTACTGCTGAAAACCTCAGCCAGACATTTGGCGGCAAAACCACAGATCATATTTATATGCGGTTGACCAACCCGACGAACCGGGTTTTAGAAGAGAAGCTGACAGATCTCGAGGGAGGCGGGGGGGCAGTGGTCATGTCTTCAGGTATGGCTGCCATCACCAACGCCTGCCTTGCCCTGCTGCGTGCAGGCGATGAGTTTGTTACGGGCAACTCCCTCTTCATGTCAAGCTATGTACTTTTTGCCAACGTTTTCAAAAAGTACAATATTACTGCCAGGTTTGTTGAATCAACAGATATGGCAGCCATTGAAAGCGCAATCAATGACAAGACCAGGTTTATCTGGCTGGAAACCATCGGCAACCCCAAAATGGATGTTCCGGATCTTGCTGCTGCTGCAGAGATCGCGCACCGTCACGCTTTGCCCCTGATGGTGGACAACACCATGGCAACCCCCTACCTCTGCCGTCCTATTGAGCTGGGTGCCGACGTGGTAATCCACTCAACTACAAAATACCTCAGTGGCCATGGCGATGCCGCTGGCGGAGTTGTTATTGACAGTGGCAACTTCAACTGGGCTGATTCCGGGCGCTTTCCCGACCTCAAGCCGTTTGTTGACCGCAAGGGCCCGCTTGCCTTCCTGGACAAAGTCTGGCGTGAGCACCACATCAATTTCGGCACCACCCAGGCCCCTCTCCATTCATATCTGACCATGATCGGGCTTGACACCCTGGCACTGCGCATGGAAAGACACATGCAAAACAGTATGGCTGTTGCCAAATACCTGCAGGGTCGGAAAGAACTCGCCTGGCTCAACTATCCGGGCCTTGAGGACAGCCCCTCGTACCAAACTGCCAAAAAACAGTTTGGAAACAAAGGTTACTGCGGTCTCATTGCTTTCGGACTAGGGGATCAGGCCACAAGTTTCAGGTTCATCAACAACCTGAAAATGATCTACCACCTGGCAAATCTTGGGGACTGCAAGACCCTGATCATCCACCCCTATTCTTCTCAGTATCTTTCCTTTGATGAGACGACACGGCAGAAACTGTCGATTCATTCTGACCTGCTGCGGCTGTCCGTTGGTATAGAGGCGGTTGAGGATATTTGTAATGATCTGGGACAGGCATTGGATAATCTATAGCCGTCAACTTGCAGCGACCAACTGTCAGATTCCCGCTTTCCTATAACAGAAAAGTATGTTCTGTTGTCATTTTGGCATTAGAATATGGTATTCACAGTGTTCAAGGATTCCAGGGGCCAAGGGGGTTCAAGGCTAAAACAAAGCGGAGGCAGTTGACAGTTTGCAGTTAAAATTTTTATGAAAAAGTTTTGGCTGATAACTGAAAGCTGACCGCCGAAAGCTTCAGAAACATGAGCGAATATATAGAACATGACAAGGACGGAGTTTCTGTCGGGCTGGTGGAAAAGAGATATTTCACCTTTGCAGAGCCACCGGACGCCATGATCCTCGAAAGCAATGCAAGTCTTGGACCTATCACCATTGCCTATGAGACGCTCGGCACGCTCAACGAGGACAGGTCCAATGTCATCCTCATCCTGCATGCACTTTCAGGTGATTCGCATGTGGCTGGCTATTACTCCGAAGATGACCAGAAACCCGGCTGGTGGGAGATCATGGTCGGCCCGGGCAAAGGCATTGATACGGACAAATATTTTGTCATCTGCTCCAACATAATAGGCAGCTGCATTGGGTCAACCGGGCCAGCCTCAATTAATCCCAGCACCGGCAATCCATATGGCTTTGATTTTCCGGTGGTCACCATCGGCGACATGGTAAGGGCCCAGAAAGCTCTGCTGGACCATCTCGGTATCGAACAGATCCTCTCAGTTGTTGGCGGTTCAATCGGTGGTATGCAAGTGCTTGAGTGGGCGGTACGCTATCCTGACATGGTTGTCTCTGCCATACCGCTTGCAACCACCACCCGGCATTCCGCCCTGGCTATTGCCTTTAACGAGGTGGCGCGCCAGGCCATCATGGCAGATCCCAACTGGAACAAGGGAAAATACTACGGTTCCGAAAAACCAAATCTTGGTCTTGCCTTGGCCAGAATGGTAGGACACGTGACCTATCTTTCTGATGAAGCAATGCGCCGCAAATTCGGCAGACGCCTGCAGAATAAAAACGATTTTTCTTTCAACTTTGATGCAGATTTCCAGGTGGAAAGCTACCTGCGCTACCAGGGTCAGAAGTTTGTCGACCGTTTTGATGCCAATTCGTTTCTCTATATCACCAAGGCGTCCGATTATTTTGATCTGCGCAGGCAGCACGGCAACGACTCTGAGACAGAAGCCTTTGCCAAGGCCAAGGCCAGATTCCTGGTCATCTCCTTTACCTCGGACTGGCTCTACCCGACCTACCAGTCCAAGGCCATGGTCAAAGCCATGAAAAAAAACAATCTGGATGTAAGTTTCTGCGAGATTGAGGCGGAATGGGGACATGACGCCTTTCTGCTTCACAACGAAAGATTATCCGCACTCATAAAAGGCTTTTTGGACCGCAATTTAGTTGAATTGCGGAAAAAATAGTTTATTTATCCCGATGAGTATCGTAAGTAGTACTTGTAACTATATAAGATGAAAGAAACAATGCAAAATCAATCCGGGGGCCTCAAGCGTTTTGATCTCCAGGTTATTGGATCCTGGATTAAACCGGGTTCCAGGGTGTTGGATCTCGGCTGCGGCGAAGGCGACCTGCTGCTCTATCTCAAGCAGAACAAAAATGTCACAGGCACCGGCATAGAAAACCGTGAATCCAAGGTCGCACTGTGCATCGCCAAGGGCCTTTCCGTGCTGCAGGGTGACATTAATGCAGAGGTGCTTGACTACCAGGAAGGTGCCTTTGATTATGTCATTCTAAGCCAGACACTGCAGCAGGTCTATTACCCGGAAAGGCTTCTGAAATCGCTGCTTGCAATTGGCAGGAAGGTGATCGTCAGCTTTCCGAACTTCAGCCACTGGTCCATCAGGATGCAGGTGCTGCTGACCGGAATGGCACCCAAAAATGAACAACTGCCCTATGAATGGTACAATACCCCGAACATACGGATCATTACTTTGAAAGACTTTCGGAAATTCACCCGTGACCAGGGCTGCACGGTTCTCAAAGAGGTGGCAATCAATACCAATCATCACGACACCCAGGGGCATATTGTAAGTTTTCTGCAGGACTGGCGCGCCACCTATGGAATTTTCCTCATTGGCAAAGGGGACAAAAAATGAAAAAGAAAAAAAATGAAAAATTTCTCGATACCTGCCACCAGTGCGATACAGCAATTGAGCCGGCTACACCACTTTATGAAAAAATCCCGGCCGTGGTCAAAAAGTTGATGAAACTGCTGGATGACAAGAACTCATTCAGCCATGTTGAACCCATTCCGATCCCTTCCAACGAATCAGTGGTGCAAATGATCCACCAGGCCAGGCGTATCATGTTTCCAGGCTATTTCACCCAGTCTATCCTGGCGCAGGCCAACCTGGAGTATTACCTGGGGCAGGAAACCACCTGTTTTCTGGAAAACCTGTCCCGCCAGATAATCTCTGCTTTCCAGCATGACTGCTTCCGGCTCAACCTGCCCTGTAACAAATGCCCTGAACAGGGCCAGGAGATTTCCCTGAAGATTGTACAGGACTTACCGATAATCAAGAAACTCCTGGACACCGATATAAGGGCGGCCTATGAGGGTGATCCTGCTGCCAAAGGCTATGATGAGATCATTTTCAGCTACCCCGGGCTTATGGCAATCTCCATTTTCAGGCTGGCCAACCTGCTTCATAAATATGAGGTGCCTGTCATTCCACGCATCATGACAGAGCATGCCCACAGCCTCACTGGCATCGATATTCACCCTGGAGCAACCATCGATGAAAGTTTTTTCATTGACCACGGCACCGGAGTTGTGATAGGAGAAACTACTGAAATAGGACGCCACGTGAGGCTTTACCAGGGTGTTACCCTGGGTGCCTTATCGTTGCCCAAAGATGCCGGTGACCAGTTTAGATATAAAAAAAGACATCCAACTATTGAAGATGATGTAATAATATATTCTAATACGACAGTTTTGGGAGGGGAGACCGTCATAGGTGCACGGTCGGTTATCGGAGGCAACATTTGGATAACAGAGAGTGTACCGCCTGATACCAAAGTCCTTCTCAAGCGCCCTGAACTAATTTATGCCGGCAACGGTAGGAAAAAAATGCAGAAAAAGGGGAAATGATCATGGCCGGGATAAATGCGGATATTTCGCAGGTTGTAGGAAAAACTTCGCTGGTCCGACTCAACAGGATCTGCAAGGGGTTACAAGCAACAATCCTGGCCAAGCTCGAATTCCAGAATCCATTAGCCAGTGTCAAGGATCGTATCGGTGTCTCCATGATCGAAGCTGCGGAGAACCAGGGCCTTATCGATCCTCATACCACCATTGTTGAACCAACGAGCGGTAATACCGGCATTGCCCTGGCCTTTATCTGCGCTGCCAGGAAATACCGCTTAATCCTTACCATGCCCGAGACCATGAGCCTTGAACGCAGGGCTCTCTTAAAGCATCTGGGAGCTGAACTTTTTCTCACTCCTGGACCTGAGGGTATGAAAGGTGCCATTACAAAAGCCCAGGATATTCTGACCCACAATCCCAAGGCTTACATGCCGAACCAGTTTGCCAATCCTGCCAATCCCGAGATACACCGCAAGACCACTGCGGAGGAAATCTGGTCAGACACAGGCGGCCAGGTTGACATCTTTATTTCAGGTGTTGGTACAGGCGGCACCATTACCGGTGTTTCAGAAGTCATCAAGTCACGCAAGCCTTCCTTTAAGGCAGTGGCAGTGGAACCTGCTGATTCGCCAATCCTTTCAGGCGGCAAACCAGGGCCGCATAAAATCCAGGGAATCGGTGCCGGATTTATTCCAGATGTTCTGAATACCTCAATCATAGACGAAGTCGTTACGGTCACAAATAAAAATGCCTTTGAGACAGCCCGACAGGTTGCCAAATTTGAAGGTATTCTCTGTGGAATATCATCAGGTGCAGCAGTCTGGGCAGCAATGCAGATAGCGGTACGGCCAGAAAATGAAGGAAAGCAGATCGTGGTGGTTCTGCCTTCCAGCGGGGAGCGTTATCTGTCAACCGACCTATTCATTAAAGAGGAGATGAGAACAATGGCGACAGCAAAAAAACCTGC
>JAHEID010000203.1 GCA_024639555.1 Deltaproteobacteria bacterium
TTTTCTTGCAATCGATCAGCTATGTCAATATGAAGACCCAACAGATATTGATGGGGATGGTATTATAAATGATGCAGGGGAAATGATGGCAAATAACATATCTGGCAACTCATTTCTTGCTGAAACAGATAACTGTTCTATTATACCAAACGGCCCCTTCTTGGGAACTTGCATTGAAGGAAATATTGGGGATAGTTGTATTGCCAATGAAGCGTGTGGTCCTAGTGGTCTTTGTAGCATGAATCAGCAAGACATCTATCCCCCACAAGGTAACGGAATAGGAGATGCTTGTGATTGTGAGGGTAATTTTAACTGTTCAGAAGACCGAAATGTTGATGGTTCTGATGCTGCCCTGTTCAAAATTGACTTTGGTCGCAGCTCTTTTAACAGGGGATGTAATGCCATAGACCAATGCAATGGTGACTTTGATTGTGACCATGATTGTGATGGTACTGATGCGGCACTATTTAAAGTAGATTTTGGTCGTAACACGATGAGCAATCCCTGCCCCATGTGTACAGCGGGAGTAGAGTGGTGTAATTATCAATAAGAGTTAGACTGTTTCATTTTAATAAATTAGCCTCTTGGGAAAAATCCTGAGAGGGTTTTTAAATTCGATGAGTGGCACAATATGTTGTATGTAGTCATTTTATGTAATGAGTTACACATACTGCACCCATTAAAAGGCCGATGTCAAGAGGGAACACCTCTCCTGTAATAAAAAGTTTGGCTTTTTTACAGTGTAGTATCATGATGTCTCAATCCGGCTTTGCTTTCGCACCCGTGGTTTCATTGTAATTTAAGTTGCAAAACAGTAGTGATCAGTACTGCCTCGCACCATGCACCCATCAGGATCAAGGCTTATAGAGTATACTTCCCTCTGAGCCCCTGGCAATTCTCTTTGCCCCAGAAAACCCTCGGTTCCATACCAGTGTCCATTGGTTTTATCTCAAATAGCATGGCTGTACACCAGCAATTCATGGCTCATGGCATAGGCGAAACAGTAAACCGTGTGAGACATATTACAATCCTCTAGTATCCAGGGATGTGGCAGATTGCCAATCAAACGTCCGGTTTAGTCCCAGCAGAATGTTATAGGTTCACTGCCACATCCCTTCTTTACACAAATACCCTTGTGGGATCAAACTCCTTCTGATCTCGTATGATATAGTAACAGGCTCGGGCAAGCTTGTGGGCTATTGTTTTTCTCGCCACGATCAGATTGGTCTTAGCCATCTTCCTCTGATAGTACCGCTCAACGTACTCGTAATGCCACAGTGCATGGTGTGCTGCTTCTACATATGCCCAGCACAAGTGCTTGTTTCCATTTTTACGGTTTCCTTTTCCTTTGACTTTTTCGTTAGAAAGCCTCCTGCTTCCCACACACCGGCAATAGGATGCATAGTTTCCTACCTTCGCAAATCGCTCTATGGGACCTGTCTCATACATGATGGTCAGGGCCAGAATCTTTTGTATGCCTGGTACCGTCATCAGCAACCTGTACTCATCTTTGAGTTTTGCAACTTTGTGGAGTGTTTTTTCTAATTGTTTTATTTTTTCAGCTAAAAAGAGTATTGTAGCAATGCTTACCTTCCCTGCTACTACCAGGTGCTTATCATGGAAAAGGTGTTCTACATCATCTTCACTCAGTTTCTTGACGGCAGTGCCTTTCATGCTCTTACCCAGGTTTCGGGAAACAAGATTCTGAAAGCTTTGTATCTGGAGGGTGCGTTGGTGTACTAATTGCGTCCGTTTCCGCAAGAGATCTCGTATCGGTCGTTCCTCTTTCGGATATATATATCCTGTCGGCAGGATACCAAGACGGAGCAGGTTTGCCAGGTGAAAGGCATCGGTAACGTCATCTGAATGTTTGAGCCCTGTGTACTGCTTAATGGCTGAGGGATTTGCCAGATGTATCGTGTATCCCTCCTCGATAAGTCCATCTACCAGCCAATACCAATTGTAGGTCGATTCAACCACTATTCCTTTAACCTGGTCCCGGTAGGGCTTCAGTGCATGTAGTACCAGCCTCAAATCATTTTTTGTTTTCTTCTTGAACACTTTTTTGTTATCATTATCAATAATTGCTGTATAGCTGTTGTTTGAGTGTAAATCTATTCCTACGTAATGGTCCATGATGCACCTCCTGTTAAATGGTTAATAGTTTGTCTCGTAACCATTATAAACCTACAGGAAAGTGTTTTCCATGGGCCTTTTATATGATTATCAAAAATGTTTAGATTGGTCTTTCACCAAAAGATTGTAACATTCAAAGTGTAGTATGGAATAACCACAGACAAGACAGGAGCCATAACGACCCCTGTCTTTACTTTTATTCCCCGAAATCCGCACACCCTTCATCTCAAGAATCTGCTGATACACGCCGATATAGTAATTATTGATATTTGGTTAATGACGTTAAATATTACAGACTACGTCATAAATCCAAACTACGGAGAAGAACAATAATGAAAACGCTATCATCCCCTTTAACTTTTTTCTACAAATACATTTTCACTTTGGGTTGGATTGGCATGATAATTCCAGTGTTCTTGTCAAATTCAAGCATAGATGAACAAAACTATCAGTTCTTATCCTTCTGGATACTTGGATCTTTATTTGTTTATTTTATTTGTGGAAGATTAAAGAAAGTGCAAGTTGATGGTAGGAATGTTTATATTTCTAATTATATACAGTCAACGGAAATAGATATTTCTGCAATAAAATCTGTATCTGGTTCGCTTTTTCTATCACCAGAATTAGTTTGGTTTAAAACAGAACCCCCAAGTATCTTTGGCCAAACAATTGTTTTTATGCCACCGCTTCGGTTTTCCTTTGGTTTTACGCAACATCCTTTAGTCGAAGAACTCAAAGATAGGGTATCTGGCCTTTTACCAATAGTTTAAAATGTCGCATAATATTACAAACCACGCCGTTTTTTTTAATCAATCTGGAACTTCTTGTCCCTAATTGTGTCTGGCATCCCTTCATATTATTCCCTGCCAAATCAATCTGAATCGAGATACCTTCTCCGGAAAAGGACCTTGCTTTTCCAAGAAGATTTTCTATGAGTTTCCAAACAAATTGTTCAAGAATTTTGTCATATTTGTCGAATAAATAGAAAGTTATGTGAATGGGCAAAAGCACTCATAATGTACTGTTTTTGAGAGTAAAATTTTTATGAAAATGGGAGCATCGGGGCTTCTGCCTCTTCTTATTACCTGCCTGGTTATTTCCTCTGTTTTTGCAAAGGATGATGATTTTCAAGACTTTGCAGAGCTTGATCTGGAAGAACTCCTCAACACGACTGTTATCAGTGCATCCAAGCGGGAACAGAAGATTTCGGAAGCGCCTAATGCTATCTCTGTAATCACTGCTGAAGATATAAAACGCTCAGGGGCTGTAGATGTGCCGGATCTCTTCCGCATGGTTCCCGGGGTTGACGTGGTCAATGTATATGGTGGGACGT
>JAHEID010000007.1 GCA_024639555.1 Deltaproteobacteria bacterium
TGGCCCTCACCAAAGCTAAAATAACCAACCGGGTGCATGTATCTATTCCGGAGTTAACAAAAGCTCAAGCTCGTGAAGCTGTCGAAACCATTTTGAAGATAATGAAGAACAGTTTTGGCAATGGAGAAGATGTCCTACTGTCAGGGTTCGGAAAATTCAATGTTAAGGATAAATCAGCAAGAAAGGTAAGGAATCCTCGAACAGGAGAATCAATGGTGCTGGAAGCCAGAAGGGTTGTTACATTTAAACCATGCAGGAAATTGCGGCAGAAAGTGAATGGGAAGTAGTTAAGTTTATTTGCATATTGTTTTATAAAAACACGAGTGGTAATTGGGAGGGGAAGATAGATGAGCCCAAAAAATATACTGGTAGTTGACGATGACGAATTGGTCCGTAAGGCCCTGCAAGTCAACCTTGAAAGAGCGGGGTTCAATACCGACATTGCTGAAAGTGGGAAATCAGCCCTGAGATTACTTGAAAAACAACCATACAACCTCCTGCTCACCGATTATCTGATGCCTGGAATCGATGGACTTGTGCTGATGAAGCACGCGAAAGAACGCTTTCCGAAGATGAGGGTGATAATTCTTTCCGCTTTTGTGCATAGCGGCTTGCAGCAAAAGTTTCTGGCATGCGGGGCTGACGATTTCTTCCATAAGCCCTTAAACATTCACGATGTGCTTAAACGAATTCAACATATTCTGAAACCATCTACAACAGTCCCCCAATGAATTATACTGTTCATTAGCCATTGTCATAAAAGTATTAATAAAAACATTTAAGGTGAACTTGCAATGATGAAAAAAAGGCCGAACTTTGTCGTAATTGTAAGCAGTATCGCCCAGATCTTTGGTCAGGATGTAAAATAGAAGTTGGATGGATTATTGGGGATTTATAATTAAATTATAGATAATAATGGTTGTTAGTATTAAATTTTATGTGTTTAACTGAAACAGTTTGGCTCCTGTTTCTGATAAGACAGCAACCTCCACAGCAACATTGCCATTCGCCAAGGAAAAAATAAAATGATGAATAAATGGCAGGTCTTTCTCGTAATTGTAAGCAGTATCGTCCTGGTCTTTAGCCATGATGTCAAGGCGGATCAGGTTGTGAAGTCCTACAAAACCGTACAAAGTCCCCTGCTAGACGGACTTGGAACAGATGAAGTCTGGAAAAATGCAGAACCGGTGACAACTTATGATCCAATAGCCCAGGTAGATATCACCATTAAGAGTGTATACACTGATACAACCATCTTTTTCCTTGTCAGTTTCCCGGACACTGACGAGTCCAGGCTCCATAGGTGCTGGGTTTGGGATAAAGAAGAAAAGATTTACAAACAAGGAGCGATGAGGGAAGATGTTTTCGTATTCAAGTGGAAGATGGACCAGGAAACTAAAGACCTGAGCATTTTCAGTGATGAGAGCTATGAAGCTGACACATGGTTTTGGAAAGCCCAGAGAACTGACCTTGTTGGATTTGCTGATGACAAAATCCAGCGATTATTCAATTATCCTACGCGAAACAGTTATGAACTTACTTCAAAGTCCGGCAGAAAAATGCATATACAGCGCCAGGGCGATAAAGGGCGCAGTGCATATAAATCCCAAATATTAATCGACTATGAAGAGGATATGGTTACGCGTTACTCATCAAGACAACCCGAATCCAGCCGGGCGGATATAAAGGCCAAAGGGGCGTGGCAGGATGGCCGCTGGACCATCGAATTTGCCAGGGCCCTTGTCACAGGCAATTTAGATGATGTCAACTTCCGGTCTTTGGACAAGTCTTATGGATTCGGTGTTTCCCGATATGAGATTGCTGGCCGCCCCCCAGAGGAGAATTCAGATCAGCCGCTTTATGGCTCTGGCGATATCACGGAATTACTGACTCTTGAGTTTCACTGAAACTCTTTCTGGTGCAGCCCAATGCACCTGCCATTATTAAAATGCCTACTCTCACATGGCCCAATTATTCTCATTTAAAACATTCCGAAACATCTGTTTCGGCTTGATAGTTTTTCTGAACATATTCGGGGGATTATTTTTTGTTTCTCAGTTTAATGAGGTTGCTCGAAACATGTCCAGATCCATTAGGGACATGCGGCCGTATCTAAACGAAATAATTTCTCTGCAGACATCAACCTCGACGCTTGACATGCAATTGCACAAGCAGTTAACCGGTGAATTAACCTATACACCGCAAGCAATTGAGCTGATTGATGTAATTCTCCTGGAAGCCGATACACTAAAAAAAGCCAAGAAAACCACTCAAGAAGATCTGCAGCACCTGAATTCCTTCATAAAAACGTTGAAGAAATTAAAGGCGGCACTTCTCTATTATAAAGAATACATTCTGTATGATGCTGCCAGTTCAACCGCAGCGGAACTATTTGAAATAATTGATGAAAGTATAGTTGATGTCAATTACGATCTTAACAGCGTCATTTCCATACTCAGACGGGAGATTGCCAGTTCGGAAGAAAGGGTTCTGGAAGGTACAGAACTTCTTCGGAAAGGTATGGTCGTCTTTCTTTCATTAATTATTTTAGGAACCTTTTTCATTTTCTATTATTTCAATAAAATTCTTTCCGGCAATCTGACAGCATTAGTCAATGGAACAAAACAGATTGGTGAAGGAAATCTAGAATGGAGGGTTGAAAGCAAATTTGATGATGAATTCGGCAAATTAAACAATGCCTTTAACGATATGGCACGCAGGATTGCTGTTTCTAAGCAAGAAATAGTATCCCAGACTAAAAAAATTAAACGCTTAGCCTATTTTGATTCACTCACGGAACTTCCTAACCGCAATGCATTTATGGATAAACTGAAACAGGAAGTGGCCCGGGCAAAGAGGAATACTGAAAAAATAGGTGTCCTCTATATTGATCTTGATGATTTCAAGGTGGTTAATGATGCTTATGGTCATGAAATAGGCGACCTCCTGCTGAACAAGGTAGCCAGACGTTTGCAAAAAAGTTCCCGGGTTTCTGATACTGTCGCCCGTCTGGGCGGAGATGAGTTTGCCATACTCCTTACCCATCTCAACACGTATGAGGACTCTTCAAATATTGGCCAGAGGATTCTTGCTGATATTTCCTTTCCAGTCGATTTCAGCAATATGATTATTGAAGAGCTGGCCAAGCCATATGCAATACAAAACAACTCAGTTACGGTTTCGTCCAGTATCGGTATTGCGCTCTATCCTGAAAATGGAAAGGATGCCACTGAACTTCTCAACAGTGCTGACACGGCTATGTACGCTGCCAAGAAAGAGGGAAAAAACCGGTTTCAATATTGTACTGAAGAGATGACCCAAGCGATGCACAAATTGGTGGAAATTGAGCGTAATATGCGGCAGGCCCTTGCTGACCGGGAGTTTGTCCTGTACTTTCAGCCCCAGATTGATCTGGCAACAAAGAACATAATCGGTCTCGAGGCCCTTATCCGCTGGAACCATCCGCAGCGTGGCTTTATTCCTCCGGGAGATTTCATCCCAATTGCTGAAGAAAGGGGTATTATACAAGATATCAGCAGATGGGTAGTTCGTGAAGTTTTTGATCAACTGAAATTATGGCAGGAAGCCGGCTGCAGACTGGTACCGGTGATGGTCAACTTGTCGGCCCGTGACTTTTATCAGCAGGGAATAGAAAAATATATCGTTGGTGTCATTGAGGATGAGGAAGAGTTTCGCGAATTGTTTGGTGTCGAGGTGACCGAAACCGCTATTATGGGCGACCGGGAAAATGCCTTAGTCACTTTGAATAAACTGAAGGAAATGGGAATTAAAATAGCCCTTGATGATTTCGGTACCGGTTATTCTTCATTAAATTATCTCCAATTCCTTCCAATTGATATGGTAAAAATTGATCGTTCTTTTGTTAAAAATATCAACGAAAATGCAAAGAATGCTGCTATTACCGAGGCTATTATTTCAATGTCTCATACGCTCAACCTAACGGTGCTGGCTGAAGGAATTGAAACCGAAGAAGAGCTTGAATTTATCAGCAATATCCAGTGTGACCAGGCCCAGGGATATCTTTTTTATAAACCGATACCTGCCGATGAAATCCGCAAACTATTAGGCGAATCTTCCGGCTAAAGAACACGTAGAAAGATCATATATCAGTTATTCGTCCGTCTCTTTCCCAGGGGCAAGTGTTTCAATTATTGACTAAAGTAAGACACTGTAAAAATGTGAAACCAGATAAATCAGCACCGCCTGAGCAGGGCCGCAGACCTGTCTCATCATTTTGTACAATACAATATTATTTGAATCGTACGTGTACAAATACTTGCCCAATAGCAACCTTCTGCAACTTCAGGCTCGATAACAACGGTGCCATATATCATATTGCATGATATTCCTTTAAAAATTTGAATTTGTTTTACACTTGTGGATATAGAAATGTAATAAACCCTGCCTTTATATGTAATGATCTGACTGCCCAAATCGCTTAACTCCCCTGAATAGTAGCTGAACTTTTCCCCATTAAATAAACAATAACCTAGTACCAAGGTACAATAGATTTGTGTGCATAAATAGAGTTATGTACATAACTGATACGGGAGAAGATGCAGGTATTCTTCGAGACAGGAGTCATTATGAAACTGATACAGAGAGTGTTAGCAATATTTCTTGTAATGGGTTTCATCTCTATTTGTTTGACGCAACAAGTGAGAGCTGAATCAAGTGATGCAGATATTTCATTATTTATATCACTAGCTGAACAAGGGGACGTTAACGCCCAATGGGTTTTGGGATTTATGTATCTTAACGGAGAAGGTATTCCTCAAAATTACAAACAGGCTGCTTATTGGCTTACAAAAGCAGCTGAGCAGGGATTTGCCTTGGCTCAATTTAATTTGGGATTTATGTATGATAACGGCAAAGGTGTCCCTCAAGACGATAAAAAGGCCTTATATTGGTACAAAAAAGCAGCTCTACAGGGCCTTGCCGAAGCTCAAACTAATTTAGGTGTTATGTATGCAGCCGACCATAGTGCCGGGCAGGATTATGCAATAGCATATTCATGGTTCAATCTGGCAGCTTTACAAGGGAATGAATTAGGGAGGAAAAATAGAAACCTTGTTCTAGAGAATATGTCCTCAAGCCAAATTAAAGAAGGTCAAATACTCTCAACAGCACTCTATGAAAAAATAGAGAACCAAGCCAGGTAGCCAGCTCTTTATTTGAAATAGTTCAGATTGCCGCAAGCGCCACTTCGAAGGACAGCTTCACAATCCCCAGTATGCATATACCGATTATGTACCACTGATGCCCCTCTTTCTGCAAGTTTTGAGAAATTACGAGGCGGGCTGTGTTGTTTTAGCAGAATGATCCGGGATGTCTTTAAGATGTTTGATCAGGTAACTTGAAATCTCATTTTTGATAATTATGCCGGAATCAATAAAAGCAACGCTAATGTGGTTGCTGCCTGTACCAGTTTTTTCTGAACGGACAACATTACCAATAAGCAGAAGAGGGTTTTCCTGGCTGACTGGTATGGTGATCTGGATTTTCGTTCCGGTCTCTAAGTGCTTGTTGCTTTCAAGCAATATGCCGCCAATGCTTAAACTTTTGGTTGTGGCGGTAAATGAAGGTTTTGCATGTATGCCAAGTTCCTGTATTTCAACGGATGAAGTATATTCGACGCGAATATTTCGTCTTTTATTCATAGAGTAAAAAGAAATATTGTTCTTGCCGAAACTTTTTGCCCGGTACATCGCCTTGTCAGCATTTTTCAGTAAACTCAGACCATCGCTTGCATCAATGGGAAATGACGCCAGACCACCGCTTAAAGTGGCTTTAATATTCTGACCTTCATAGTGTATCTCGGCCTCTTCCAACCTTTGGCGGATCCTTTCACCTATAAGCCAGCCGTCAGCCTTGCACGTTTGCGGCAGCAAAATTGTAATCTCTTCCCCTCCGTAGCGGGCCCCAAAATCTTCGGTCCTTTTTTCAAGCATGATCATCTCGGCTACTTTTCTTAAGACTTCGTCTCCTGCCATATGTCCCAGGGTGTCATTTACCCGTTTAAAATCATCAAGATCCAAAAAGAGCAGGGTCAGGTTTGAATCATGGCGTTTCGCCCTGGATATTTCACGAGACAGCATTTCATCAAAGGCACTACGATTCAATAAGCCGGTCAGGGCGTCAAATGTTGATGACCTCGCAGTTTTTTCGAAAAGATGTATTTCAATGATTTTGGGGTTGTGCAAGGATTTATTGACCGAGCAGAAGTAGTCACAAACAGCAGTTCTGAGGTTTACTTCACGGCCCATGGCAGTACTAAGATCCTTGCTGTGGGCTATGATTTGCTCCCAATGATGTGCAGCTTCCGCTGGAGGTAAATCGAGGTTGGTGAGAATTTGGAAAATGTAAGTATAAACCTCTTTCCCTTGCTGTGAAATGAGAGAGTGAAGTTCTTTAATGAGTCGGGCATCATCATCGGCAAACTGCTCAAAAAAATCCAGAAGCTGTTTGCGGATTGACGACATGGTTGCTCCAATAGTTGAAATAGAAAGTGATAAAGAATCGAACTTTGAATTATTTGTTTAATTAATAAAATTCTCACACTGTTGTCAATGTGTAAGAGTTTTGTGAATTTACGCAATAAGTTTATATTCAACAACATCAATGCTTAACGATTTTATGAGTTTTTTTTTATTGAGGGATGAAAAGACAAAGTGCTTAAAATTATGTAATTTTCAATTTGATGTTTTGGTGATGACGATTTATGGTAACCTTCGTCCTGGAAAATTATAAGAATCACCCCTTTACTCATTGTTCCATTGGCCTGGAAGTATGGAAGACTTTAAAAAACAGATGCTGACGGAGCATTTGGCAGACCTGCGAAGCTGTCTTATCTATTCGTTTATTGCAAGCGGCGGCGGCTTTGCTCTGTCCTATGTTTTTATCAAGGAGATCGGCAACTGGTTTTTTAAGCCCTTGTTTAAGGTGTTGCCAGACCAGACGAGTCTTATATTCACATCCTATCAGGAGGCCTTTTTTTTTATCTAAAATTAGCCCTGGTCTGTGGTGTGCTGATTGCCAGTCCCGTTATATTCTGGCAGATCTGGAAATTTGTGGCTCCCGGCTTATATAAAAATGAAAAAAGGCTGCTGCTTCCTTTCTCCTTTCTATCATCGTTATGTTTTCTTGGCGGGGCGGCATTTGGCTATTTTGTTGTTTTCCCTCCGGCCTTTCGTTTTCTGTTGGGATATTCTGCCGATTTTCTCATTCCTATGCCGGCAGTCAACGAATATTTCTCTTTGTCACTCCGCTTGTTGATAGCGTTCGGTGTTATTTTTGAACTGCCGATCCTTATGGTTTTTCTTGCAAAGATAGGCATTGTTGATGTTGCTTTTCTCAACAAAAACAGAAAATATGCTATCTTGATCAATTTTATTATTGCCGCAGTTCTTACTCCGACCCCTGATGTTGTAAACCAGATGCTCATGGGAGTCCCGCTCCTGGTTTTGTATGAAGTGAGTGTTATTGCCGTCTGGCTGTTCGGCAGGAAAAAACTGACCTCCGGAACCCAGGAGGAGCGCCTTGAAGCTGAAAATGAAGAATGAAAGTGTGGATTGAAGATTGATATTGTATGGTAATTATTTTATTCAATAATATAGTAAAAGCGGATATAAATTTGTTCCTGCACGATCATAATGATTACAATTTTTTAACCTGTTGATCATCGTATTTATAAGGAGGGATACTTATGGCTCAGATTTCCGGGACTGATTTCAGGAAGGCAGTCGAAACAGGAAGACCCCCCAATGTGGTTAAACTTTTTCCCCATTCCCAGGCTCTCATTGTCAGTGGCAAAGTAGTTGATCGCGCCATGCTGGCCAAGGGCAAGGCCATGACAATAGCAGCCAACGGCCGCAACCATTTTATTATCCGGGGAGCTCTGGCGGCGGCCCAGAGAGCAAACAGCGCCATTATCATTGAAATTGCAAAATCAGAGGGGGGAGCCAGTGCCTATTGTGCAGTTAACTACTGGAATATTGCCAGGCAGGTTGATGCTGTCTGCAATGAACTGGGCATTACCATTCCTGTTGCCATTCATGCCGACCATTACGGTATTAAAAGCGACCAGGATATAGCGGCTGCCAAGATTGAAATTCCGACCCTGTTTGAAGCAGGTATCACCTCGATTGCCATTGATGCGTCACATCTACCCGACGATCAGAACCTTCTTGCAAGTATCGCCTTAAACCCCTGCGTTCCCAAGTGGGCTGCACTGGAAACAGAGGTCGGTGAAATCAAGGGAAAAGAAGGCCTTTCAACGGTTGAAGAGGCCCTTTTTCTTATCCGAGGCCTCAATGCCCATGGTATTTTCCCTGACTGGATTGCCCTTAATAATGGCACAACCCATGGTATAGAGGCCAGCGACCAGGGTATACAGGTTGAGCTGACCGCCGAGATTCATGGCAGCTTGGAAAAATACAGGGTCTCCGGAGCCCAGCACGGCACGTCAGGTAACAGTTCAGAGCGGCTGCGGGCAATTGCCTCACAGACAAGAACGACCAAGGCAAATGTGGCTACAGCACTGCAGATGCTTTCCTGGGGGCTTGAAGTCAATGATTTCGGTAATGCCCAGCTTGATGCCCAGGGGAATTTCATCAAGACCCAGGACCAGGGTGTCACTGAGGATATGTGGCAGGCAATGGTTGCATATGCAGATAAACAGGGATGGAAGGGTGGCAATTACAAGAAACTCAACCTGCCTTTTGAAACAAAACTTCTCGGCCAGGCAAGGGAAGTCAGGGAAAGAATGTGCAAACGGGTTGAAGATTTTGTCTACAGGCTGTTGCTCGAGGTGTTTAATGCCGGTGATACAGCCCCCCTCGCCATTGAGGCTATTCTGCAAGCGAACTCTTATGATCTCGGCCCCAAGGCGGATCGCCTTGAGGACCCTGCCGGGTGGACCGAGGATAAAATCAGGAAACGTGCTGCTGCCATTGACTCGGATAAGGGGCCTGTCGGCAATTTTGATGATTAATGGTTTGTAAAAAACGTAATCTACGGTGTTGTGCTGCATTTCTCGTCACTGCGGCGTACCGCTTGTACGCCTCATTTCTTGAAATTTGCACGCCTTTCAAAAATTTATCGTCATACATTTATAGGAATTTAAAACATGGATTCTACAATAAAAAAAGTTCTGGTCACCGGTTCAGCAGGTTTTATTGGCTTTCATCTAAGCAGAAAGCTTTTGGAAAACAACATTGCGGTAGTCGGTCTGGATAATCTGAATCCATATTACGATCCGGAGTTAAAAAAGGCGCGCCTCGATCAGCTCATACCCCATCAGGCATACAGCCATGTAAATCTTGATCTGTCTGACCGGGATGGTATGGCGGAACTTTTTTCCGGGCACAGTTTTGATGCTGTGGTCAACCTGGCAGCCCAGGCAGGGGTCCGTTATTCCCTGATAAATCCCCATTCCTATGTTGATACGAATATTGTCGGCTTTGTCAATTTGTTGGAGGGCTGCCGTCATTCAGGGGTGAAACATTTTGTATTTGCCTCATCAAGTTCTGTTTATGGTGCTAACACCAGGATGCCGTTTTCAGTGCATCACAATGTGGATCATCCTGTTTCGCTTTACGCGGCATCCAAAAAGTCCAATGAGTTGATGGCCCATACATACGCACACCTGTTTGGCCTGGCGGTTACCGGCTTGCGGTTTTTCACGGTATACGGGCCCTGGGGCAGGCCTGATATGGCCCTGTTCCTCTTTACCAAGGCCATACTTGAAGACCGGCCGATTGATGTCTTTAATCATGGTAAAATGGTCAGGGACTTTACCTATATTGATGATATCGTGGAAGGGGTTTACCGGGTTATTCACCACATGCCTGAACCGAACACCGATTGGGACAGCGACGATCCCGATCCGGCAACCAGCTATTGTCCATACAGGATATATAATATCGGCAACAATCAGAAAGTCGATCTCATGCGGTATATAGAAGTACTGGAAGAATGCCTCGGCAGAAAGGCCCAGAAGAATTTTCTCCCCATGCAGCCCGGTGATGTGCCTGCAACCTATGCCAATGTCGATGATTTGGTCCGCGATGTCGGCTTTAAGCCCGACACCCCGATTGAGGAAGGGATTAAGCGCTTTGTTGCATGGTACAAGAACTATTACAAAATTGCTGGTTGAGCAGAAAACAGGGTAATAGCGCAAGGCTTCCGGCAGACAAGCAGAATCCTACTCGGCAGATGTGTCCATCAGTTCCATTGCTGCATTAATGATGGCAGGCCCGTCAATGTGTCCTTTGCGCCAGAGAATTTCCTGGGTGCCATGCTCCATGAATCTATCACCGTAGCCCAAAATATTCACCCTTATATGAGAGAGGTTGTTGGCGGCAAAAAGCTCAAGTACAGCAGAGCCGAATCCTCCCATGCGGGCATTGTCCTCAACCGTGACAACCTTGCCGGTTTTTTGGGCCCATTCAATGATAAGGTTACTGTCCAGGGGTTTGACAAAACGGGGATTAATAACGGCTGCATCAATACCGACCTTTTCAAGGCCCAGGGCTGCTTCCAAGGCAGGATAAACACGGTTTCCGACCGGCAGCAGCAGAATATCATTGCCTTCACGCAATATTTCCCCTTTGCCGATGGGAATTTCATTCAGGTTGTCTGACAGCTCGACACCCTCGCCGTGGCCGCGTGGATAGCGTAATGCTGCAGGTCCCTCATGAAGAATCGCGGTGTAGAGCATATGCTGCAGTTCATTTTCATCTTTCGGGGCCATAAGTACCAGGTTGGGAACATAGCGCAGGAAACTTAAGTCAAATACACCGTGGTGGGTGGGACCGTCGTCACCAACAACACCACCCCTGTCAAGAGCAAATGTCACAGGCAGGTTTTGCAGGCAGACATCATGGATGATCTGGTCCAATGCCCTCTGCAAAAAAGTGGAATAGACGGCAACAACAGGAAGCATCCCTTCCGTGGCCAGTCCTGCAGCAAAAGTAACAGCATGCTGCTCTGCAATGCCTACGTCAAAAAACCTGTTAGGAAAACGGCGGGCGAAGCGCATCAGTCCTGTGCCTGCAGGCATGGCTGCAGTAATGGCCACGACCTTTGGTTCCGTCTCGGCCAAATGGACAAGTGTGTCACCAAAACAGCGCGTGTAGGTTATGGGGACCTCGGCAGCTGGAAGAGGTGCACCCGTCGTAATATCAAAGGGTCCAAGGCCATGGTAGTCGCCGGGGTTTTCTTCAGCCGGTGTATAGCCCTTACCCTTTTTCGTTATGACATGGATTAGAACCGGGCCATGGCTGAAATCCCTGACATTCTGGAAGGTTGCAATCAGGTTCTCAATTTGATGCCCCGGGATGGGGCCGATATATTCAAATTTCAGGGCTTCAAAAAGCATTCCCGGTGTAAAAAATCCCTTAAAGCTCTCCTCACTTTTTTTCAGGACCTGCAGGATGTTTTCACCAATGTTGGAAAAAGATTTTAAAAGGTGTTTCAATTCCTCTTTGGCCCGGACTACCTGTTTACTGGTCATTTTCCTGCTCAGAAAACTGGAAAGAGCGCCAACATTGGGAGAGATTGACATCTCGTTATCATTGAGAATTACTATGAGGTTTTTATCCAGATGACCGGCCTGGTTGAGGGCCTCAAATGCCATGCCTCCGGTCATGGAACCGTCACCGATGACGGCGATGACGCGATCATTGCATTTTTTCAGGTGCTTGGCGATTACAATACCAAGGCCGGCAGAAATTGAAGTGGAACTATGCCCGGTATCAAAGGCATCGTACGGGCTTTCCGATCGCTTGGGAAAGCCGCTGATTCCCTTATACTGGCGTAAGGTGTGAAATTGATCTTTACGGCCGGTAATAAGTTTGTGGGCGTATGCCTGGTGGCCAACGTCCCATATCAATTTGTCAGACGGCGTATTGAATACATGGTGCAGGGCCAGGGTCAACTCAACAACTCCCAGGCTGGGAGCAAGATGCCCTCCGGCCTTGGAGACCGTTTCAACAATCTCTGCGCGAAGGTCGGCGGCAAGCTGTTCAAGATCGGCCATTGAAAGCTGGCGGACATCTTCAGGTGAATTAATCGTTTGCAGTATGGTCTGTTTCATATAATCTTTAATAATACACTAATACACGAGATACAACAGGATAGAAGTATCCTCCTCCTGAATGGAGCGTTTGTTATCTTTTCCGGGAGATTATGTATTGAGCCAAATCTCTCAGCATTGCTGCCCGGTCATCAAAACCATCAAGAGCAGCTAATGCCTCCTGTACAGCTACCTCTGCTTTTTTCCTTGTTTTGTCAACACCAAACAGGGCAGGGTAGGTAGCTTTGTTTCTGGCAGCGTCGGAACCGGTAGCCTTTCCAAGTTGCTCTTCGGTGCCCTCCACGTTAAGCAGGTCATCAATGATCTGGAAAGCGAGGCCAATTTGTATACCATATCGGGTAAGGGCCTGGAACTGTTCCGGAGTGCTGCTGCCGAGAACACCCCCGGTTTGAACAGATACCGTAATAAGGGCGCCGGTTTTGCGGCTGTGGATCTCACGCAGAGTATCATATTCTACTTCCTTCCCCTCATTGGTCAGGTCAAGGAACTGTCCGCCGGCCATGCCTTCAGGACCAGCCGCTTTGCTGATAAGAGAAATTACTGTTAATCGATCATGGGCGGAAACCGTTTCCATCACATCTCTGCTTAACAAGTCAAAGGCATGAGTAAGAAGGCTGTCACCGGCGAGTATGGCTCCCGCTTCACCGAAAACCACATGGTTTGTTGGTTTGCCCCGGCGCAGATAATCATCATCCATGGCCGGCAGGTCATCATGGATAAGGGAGTAAGTATGGATGCATTCCAGGGCACAGGCGGTAAGCATTACTGCTTCAGGAATAGCATCGTTGAAATCCTTCACCGACTCTGCTGCTGCAAGGCAGAGGATTGGCCTTACCCGTTTGCCGCCGGCAAAAAGACTGTAGCGCATGGCTTTGATATGTTGAGCCAAAGAGTTTTTCTGTTCAGGCAGATACCTTTCAAGGGCGCTATCTACCTGTTTTTGTTTTATATCAATATACTGGCTGATATCCATCATTCGTTCTCTTCGTCAAAGCCCTCGAAAGCAGCCGGTTCCAGCCCGTCATTTTTTTTCAATAGAATTTCAATTTTTTTCTGCGCATCATTTAATTTGCTGTTGCACTGTGCAGCAAGCTTAACCCCTTCGTCAAAGCTCTTAAGGGCTTCCTCCAGCGATAAATCGCCTTCCTCGAGTTCCTTGGTGATCTGTTCTAATTTTGCCAGGGCCTCCTCAAATGATTTTTTCTTCATGACTCACCTGCCTGCAGTTTAATAAACATTATATAAAAGTACGTCTCTCCATGAGACTTTCCCTGGGACCGGCAATCTGACTCTTCCCCCTTTCCTTGCAGATAATTAAAGAAACAGAAGAACATTTCATAAGAAGGTATATCAAAATGAAAGGTTCAAGAGTATCCTGCTGGAAGAGGCAAATTGTGAAAGGCTTTCAACTAAGACGAATTTGCAATAAGTCTCGCAGTCATTAACGGGCCAAGTGAAATCAATGGATTCTATACGCAATACCTGTCCGTCGAGTTATTTACGAGACCGACAATCATATATCATTAAGAGCTGATCATCAACGACTTTACAAAAAAATCATGACTGTGTTAAGAATGCGGTCTTGCATAGTATGCTTACTAAAAAATCATACAGAAGCCGGCTTGAAAAAGATTTCACCTGGTTATGCCGGTTTTTCAGGTATGAGATTTTACGCTTTGTGAGATGCAACAGCGTATACCTTGTGGAATGCTGACAGATTATATTGAACGGTTCATAACCTGGTTGACCGATGAGAAAGGATACTCTCCTCATACCATCGTCAATTACCGAAGAGACCTGCTGGAATTTGCAGATGAGGCCGGTCGGGAAATTGATGTCGGCGCCCTTGATACACGCATCATCCGGAATTATGTTTACAGCCTGAATATCAAGAACAAAAGTTCTTCAGTGGCAAGAAAGCTCTCAGCTTTAAGAACGTTCTTTAAGTTTCTGGAGCAGGAGAATGTGATCACTCACACCCCCATGGGATCAATCTCCACGCCGAAACAGGAACAGCATTTACCGGTTTATTTATCTGTTGACGAGGTTTTTGCCTTGTTGGAGTCGCCTGGAAACGGGGAGAATTTTGCAGCCCGTGACAGGGCTGTTCTGGAATTGTTGTACTCTACAGGAATGCGGGTGTCAGAACTTGTTGCCTGCAATTTGTCAAGTCTTGATTTTGATAGTGAAATGGTTAGGGTTAAAGGCAAGGGCAACCGGGAACGCATTGTACCCATAGGTCAACAAGCTATTAAAACACTTCAGGCGTATTTTCCTGTGCGGCAGGAGCTTTTAAGAAATCGTTTGCAACAGGGGAAAAAGATTGATAAGGAAGCTGTGTTTTTAAACAACCGGGGCACCAGGCTCACAGCGAGAAGTATTGAGAGACTGATAGCTGAATACGGACGAAAAGCCGGAATAGACAAACCGGTCACGCCTCACGTGCTCCGGCATTCTTTTGCTACACATCTTCTCGAGATGGGAGCTGACATGCGTTCGGTGCAGGAATTGCTGGGACATGCCAGTTTGTCAACAACCCAGAAGTATACGCACCTGGACATGATTCACCTGATGAAGGTCTATGACAGGGCACATCCCAAGGCCAGAAGAAAGTGAGAGTTGGAGAAGAAAGTACTGTCCCCGGCAAGCAGTTAAAAATTGAAAAATGGTGGTAAAAGTGGCAACACGTTCAACGACAATTATTGCAGTGAGGCATAAAGGCAGTGTGGTTGTCGCCGGTGACGGCCAGGTGACCATGGGTAATACAGTGGTAAAGCATGCGGCCCGCAAAGTCAGGCGCCTTTATAACGGCAAGGTCGTAACAGGTTTTGCCGGTGCCACTGCCGATGCCTTTACCCTTTTTGACAAACTGGAGCAAAGACTGGAACAGTACAAAGGGAACCTCATGCGCGCAGCTGTTGAACTGGCAAAAGACTGGCGTACCGATAAGATTCTGCGGCGCCTGGAGGCCTTTCTCATAGCTGTTGATGAAAAATCTTCCCTGCTGCTTTCCGGTTCCGGTGATGTTATCGAATCAGATGACGGTATCCTGGCCATTGGTTCCGGCGGGCCATATGCCCAGGCGGCAGCCAAGGCGTTGGTTGATCACAGTGATCTGAGTGCCGAGGAAATCTGCCGCGAAGCCATGAAGATAGCAGCTTCCATCTGTATATATACCAATGAAAATATTGTGATTGAAACCCTTTAGGGCATCCCATGGCGGGATTGATTAAAGAGAAAAAATAAACTCAGGTTTTCATATATGAATGATTTAAAAGCATTGACTCCGAAAGATACGGTCAGTGCCCTTGACAAGTATATTATTGGGCAGGATGAGGCGAAAAAATCGGTTGCAATAGCACTGCGAAACCGCTGGCGGAGGCAGCAGGTGGAACCACCCTTGCGGGATGAGATTGCGCCTAAAAATATTATCATGATCGGTCCTACAGGTGTGGGCAAAACTGAAATTGCCCGAAGGCTTGCCAACCTGGCGCAGTCACCGTTTCTCAAGGTCGAGGCATCCAAGTTTACGGAGATCGGCTACGTCGGACGGGATGTTGAATCAATGATCCGGGATCTCGTTGAATTGGCAGTTAATATGGTAAAAAAGGAAGAGCGCAGCGAAGTAGAGAAGAAAGCCCGGGAAATGGCGGAAGAACGGCTGCTTGACCTGCTTCTGCCTTCAATGCCTCCTCCAGGTGACAGGTCGAGGCTGGAGATCCCGGCAAATGTTGAAACGCCAGGTTCTGATTCAGACGAAAAGAGTGAATCAACCCGTGACCGCTTCAGGAAAATGTTACGGGAGGGGAGACTTGAAGAAAAAGAAGTTGAAATGGAAGTCACCCAGGCGCAGCCGATGCCCATGATCGAAGTCTTTTCCAATGCCGGTATGGATGAGATGGAATCAAACCTGCGGGATGCCTTTGGCAAGATGTTTCCCAAAAAGGGCAAGATGCGTAAGCTGACGGTGTCGGAGGCTTTTGTAATATTAAAAAACGAGGCAGTGGAAGATCTTATCGATATGGATAAGGTTACCAGCAAGGCAGTAATAAGAACTGAGCAGTCCGGCATTATTTTCCTGGATGAGATAGATAAGATCGTTTCACGGCAGGGAGGCGGGCATGGCCCGGAAGTGTCGCGGGAAGGGGTGCAACGCGACTTGCTGCCTATTGTCGAGGGTGCTACCGTTACAACGAAGTACGGGATGGTTAAAACCGACCACATCCTGTTCATTGCCAGCGGTGCCTTCCATCTCTGCAAACCCTCTGATCTTGTCCCTGAACTCCAGGGGCGTTTTCCCATAAGGGTGGAACTGAAGGCCTTGGGCAAAGAGGAATTTTTCCGGATTTTAACAGAACCGGAAAACGCCCTGCTGAAACAGTACGTGGCATTGATGAAAACAGAGGGCGTAAATCTTGTTTTTGCTGAGGATGGAGTTCTGGAAATGGCCCGTCTGGCAGCAGAAGTGAACCAGAAAACAGAAGACATAGGTGCCAGAAGACTGCATACTGTACTGGAGAGGATCCTGGAAGATTTGTCTTTCCAGGCCCCCAATGTCGAGGACAAAACATTTACTGTCACAGCCGATTATGTCCGGGAGCAGCTAAGTGATATTGCCCGTGATGAGGATTTAAGCCGTTTCATTTTATAATGGAACGGGTTTGGACTTGCAGAATTGTATGAAGTGCATCGGAGGAAACAATGGTTGAACCGGATTTAAAATACTGCCCCCAATGTAATGATGAATATCGGGCCGAGATTGAAAAATGTGCTGCCTGCAGAATTGATTTGATCACGGGCCGGCAGAAAATAGAAATTGAAGAGGCGCTGAGGAAAAAACTGGAAAGCAGAACAGCTGAATTAAATCCGGATGATGATCTCGTTGCCTTGCGCAGAGGACCGTTGCCTGAGATGCGGCATCTAGCCGCCTTGCTGCATGGTGAGAATATCGGTACCCTTCTGGCAGGAGATGAAAAGACCTGCGGTAAATCATGCTGCCCTACTGCCTATGATCTCCTTGTCAAGAGGGAGGATGGCATGGAGGCTCTGCATATTATTGAAGATGAGCATAGAAGAACGACCGGTTTGGATGGACTTGATCATTCTAATGCTGACTCGGTTTTTAACCCTGAGGCCGGGGAGGCATGCTGCCCTGCCTGCGGACACTCGTTCCCGACCACTGAGACTGCCTGCCCGGATTGTGGTTTGAGTTTCGGGTAGATTATCCCGCTGCAATGAAAGAGAAACCGGTAGTCATAATTGGGGCTGGCCCTGCCGGCCTTGCTGCCGGTTATGAGTTAACAGGCCGGGGAATCTGTCCGATCATTTTAGAACGGGGTGATATTGTCGGGGGTATCTCCCGGACCGAATCATACAAGGGCTTCAATTTCGATATTGGCGGGCATCGTTTTTTAACCAAGAATGACGAGATAAACCAGCTTTGGGAGAATATGCTCGGGCCTGATTTTCTCAAGGTAAACCGCCTTTCCCGCATCTACTATCAGGGGAAATTTTTCAACTATCCCCTGCGCCCTGCCAACGCCTTACTCAATCTCGGCCCTGTAGAAAGCCTGCTTGTTCTGATAAGCTATTGCAGAACCCGTTTGTCTCCCCGGCCAGAAGAAAGCAGTTTTGAGGAATGGATTGTCAACCGTTTTGGGGAACGGCTTTACAGGACATTTTTCAAAACATATACGGAAAAGGTCTGGGGTATTCCCTGCAATGAGATCAGGGCCGACTGGGCAGCACAGCGTATCAAGGGGCTGTCGCTTCTTGTCGCTGTATCCAATGCCCTCTTCGGCGGACAGCAGGCGAAAAGTCTCAGTGAGCAGTTTTCCTATCCTAAACTCGGGCCGGGTATGATGTGGCAACGGTTTATGGAACGCATTGTGGCAGGCGGAGGCGAGGTCATGTTTCATTCTGAGGTGTCTGCCGTGCACCATGACAACAGCAGGATAACGGCAATAGAGTACAGCAACGGTGAAACCTCCGGGAAACTGAGGGCGGAACACTATATCTCGAGCATGCCGATTTCCAGACTGGTGCAACTTTTTCAGCCCCAACCACCTGCTGAAGTTTTGGAGAGTGCCGGGCAGCTTGTATATCGTGATTTTATTATTGTAGTTCTCATAATTGACAAACAAAGGCTTTTCCCTGACCAGTGGTTGTATGTCCACAGCCCTAAAGTGCGTGTCGGGCGTATCCAGAACTTCAAGAACTGGAGCAGTTACATGGTTCCGGATCAGAGCAGGACCAGTATCGGCATGGAGTATTTCTGCAATGAAAATGACCAGACCTGGAAAATGACTGACAATGAACTGGTTGCCATGGCAACAGGGGAAATGGAGGAAATGGGCTTTGCTCCAGCCTCCAAGGTAATAGACAGTTATGTGGTGCGGCAGTCCCATGCCTATCCGGTTTATGATGCAACGTATAAGCAAAACCTGCAGGCAATCAGAAACTATCTCGAAAACTATAACAATCTACAGACAATCGGCCGCAGCGGTATGCATCGCTATAACAATATGGACCACTCAATGCAGACCGGGATACTGGCAGC
Source organism: Deltaproteobacteria bacterium (assembly GCA_024639555.1). Lineage (GTDB taxonomy): Bacteria > Desulfobacterota > Desulfobulbia > Desulfobulbales > BM004 > BM004. Next base: position 18,678 of record JAHEID010000007.1, read on the forward strand.
AAAAAACTGTTGTGGAGAGCATAATGATCTCTGGGCGGTAAATGAGGAGAAAAGCTATCTGGAAGAGGAGAGGGCCGCTAAAGATGTGCCGCTGGTCCCGGAAAAGGTATTGATAGGGGTATTTGCCAGGATGGACAAATTCGCCTTTGCTGCTGCTGTAGGAACAGTTTGCGGCCTGCTTGTTTTTTGTGCCACCATGTGGATTATAAGCCGTGGTGGGGATGTGCTGAATTCCCATCTCAGGCTCTTAGGGCAATACTTCATTGGCTATACGGTGACTGTCAAAGGAGGCTTTATCGCTTTCGGCTATTCCTTTTTCTGGGGCTTTCTTTTTGGCTGGCTTTTTGCATATCTGCGTAATCTGTTTCTGGCAATTTATATTTATAGAATTAAAAGAAAGGTTGAACTGCTGTCATTGAAGGATTTTTTTGATAGTTTTTAAACCCCATGCATACTGAAGGTGACAGAATGGTAAAATCTGATAAGGAAAATACACTGTTGACCCCTGAAGAGAAACTGTTCAGCGGTGTTCTGTTGCTGAACGCTAAAGTTGTAGGCCTTGCATTCGGACTCATTCTGGGTCTTGGAATATTTGTGGCGACAAATTGGCTCATTATCAAGGGAGGTGAAAGGGTTGGGCCCCACCTTATACTCCTGAGCCAGTATTTTATCGGTTACCGGGTGACTTTTTTAGGAAGCCTTATTGGCGCCGCATACGGTTTTGCCCTGGGTACTATCTGCGGCGCCTTTATGGGTTGGATTTATAACAAAATAGTGGCACTCAGGCAGTAATGCAGCATTTTCTTCAAGCCGCTGTTTGCCTCTGCTTCCAAGCTCCATTTTTCTTTTTCTGCGGCTCATTAACCGGTTTTTTCTCATAGGTTATTACCGGTTCCCCCATGGTCCGGTTCACTTCAGCGGTAAACTCCTTGCACGGCTTGATGGTGATGTCCTGAGGGATTTCGAGGTCCACCTCACCCCGGCCTGCAAAGTGCAGGGTCAGGGATATCGGGCAACCCCCGTGATGACGATAAAAGACCTTTTTGAGCGCCTCAAGATTTTGGCGATTGACGCGGTCTGACTGCAGCCTGATACGGGCCCCTGCCGTATATTTATCACGTGCCGCCTCCAGGGTATCCGCGCCGTTGGCAATAATATTATCCCCGCGCTCATCCTTTTTGACAAAACCTTCTATAACAACGGGTGTATCATTATGCAGGATAGAAGCGCACCTGGCATATAATTCGGGAAAGACAACCACTTCAACAGTTCCGGCAATATCCTCCATGACGATAACTGCCATGGGGTCACCTTTTTTTGTCTTCCTGTTCTTTATATCTCGGATCAAGCCGCCAACCCGGAGGCTTTGGCCTTCCACCCATTGTTTGTTTTCACTGAGGTTGGTATCGGTCACCGACAGGATATCTTCCCGGTAATCATCCAGAGGATGACCGGTCAGGTAAAAGCCTACAGTTTCTTTTTCAAAGGTAAGTTTTTCCTGGTCAGTCCAGTCCGGGATAGACGGGATTTCGATTGTAGTATGCTGTTGTTCATCTTCACTTTCCATGACTGCAAAGAGCGATATCTGGCCGCTCAATCTGTCGCGCTGGGCAGCCTGACCCTGCTCCAACGCCTGGTCGAAAATGGCAAAGAGCTGGGAGCGCTTCAGGCCCAGAGAATCAAAAGCCCCGGACTTGATAAGGCTTTCAAGAACCCGACGGTTGACCCTGCGCAGGTCAACCCTGCAGCAGAAATCTTCCAGGGAGGTATAAGGCCCGTCAGCCAGGCGCTCCTCAACAATTGAATCAAGCGCTGCCTCGCCAACATTTTTAACTGCAGCCAGCCCAAAGCGGATACGGTCTTCAACAACGGTGAAGTCCTTGTCACTTTCATTAATATCCGGAGGCAAGACCTCTATTTCATTATCACGGCACTCATTAATGTATGCAACCACCTTATCGGTGTTGTTCATGTCGCAGGAAAGAAGTGCTGCCATGAACTGGGCAGGGTAATGGGCCTTGAGGTATGCAGTCTGGTATGCGATCAGGGCATATGCAGCAGAGTGCGATTTATTAAAGCCATAGCCGGCAAACTTTGCCATGAGGTCAAAGACATATAGGGCTTTGTCCAGCGGGATATTATTGTTTTCCGCACCGGCCATGAACTTTTCCTTTTCATTGGCCATTGCTTCGGGAATTTTTTTCCCCATGGCCCGGCGCAGAATATCGGCATCGCCGAGGGTATAGTTTGCCAGGATATTGGCAATTTTCATAACCTGCTCCTGGTAGACTATGACGCCATAGGTCTCCTCAAGTACCGGCTTGAGCTGGGGCAGGGGATAGTTGGCAGGCTTCTTGCCGTGCTTGGTGTCGACAAAATTGCCAACCATGCCGCTCTCCATGGGGCCCGGACGATAGAGGGCAACCAGGGCAATAAGATCAGTAAAGACTTCGGGCTTCATGTTTGTCAAGAGTGCCCGCATGCCTGAGCTTTCAAGCTGGAACACACCAAGGGCATCACCCTTGCAAAGCAGATCGTAGGTTTTAGGATCATCCAGTGGGAGAGTATCGATATCAAGAGGATTGCCGAGATCTGCTTCAATCAGTTTGATCGCCCGGTCAATGACTGTAAGGGTTTTCAGCCCCAGGAAGTCAAACTTGATAAGCCCGGTCATCTCCGTATACTTCATGTCATACTGGGTCAGAATCTCACCCTTTGATCCTTTGCAGAGAGGCAGGTATTCAACCATCGGTTCGGGTGATATAACAACCCCGGCGGCATGGGTTGACATATGCCTGGACAGGCCTTCGAGGACCCTGGCTATTGAAAGCAGGGAAGCCACCTTTTCATCTCTTTTTTCCGCATCCCGGAGCCGGGGTTCCTGCTCAATGGCTTCCTTGATGGTTATCTTCAGCTGATCCGGAATAAGCTTGGCTATGCGATCAACATCACCATACGGCATGTCAATGGCCCGGCCAACGTCCCTGATAACAGCACGGGCCTTCATGGACCCGAAAGTTATAATCTGGGCAACATGCTCGGCCCCGCCGTATTTTTCCTGTACATAATGGAAAACTTCCCCTCTGCGTTCCTGGCAGAAATCTATGTCAAAGTCAGGCAGGCTTTTGCGCTCGATATTGAGAAAGCGTTCAAATATCAGACCATAGGGCATTGGATCAATTTCAGTAATGCGCAGACAATAGGCCACCAGGCTGCCGGCACCCGAACCACGGCCGGGGCCAACCGGTATTTTATTATTTTTTGCCCAATTGATGAAATCGGCCACGATGAGAAAATACCCTGGGAACTCCATGGCCTGTATGACCTGTATTTCCATCTCCAGACGTTCGTGGTAGGTTTTCTCCAACTCAGCGGTCAACTCCCCTTTGTCCCGGATTGCAGCCAAACGTTCTTTCAATCCTTCCCGGACAAGCCTTTCAAAATATGTATCAAGGGTCTCATCCTCGGGCAAAGGGAAATTGGGAAAGTGATGCTGTCCGAATTCAAGCTCAAGGTTGCAGCGATCTGCAATTTTTACGGTTTCAGCCAGCGCATCCGGGAAATTTTTGAGCCGTTCCCGCATTGCAGCAGGGGATTTGAAATAAAGTTCATCGGTTGCAAACTTGAACCGGCCTGCATCGTTTATTGTTCTGCCTGTCTGAATACAGAGAAGCACTTCATGGGCAAAGGCCTCGTCGCGGTTAAGGTAATGGCAGTCATTGGTTGCCACGAGTGGAACGGAAAACTCCAGGGAGAGTTTTTTTAAGCCTTTATTAACTTTTTTCTGTTCTTTGATGCCGTTGTCCTGCAGCTCAAAGTAGAGACGGTCCCCAAAGATTTTTTGCAGCGCCTTTGTTTCCTTGCGTGCCCCCTCCATGTTGCCGTTAAGAATCAGGTGGGGTACTCCGCCATGCAGGCAGGCGGTTAGGGCGATTAAGCCTTCGTTGTGGACAATCAGCGTTTCCTTGTCAATGCGCGGCTTGTAGTAGAAACCTTCCAGCTGGGCAATGCTTGCCAGTTTCATCAGGTTTTTATAGCCTGAGAGATCCATGGCCAGAAGGACAAGATGAAAGGCAGCATCACTGGGGCTTTTTGCCCCTGAATGTATTTTTCTGTCCTGGGGCGCAATATAGAATTCACAGCCGATGATCGGTTTTATGCCCGCTTCTTTGGCCTTTACATAAAATTCAAGGGCACCATGCATGGCACCATGGTCGGTAATTGCCACTGCACCCATGTTGAACTCCTTGCATTTTTCCAGGAGATCATTGATGCGGATGGCTCCGTCAAGCAGGCTGTATTGGGTGTGAACGTGAAGGTGAACAAAGTCGGCTGCAGGTGTATCCGTCATGACAGTTTATTCGTTTTTGGGGGTTCCGGGTTTATGGGAGCAGGTATGTTCAGGTTCATGATTTGAAAATATAAATCACACAATTTTGTCAGCAGAAACGTTGGGGATTCCACGGGAAGAAAAGCAGGAATCACTGGCATATAAAGAGTTTCAAAGGAGGCCTCTCATCTGTGGAAGATGATGGGTAATCTTTTAATTCTCAGTCTCATTTATGGTCGAATATGGAAAATCTGTCAAGTGCATTCAGGCTATCCCACAAATCACTTTCACTGCGGGGCTCCAGGGTAATAATAGGCTTAATATTCCTTGATTTCAGGTAGGAAAAAAGGCCCGGAAAATCAAAGTCGCCTTTGCCCACAGGCAAATGATCGTCCCGGATGCCATGGTTGTCATGCAGGTGAAGTTGCCCGAGCCACTGCCCCAAAGTAGCAAGCCATTCATGCAATGGCGCGTGGGCAAAAGCCAGAAGGTGCCCCGCATCCAGGCAGAAAAGGGCTAAAGGAGAATCGAGGGCTTCAAGAATTATCTTGTGGGTGCGGGGGCCTTCCTCGTAAGTATTTTCAAACATGATCGGAGTGGAATATTGTTCAGCCACACCGAGCATTTCCTGCCATGTTTCCAGCGAGGTGGCAAGCCACTGGTCCTGATCATAACTGTGGACGCAATCCAGGTAGCCCAGATGGCATACCACAGAACGCGGTTTGAATATTTCTATAAGATCGAAGCAGCGTCTCAGTTTGTCCCTTGCAGCCTGAAGAACATATTGGTCCCGGGCTCCAGGCAGCATATCATGGAAGGGTGCATGCAGAGTGCAGCTCAACCCCTTGTCATTTAAAAATTTCGACCTATCCTGAAAGTCCTGGCGGCTGAAGGTGTAAAGTGCATCACCGTCAAGACCGATCTCAGGGTTAATGCTGTATCGTGAAACCAGCTGTTCGTATTTGTCAAACTCAGCAAAGGGGATGTTAACAAAACAACTTGCAATTATGTGTGAAAGATTATGTGCCATGATCAGTCAGGTATGCTACTGCGATTATGACACAAAGACGAGTTGAATTTTAGTGAATGAGAATATTCAGGAAAGTAATAAGAACTTTTTCTTCACCGGTTCTTCATTAATCATTGGTTAAGTATTTTCGTCTGGGATAATTTGTTCTGTGGGCACTTATGGGGGATTTCTACAGACTTCATACGCCACCACCCCGAACCGGGGTCAGTACGGGGTGGTGAAGCATTCTACTCTCGTTTTCAAGAAGGCCAAACGGGGGGGAGGCCTTTTAGAAAACGTATGCGGAGAAAAGAACTTATAATCTTTTTACCATAGAGATACGGTCTTGAGAATGCGGCAAATTGTCGCACCTGGATTCATGTGAAGCGGAACAGCGCATCCATTCCTCGCTGCTCGACACGAGGTTAAGGGACGAATTTAATACAATGAGCATCCTTTGCAAAGAAGATTCCCTGCCGGTGACGCTGCGCTGAGCAAGAGACCGCGGGGAGCTTCAATATTTTTAAAAAACCGGAGCATTTGACAATTGTCCCCGGTACTGATAATTACAATCTGGGTCAAAGCGTTTTCAACGTAGAGCACGAGGCAGGATGCCCTCTCCGGGAGAAAAACAGAGTGATGCAGAAAAAATATCCAATATCGGTCTGGCAGGCAAATGAAGCAAATGCAAATATAGCGTTCTCATGGCTTTTGCTTCTTCGCTGGGGGGCCGTACTCTGCCAGGCTATCCTTATTCTTGCTGCCTACAGTTATCTGGAAATTGCTATCCCGATCATCTTTGTTTCGGCAATTATAATATTCGAAGCTGTAAGCAATCTTTTTTTTTCATACCTGCACAGGCTCAATAAAGTTATCCCTGAATGGCTTTTCGGCCTCGTGATGTTCCTTGATATTATTCTTCTCACGGCGCTTCTCTACTATACCGGTGGACCGATGAACCCCTTTACCTTTCTGTACCTGGTGCACATCGTCCTCGGCGCAGTATTGATGCATCCCAATTGGTCCTGGAGCCTGACGGTTTTTACAGTATTGTGTTACGCTTCCTTCTTTATGGTTGACCCGGAGCTCCTGGGTGACTTGCCGCTTATGCTGCCCGGGGGGTTTATAGGTGGCCCGGAAGTTGATGAAACCTGTCATCCGGCACTTGCAGAGTATGCATTGCTGTCTGACCATATGAAGCTGCACCTCAAGGGCATGCTCCTGGCCTTTGCAATCAGCGCATTTTTCATAGTTTTCTTTGTGGGCCGTATCCAGAAGGCACTTGAGGAGCACCAGCAAACACTTGTCAGCCTTGAGGAGGAAAGAGCCAGGAGCGAAAAACTGGCCTCACTTGCAACTTTGTCTGCAGGGGCAGCCCATGAGTTTTCCACGCCACTATCTACAATTGCCGTTGCCGCAGGTGAAATGCTGCATCAGTTAAAAGATGGAAAGATCGATCAGGGGCTCATTGATGACGCGCTGCTTATAAAAGACCAGGTCAGGGCCTGCAAGGATATTTTATACCAGATGGCGGCTGATGCAGGAAAACACCTGGGTGAGGCACTGGGAAAATACTCTGTCGAGCATGTCGTGCAACATATTCTCAACGAGTTTTCTGCAGAAGATCAAGCCAGAATAAGCGTCGAGAATGAAGCTGCTGCAATTTCCATACTGGTTCCATTGCGCTCACTGGTGCGCACTTTAAAGGGTCTGCTGAAAAATGGCATTGAAGCTTCACTGCCACCATCCCAGGTATTTCTTAGATGTTATTATGATGCAGACTTTTTATATTTTCAGGTATCAGATCAAGGGCCGGGCATGGATGAAGAAACGAGAAGCAGGGCCACTGAACCATTTTTTACGACAAAGGAACAGGGCAAGGGTTTGGGCCTGGGCCTCTTTCTGGCGCGGAACGTGGCCGAACAGTTTGGGGGCGGGTTGGCAATTTCTTCAGAAGTATCGGCAGGGACCTCGGTAACAATACGTTTTGCCCTGGATCATATCCGCATTGCGTAACCCGTATTTCTCACGGACACTACATGTGAAATATACGGGCTGGTAAATTTTTAAGTCGGCTTGAAAACAAGGTCGGGGAGGGCTTTTTTATGCAAAGCATCATACTGGTTGATGATGAAGAGCAATTCAGGGGACGCCTGGCAAGGGCTTTTAGCAACAGGGGGTATACGGTTTTCGAGGCAGAAGATGTCGATGGGGCATTGGAAAAGATAAAAGAGAACAAGCCGGACTGGGCCCTGGTGGATTTGAAGATGCCGGGTAAAAGCGGCCTTGATCTGATCAGGGAGGCCAAGGAGTTTCTGCCCTTTCTTAAAATTGTAGTGCTTACAGGCTATGGAAGTATTGCTACAGCAACTGAGGCCGTTAAACTCGGAGCCCATTCTTACCTGCCCAAACCGGCGGATGTTGACGACATTCTCAATTCTTTTGAAAAGGATTCTGATCTTCCAGGTGTTCCTGAACACAATGAGTTTGAGGCGCCGTCGCTGGCAAGAGCCGAATGGGAACATATTCAAAGGGTCTTAAACGACTGCGACAACAACATTACAGCCGCAGCCCATAAGCTTGGCATTCATAGAAGAACCCTGCAAAGAAAACTCTATAAGTACGCCCCCAAAAAGTAAGCAGTATGGAAAGATATTGCAGCCCTCCCCATATCTATCAGTGTTCTTGCCAATTTTGCCCTATGCAAGCCAAAAGCCTTTCACGGAGGAGGGTTGACAGGAATTGCGTTTATTCTGTGCATCTGCAGAGAAAAATACATATTGGTTAATGTGTTGGCCTGCGGAACTTCCCATGTTACCGCAGGCAAGGCAGCCCCAATAAAAATAATTGTCGAGGAAAACTTTATGAATGCAAGCAAGAGACAGAAATATTTCCAAACCGGTCTGGTACTCGCTATCTCCCTGCTCCTGTGAAATCATCTTCCGGCGGCGCCCCCCGGCAGCAACCCCGGTTCCGGATAAGGCGCCCAATGCGCCCAAGATCAAGGAACCCGAAGACTGGAAAGATTTTTGAAACGAAAGTCATTCATTAACCAATTAAAATCATCATGCCCGAAAGCCGACATTGTGGCAAGAAAGACGGACTTCCCCAGGCATAATAGATTCCGAAATAGTTTGACTCAAACTACTACATACATTGAAAGAATTACCTTGCTGAAATATTGTAACATACATGATAAAATTAGATTTTTCGTGAGGCAGGGACATAAAGCCACAGGTGTTGTGAATAGAGATGGACTGCCAGTTTAAAGTAAAGTCCCGGAAAGAACATATCCTTCAAAAGGCCAAACAAATTGACTTGTTGTAAAAAAACCGATCATGTCCCGTCTATTTGCCGACTATATCAAGAAAGCAAAGAATATCCTTGAAGACAACTGGTTGGGTTCGTCCACAAAACCTGCACCTTCGTTGTATCCTCATCAGTGGAATTGGGACTCTGCCTTTATCTCCATAGGTCTATCTCATTATAATACCGGCAGGGCTATCCAAGAGATAGAGACGCTCTTTGAAGCCCAATGGCTTAATGGCATGGTGCCGCAAATAGTCTTCAATCATGATGCCCTCGGGCATTATTTTCCCGAGCCCGACTTCTGGCAGACTGAAAGATCCCCAAATGCACCGAGAAACCATTTATCGTCAGGCATTACCATGCCCCCGGTGCATGCCATTGCAGTGGAAAAAATTTACGTAAATGCCAAGAAACCCAGAACCACAATACCTTTTCTTAAACGCATTTATCCAAAGTTGCTCAATGCCCATACCTACCTTTACCGTGAAAGAGATCCCGGTAAAGAAGGACTTGTTTATATTCGGCATCCCTGGGAGTCGGGTATCGACAACTCGCCCACATGGGACGCACCTCTAAAACGTATAACGCTAGACAAGGCAAAACTGCCGTATTATGAACGCAAAGACCTGGGACACGGTGTAAACCCCCAGATGCGTCCCAGTGATAAAGAGTATGACCGGTATGTCTATCTTGTGAATCTTTTTCGGCAAAACGACTATGACGAGGCCAGAATAAGACAGATATGCCCCTTTCTTATACAAGACCCGCTGTTTAACGCTATTTTATGCAAGGCTAATGAATCTCTGGTTCGTATAGCAGAGGTCATTGGTGCAGACTCAAAACAACCTGAAAAGTGGGCAAAAAAGACCGCATCAACCATTAAGGACAAGTTGTGGAACCTGAATCAAGATATATTCGGCGCTTATGATCTCGTTGCGGATACGTCCATTGATGTGGATACAGCTGCTGGCTTTTTGCCCCTTTATGCCGGTGCAGCCTCACAAGAGCAGGCCCGCAAGATTTACGAGAGACTTAACTCCGCCTCATTTTGTGCCCTGCACCAGGGAAACTGTTTTACCATTCCAAATTATGACACACGCAAGGAGGGATTTGAACGTTCAAACTATTGGCGTGGTCCGGTTTGGATCAACATCAACTGGATGCTTGCTGAGGGACTGAGACGCTATGGTTATACCCTAAAGGCAGATTCCCTCCAGAAAGATCTGCTACAGCTCCCCATACGATTCGGGTTTTATGAGTATTTTGATTCTTTTGACGGCAGAGGATATGGAACGGACAACTTCAGCTGGACAGCGGCGCTCTTCATTGACCTGGTTGAAGATTTTTATTCTTCGCAGAAAAAAGCCCATTTGAGTCTAGCAAAGCAAGTTAACTCATTAATATCAAGCGGTATTATATTAAACGATGGAAATGAAATGACAGAGGTTTCTCTTGACAGCCTGAGCCATGAACTTATGCGCAACATGAGGCAGCTCAGAAACAGATTTTATGACACTAAGCGTGGCCGTGTCGATTATCATGCTCTTAAGGAATCAGAAGAGTTTCGAAATTACAGACTTCTTTCCAACAGCCTCCAGAAGTTTGATCCTTCCAGATTATTAGGTCGCAAAGAAAAAATCGCCTTTTGGGTTAACCTTTATAATACTATTGTGGTTGATGGTATTGCGAGATTGTCTATCGAGCAATCGGTAAAAGAGGTTGCCGGCTTTTTCAGCTCCGTAAAGTACCAAATCGGTGAATACCTTTACTCCCCGGATGACATTGAGCATGGAATTCTTCGGGGAAATGTCCGGCCCTGGTTCCGCCCATTCAAGCAGTTCGGCGCCTTTGATAATAGAAAAAAATGGGTTGTGACTCCTGTGGACCCGCGCATACACTTTGCTCTGGTCTGCGGCTCTCGGTCCTGTGCACCCATTGATTACTATGAATCGCAGAAAATTTATGATCAACTCGATGAAGCTGCAAAAAGTTTTGTTAATTCTTCTGAGGTAGTCATTCTGCCTGAGAAAGGAAAACTCATGCTTTCTGAAATATTCCGTTGGTATGGAGATGATTTTGGAGGAATATCCGGGGTCATTGATTTTATTTTTGATTACCTGGCAGACAGTAACGCCCGAGAATTTCTGGAAAAGTCGAGGCAACATATCCAGTTTGAATATATTTATTATGACTGGAATCTGAACCGATGATCTTTTTTTAATTCAGTAGGTCCATTTTAGGTTCTAGTTGATGCTTTCCAATGTAATCCAAAAGAAGAACAAAAAGTAAAACATTCTATTATCCAGCAGAAGTAGATGGATTGATAGCTCAGTGACTATAGCCAGTGGACATGACAACTTCCAAAACGATTCAATTAAGTTACTATTGTGGCAAGATATATTTATTTTGTTATCAGGCACACTCCTAACACGTTGTGGCACTTGATGGTTTCTTCCTTAAAGAGTAAAATTTAATTTCCCATCTGAAAAGATTTTTAACTCTTGGATATGAGTGAACTCCAATGAAAGGAGTTGCCAAAAAGTTGCATATCAGAACCTCCAAAGGATTATCTTCCTGCTGGAGGCTTTTGTCCTTTTTACCAAGCGCTTGTTGTAGTTAAATGAACTTGCTGAGATAGTTAATGTGTCCACTTTCACAGGTAAGTTGTGCGAATAACCCTTAAAAAACTTGACACTGCATTCTAATTAAAATAATTTTGCAAATAGGAATTATTCTTATTTGGCGTTTATGTGTAATTGGGGGGCTGTAAATGAGTGTTAAAGACAGGCTTCGTGATTTTGAGGAAGTCTGCAGGAAAGAAGGTCTAAAAATAACCCACCAGCGCCTTGAGATTTTCAGGGAACTGCTAAATTCCCACGATCATCCAACTGTTGAAAAGCTTTATCATCGACTCCGGCCAAAGCTCCCGACCATATCTCTTGACACGGTATACAGGACATTAACAACTTTGGAGCAGCATGGTCTTGTTGGCAGGGTTGAGACTGAAGAAAGTCAAGCCCGCTTTGAAGGAGAAATGGAAGAACATCATCATGCTATCTGCAAGAAATGCGGTAAGATTACCGATTTTTTTGGGGAAATTCCCTAATGTAGCGGCCTTGCCGGACGATATTTTGAAATGGGGAAAATATCTAAGAAAAGTATTGCGTTGCATGGTCTTTGCGGGCAATGTGCCCAGGAAAAATAAATCATTTTGGGAGAAGCGCTTTTTTGAGCATATATAAATATATTTACTAACAGCACAGAGAATAAAGGTATACAACAAAAGGAGGTAAGTTTATGAGTGATGAAAGCAAGTGCCCGGTAACGGGCAGAACCAGCAGACAAGTAGCCGGCGGCGGCACGTCGAACCGGGACTGGTGGCCGAACCAATTGAACCTCAAGATTCTTCATCAGAATTCTTCCATGAGCAACCCTATGGACGAGGAGTTCAACTACGCTGAGGAATTTAAGAAACTCGACCTGGAGGCCCTGAAGAAGGACCTCTATGCGCTGATGACTGACTCGCAGGATTGGTGGCCGGCCGATTACGGTCACTACGGTGGACTCTTCATCCGGATGGCGTGGCACAGCGCCGGCACCTACCGCACCGGCGACGGTCGCGGAGGCGGGGGGGCCGGCAATCAACGCTTTGCGCCGCTTAACAGCTGGCCCGACAACGTGAACCTCGACAAGGCGCGCCGGCTGCTCTGGCCGATCAAGCAGAAATACGGCAACAAGATCTCCTGGGCCGATCTCATGATACTCACCGGCAACTGTGCGCTTGAGTCGATGGGATTCAAGACGTTCGGTTTCGGCGGCGGACGCGAGGACATCTGGGAGTCGGAAGAAGACATTTACTGGGGGACCGAGAGCGAGTGGCTTGGCGACAAGCGCTACACAGGCGACCGGGAACTCGAGAATCCCCTTGCCGCCGTGCAGATGGGTCTGATCTACGTGAACCCGGAAGGGCCGAACGGCAATCCGGATCCCGTCGCCTCCGGCAAGGATGTCCGAACAACCTTTGCGCGCATGGCCATGAACGATGAAGAGACCGTGGCTCTTGTTGCCGGCGGTCATACCTTTGGCAAGTGCCATGGCGCGGGCGATGCCGCCCTTGTAGGTCCCGAGCCGGAAGGCGCCGGCATCGAAGAGCAGGGGCTCGGCTGGAAGAGCAGCTTTGGCAGCGGCAAGGCTGGTGATACGATCAGCAGCGGCATCGAGGGCGCCTGGAAGCCGAACCCAACCACATGGGACATGGGCTATCTGAAGGTGCTGTTCAAATACGAGTGGGAGCTAGTCAAGAGCCCGGCAGGCGCGAATCAGTGGCTGGCCAAGAACGTGGACGAAGAGGACATGGTGGCTGACGCGCACGACCCGTCAAAGAAGAACCGGCCGATGATGACCACGGCGGACCTCTCGCTGAAGTTCGATCCGATCTATGAGCCCATTGCGCGGCGCTACCTGGAGAATCCCGAGGAATTCGCAAACGCCTTTGCCCGGGCCTGGTTCAAGCTGACCCACCGCGACATGGGCCCCCGCTCGCGTTACCTCGGTCCGGAAGTGCCGGAAGAAGAACTCCTGTGGCAGGACCCGGTGCCCGCCGTCGATCATGAGCTGATCGACGCGCAGGATATCGCAGACCTCAAAGGGAAGATCCTTGCCTCGGGCCTGTCTGTCTCCCAACTGGTATCGACCGCCTGGGAGTCGGCATCCACGTTCCGCGGCTCCGACAAGCGCGGCGGTGCCAACGGGGCGCGAATTCGTCTTGCACCGCAGAAGGATTGGGAGGTCAACCAGCCTGCCCAACTACAGACTGTGCTGCAGACCCTTGAGGGAATCCAAAAGGAGTTCAACAGCACGCAGTCAGGCGGAAAGATGGTTTCGCTCGCCGACTTGATTGTTCTTGGCGGATGCGCAGGTGTTGAGCAGGCTACAAAGAATGCCGGCCACAATGTGACAGTTCCCTTCACGCCGGGACGCACGGATGCGTCGCAGGAGCAAACCGACGTGAAAGCATTCGCTGCACTTGAACCGGTTGCAGACGGGTTCCGTAACTATCTCAAAGCCAAATACTCCGTATCGGCAGAGGAACTGCTGGTTGATCGGGCGCAATTGCTGACGCTGACCGCTCCTGAGATGACGGTTCTCGTTGGCGGTATGCGCGTTTTGAATACCAACTTTGGACAGTCCCAACACGGAGTCTTCACCAAGCGAACAGAGACGCTCACCAATGACTTCTTCGTGAATCTGCTCAACATGAACACGACGTGGAAGGCAACTTCGGCAGACGAAGACGTGTTCGAGGGTCGTGATCGCGCAACTGGGGAAATCAAGTGGACCGGCACCCGTGTCGACCTCATCTTCGGTTCGAACTCCCAACTCCGGGCCTTGGCGGAAGTCTATGGAAGTGAGGACTCCCAGGAGAAGTTTCTGCACGATTTTGTAGCGGTGTGGAACAAGGTAATGAACCTTGACCGCTTCGACCTCGCCTGATCGTATCATAAACGTCTTCGAGGGTTTATGAAGCGTATTCTGGACTAGTTAGAATAATTAGGTGTAAATTTTTTAAATAAAAAGGCAGGGGCAAAAGTGTTCCTGCCTTTTTATTTTCAGAGTCAATATATCTATCAAGTGTGAATCGTGAATGGTTTCTGAATTATATAGATGTCCACTGGATATATGGCCCCAAAACGTTTTCCTTGCAAACCATGGAAATTGGTTGCGTTTATAAATTGCAAAATTTGAAAAACGTACCTGAGCCTCATGGAGTCTGATGATCTCAGGTATTATATGTGTCTTTTTGAGTCAATCCCGCAATGCAATATCCGGCTCAGCTCTTTTCTGCAATAACCGGGAGCAGGACAGTTACCTTGGTATGCTCCCCGTAACTGCTTTCAAAAATAAGTTTACCGTCATGATCCGTAATAATTCCATGGCTGATGGCAAGGCCCAGGCCTGTTCCTATTCCTGCAGGCTTGGTAGAAAAAAAGGGGTTATATATCTTGTCGATAATTGAAGACGGAATGCCTGTACCATAATCAATGAAGGTTATATCAACGTAGTCTTTATCATCAACGGTTTCCTCTATGCCATGGATAACAAGGTTTTTCTTGGGGTGTGCTTTCGCATGTTTCTGGTTTAAGGCATAGCGGGCATTGTTGATTATATTTAAAAATACCTGCTCCA
>JAHEID010000204.1 GCA_024639555.1 Deltaproteobacteria bacterium
GGCAAGGGCACCCAGGGCGCCATTGTCCAGAAGAAATATAATATGCCGCATATTGAATCCGGCGCTATTTTCAGGCAGAATATCGGCGGCGGTACTGAACTCGGGAAAAAGGCCAAAGAATTTATCGACAGGGGAGACCTCGTACCGGATGATATTACCATCCCCATGATCCTGGATAGGCTCAAGGAGGACGACTGCAAGAACGGCTGGCTGCTTGACGGATTTCCACGCAACAAGGTGCAGGCCGAAACTTTGGCCAAGGCCCTGGCTGATGCAGGGATCGATCTCGATTATGTCATCGAGATCATCCTGGACAGGGAAATAGCCAAGCTGCGCATTACAGGGCGCCGTCTTTGCGTCAATGATAATAATCATCCCAACCATATTGCTTTTGATGCCATCAAACCGGTGGAAAAGGATGGCGAGCTGGTTTGTCGGGTATGCGGCGGTGAACTGAAAACCAGGCCGGATGACCAGGATGACACTGCAATTGATAAGCGGCATAACATCTATTATGATGATGTAACCGGCACTATGGCCGCAGTCAACTACTTCAAGCAACTCCAGGGACCAAAGGTGATATCAGTGGATGGGACTCCCTCCATTCCGGAGGTTTCTGAGGCCATTATGAAAGAATTTGCCTAAGATTTTTCAAGAGCGGCAGGGAAAGAAATCCTGCCGCTCTTTATTTAAATACTTTTCCTCTTTTGTCCCTGGAATACCCGCAGTGCATTGCAAATCATAACAAAATGATAATAGTGTTTAACTGTGTCTCCGGCCTGAACGACTTTTCAGCAACAGTCTTTTAGAGCAAAAACTTGACGATAGTTCCCCAATAGGGATATACTGCGTGATGGTCAATGGACCGGGCAGAATTTCAATCAGTTTGACATGGCTTAAGCTGTGATATGCGGCTGCTGTGAAAATTTTTTATTGAATTGGGAGAAAAGAGATGCCTTTATTTGATTTTATCTGTCGTTCTTGCGGCAAGGAATTCGAAGCACTTGTCATGGGGAGCAGCAAGCCGAAATGCCCGGAGTGCCAAAGCGGAGATTTGCAAAAGCAGATGTCGGTTTTCGCGCATCGGAGCAGTGGCGATTCTCCCTCATCAGGGGGTTCGAGCAGCGGTTCAGGTTGTTCCAGCTGTTCCAGTTCCAGCTGCAGTTCATGTCATTAAACAAGCATTGTCAGCAAGCAGATTTTTAACTGTCAGTTTGAAAAAACAAAGAGCAAAATAGCCAGAAAAGGATTTCACGTATGAGAAAGCTAATAAAGATCGGCACCCGCGGCAGCCTTCTGGCAACGACCCAGTCTACATGGGTCAAAAATCAGATTGAAACCCAACATCCAGGGGTTTCGGTGGAGCTGGAAATAATAGTGACCAAGGGGGATAAAATTCTCGATGTCCCATTGGCCATGGTCGGCGGCAAGGGACTGTTTGTAAAAGAGATTGAGGAGGCCCTGCTGCGCAATGATGTTGACCTGGCCGTCCACAGTATGAAGGATGTGCCCTCTGAGCTGCCGGATGAACTGCATTTAGGTATTATCCCTTTGCGGGAAAATCCCCATGATGCATTTATATCAGTCAGGTATAAAACTCTCGCCGACCTGCCGCAGGGAGCAACGGTCGGCACCAGCAGTCTGCGGCGCAGGTCCCAGCTTGCCGCCTTGCGTCCGGATCTGAAAATTGTCGATCTGCGCGGCAACCTCGACACCAGGCTGCGTAAGCTTGATGAAGGGCAGTTCCAGGCAATCATTCTGGCAGCAGCAGGTCTGAACCGTCTTGGCATGAGCTCCAGGGCGACAGGATACTTTACAGCCAAAGAAATGCTGCCTGCAGTCGGACAGGGAGCCCTTGGCATTGAGCTGCGCAAGGATGATGCGGAACTGCTTGCAGGTCTTGCCTTTCTCAATGATGCCAGAACAACTGTGGCGGTTGCGGCAGAAAGGGCATTCCTGTCTCGGCTTGAAGGGGGCTGCCAGGTGCCGATAGGAGCTTTTGCGGAAGTGCATAACGGCCAGGTGGAACTGACCGGGCTCGTTGCCTCGATTGACGGCAAGGAGATACTTAAGGAATCAATTGCAGGCCCCAGTGAAGAGGCACAGGAACTGGGAACCCGGCTGGCCAACAAGCTTCTGGAAATGGGAGGCAGAGAGATTCTTGCTGAGGTATACGGCCAGGCATGAGTCAAGATCAGAAGGGAAATACCCCGGATAAGAGCAGCAGTCTGCCGGAGAGAAAAGCCAAAGAAAAACGTTCGGCGCCAATGGTATATCTCGTGGGCGCCGGGCCGGGAGACCCTGGCCTCATTACCATCCGGGGCAAGCAGCTTTTGGAAGGGGCCGAGGTCTTGATATACGACTATCTGGCCAGCAGGAAGCTTCTCAAATATGTGCCCAGGGACGCAGAGTTTATTTATGCTGGTAAACGTGGTGGAGGCAAGCACACCCATACCCAGGATGAAATAAACCAGATGCTTATTGACAGGGCCATGTCCGGGAAAAAGGTTGTAAGGCTGAAGGGCGGTGACCCCTTTATTTTTGGGCGCGGTGGTGAGGAAATTGAGGAGCTCGTGAAAGCAGGCATTCCCTTTGAGGTTGTGCCCGGGGTTACCTCGGCCACTGCCGCGGCAACCTATGCCGGCATCCCGATCACCCACAGGCAATACACCTCTACAGTGGCTTTTGTGACCGGCCATGAAGATCCGACTAAAGCGGACAGCAACATAGCCTGGGATAAACTTGCCACAGGAGTCGGTACCATCGTGGTGTACATGGGGATTAAAAATCTGCAATCAATCACGGAAAAGATCATCGGATACGGGCGTGACCCGCATACTCCGGTAGCCGTTGTGCGCTGGGCCTCCACCTCAGAGCAGCGAACGGTTGTGGGCAACCTTGAGAATATTGCCGAGATTGTGAGAAAAAACGATATTAAACCGCCGTCACTTGTAGTGATCGGCGAGGTCGTCAAACTGAGGGAGACCATAAACTGGTATGAAAAAAGACCGCTGTTCAGCAAGCGGGTCGTGGTTACCAGGACACGTGACCAGGCCAGTGAGCTGGTAAATCTTTTAGAGAATTTCGGGGCCGAATGTATTGAATATCCGACGATAGCGCTCGAACCTGTTGCATCGTATGAAATTTTGGACCGGGCCCTGGCAGAAATAGAGACCTACCATTGGCTGTTGTTCACCTCCATCAATGCTGTTGATTATTTCTTCAAGCGTTTGTTTGAAATGGGCAAGGATGTCAGAGACCTCAAGGGCCCTAAGATAGCCGCAGTCGGTAGAGTAACCGCGGAAGCTTTGCTCAGCAGGGGTATCAGGCCTGATCTTCTGCCGCAGGAATTTACCGGTGACGGCCTGGCTGAAAGCC
>JAHEID010000205.1 GCA_024639555.1 Deltaproteobacteria bacterium
ACAGGCGGTGTCCGGCGATATTGATGACGTCGTCGACCCGGCCCATGACAAAGACATAGCCGTCCTCATCCATATAGCCGCCGTCACTGGTTTCGTAATAGCCTGGGAACTTGCTCATATAGGAGCGCTGGAATTTTTCATCATCCTTGTAAAGGGTGGGAAGGGTGCCGGGAGGCAATGGCAGCTTGACAACCACGTTGCCTTCATCGTGTGCGCCAAGTTCCTTGCCCTCATCGTCAAGAATGCGGACATCATAACCTGGCACCGCAACAGTAGGTGAACCGGGCTTGATGGGCATTTGCTCAATGCCCATGCAGTTTGCAGCAATGGCCCAGCCAGTTTCTGTCTGCCACCAGTGGTCGATGACCGGGCGGTGCAGCATTTTACAGGCCCAGTGGTAGGTGTCCGGATCAAGCCTTTCTCCGGCCAGAAAGAGGTATTTAAAACCCGAGAGATCATATTCCTTGAAATAGGTGCCGTCCGGATCTTCCTTTTTTATGGCGCGGAAGGCGGTTGGGGCAGTGAAAAGAACCTTGACGCCATGCTGGGAGATGACCCTCCAGAAGGCGCCCGGATCAGGAGTACCGATGGGCTTGCCCTCGTAAATAATAGTGGTGCAGCCTCTTAAGAGAGGCCCGTAGATAATATACGAATGACCGACAACCCAGCCTACGTCAGAGGCAGCCCAGTATACATCACCGCCGCGAACATCATAGATGTTTTCCATACTCCAGTTGAGGGCTACTGCATGGCCGCCGTTGTCCCTGACCACACCCTTGGGCATGCCGGTTGTGCCAGACGTATAGAGAATATAGAGGGGGTCAGTCGCCTTTACCGGGACGCATTCCGCCGGTTCGGCAGTTGCGGCAAGTTTTTCCCAGTCAAGATCCCGTTCTTGATTAAGAGGGGCTTTGACCATGGATCTCTGGTAAATGATGCATTTTTCAGGTGTGTGCTTGGCAATATCTATAGCCTTGTCAAGGAGTGGCTTATACTCAATAAGCTTTTTCCCCTCCACCGCACCGGAGGCGGTAACGATCACTTTGGGCTGGGAATGGTCAATGCGGATGGCAAGTTCGTGTGCGGCAAAGCCTCCGAAAACCACGGAGTGGATGGCACCCAGCCTGGCACAGGCCAACATGGCAATGGCGGCCTGCGGGATCATGGGCATGTAAATTATAACGGTATCGCCTTTTTTTACCCCCTGCCCCTTTAGGGCCCCGGCAAAATTAGCCACCAGGTCACGGAGTTCCCTATAGGTATATTTTTGGATGGTATTGGTAACCGGACTGTCGTAAATGATAGCAACCTGGTCTGCTCGGCCTTTTTCAAGGTGGCGGTCTACAGCATTGTAACAGGTGTTCATCTCACCACCAACAAACCAGCTGTAAAATGGGGGATTTGAGTCATCCAGCACCTTGTCCCAGGTCTTGTACCAGTCAATGCCCTCTGCGGCTTTACCCCAGAAAGCTTCAGGTTCTTCAATGCTTTTTGTGAAAATTTCTTTGTACCTACCCATTATGGCCCTCCATTTGATTTTTTTAGGTGCAATACCGCAAGAGGTATATACCCACATTTCCCTTTATGGCATTTTGCTAATTTTTTGCGCTTCACTACCACACTGTGGTAGTGAAGGCAAGTTTTTTCCGTAAAAATACCTAATTTAACCGATGAGCCTGCAAACTGCACAGAAAAATCAGGATGTTGGAGAAATTATTTTGTTGCGAGTTCCACGTACTTAAGCACAGCAAAACATTCTTTGTCCTGGATACTTAGCAACCTCGCCCCGTTAATTTTTTTGGTTCGGTTTCTATAACGTACTTGAATAAAGGAAATTACAAAGAAATCAATGTGGATAGTTTGGCAGGTTATACGTAGGTTTAACCTATGTGTGAAAGCAGGAAGGAGCGCAGGTTTATTTTTTTTCCCTTAATGTCAAGTTTTTCACGGAGGTTACGGCGATGGAAATCAACAGCGCTGATCGAAATTTTAAGGAGATAGGCCATCTCTTTATTGGATTTTCCCTGGCGGATAAAATCGGCTATCTGGATTTCCCTTGGAGTCAGGCCATGATATATTGATGAAAGTTTTTTGGAAAATGAGGAGGTTATTTCAGAGAGATTTGTCCTAATGGTTTCCAGGTAGACCTTTTGCGATTTTTCGGTCAAAGTGGATTCAAGCTCATTGATAAAAGGAAGTATCAGTTCTTTTACATTTGTCAGCACCTTTTTTTCCAAATCTTCTTTTGCTTCAGCGCTTTCCCTGAGCAGGACTTTCAATGCAGTAACGGTCTCTTCAAGCATATTGGTACGCAGACGTAACGTTTCTTCAACCTGCTTATGGTCACTTATATCGCGGATCGATTCGACAGCTCCCATATAATTCCCGTCCAAGTCATACAGGGGCGCCGCCAGGCCTGATAGGTAGGCGCCTTTGCCTCCATAAGCAGAAGCAACAAATGCTTCGGCATGCAGGGTCTTGTTGTCTATCACCTTGACCTCGTAATGTTTTCTGAGCTGGGGATTACGGTTTTCCACCAGATCGATCAAGATGGGCCTCTGCTTTCCGTAAAAGGGAATTGCATACACAAAGTTTCCTTTGCCGACAATATCTGCCGCAGTAACACCGGTCATTCTTTCAATGGCCCTATTCCAGGCAACCACAATACCCCGACTGTCAATCACAAAAGTGGCATCCGGCAGAAAATCAATAATTTCGGTATAGTCAAACAGCATATCTCGTATAGCAATCTAGTGTCGAAGCGGAAGTGATAGTTTTATATGGCCGCCCACCTGGCAGAGTCACAAGTATTTCATTGAGCAGAATCGGATTTACTATGTTGAAGGCTCGCTTGCGCCTGGTAAGGGATGAACTTGAAAAGAAAAGAGCAGCAGGCCATTGGATATGTGGTTTTGTTCCTTTCATAGTATTTATTCGTGTCAGCAGTTACCAGGTCTCAGGACAGATCATTTCTGCTGCACCGGCTTCTGCTGGTACGTATAATATGCCCCGCAGGCGCCTTCGCCGGAGACCATACATGGACCAATTGGGTGTTCCGGCAGACATGCCGTCCCGAATAGTTTACAGTCAGCGGGCGTTTTGATGGATTTCAAAACATCGCCGCAGGCGCAGCCGGCAGGGTCTTTCGCTTCATCAACCGTAATGCCAAACCGTTTCCTGGCATTAAAGGAATCATATTCAGGGCGGATTTCCAGACCGCTGCCGGCAATAGTAGTCAAGCCTCGCCAGAGTGCATCAACCGGCTCAAATATTTTATACATGACTGCCATGGCCCGGCGGTTGCCTTCCCTGGTAACAGCCCTGTCATAGGCTATCTCAACCTCGGGTTTACC
>JAHEID010000206.1 GCA_024639555.1 Deltaproteobacteria bacterium
AAAGGAGCAAGGAGATTATTGTAACTGGTACGGCACATGACGTGTCATTTTACATTGGTAATTACATTAAAACAGGTGACCCTCACAATGAGGGATAGCAATCACCTAACCACTCGCTGCAAAAGGACCGGGCAAACAGTTTCTTTTGTTTTCCCGCACTGAGCTCTAAAGTTCATCAATCAACCACGGTTAAGCCCGGCCGCTGATTTGCAACGTTATAAATTTTGACCTTCTGAAAGTTAAACAAGTAAAAGGGGTCAAGTCTTTGCTTGACTCTTGTCAGGCTTCCAGTTTACCGAAGTGAGTAAAATCTGGGGACATATAAAGTACCGTATAAAGTACCGGGTCAGGCTTGACTTTCTGACATTCTAGAACTGAAGAACACCAAATCTTCTTCTGATGAACTTGTCTATTTCCAGACCTATAAAACCGGGGAGCAGGCAGACCAGGATAATTGGCCACCATTCTAGCGGGAATGGTGCTGTTTTAAAAAGGGTATTTGCAGCCGGGAAAAAGGTTGGCAGCAGCCTGGCTGCAATACTGACCAATACCCCCAGCCAGAGCCATTTATTTGAAAAGGGGCTGAAAGTAAAGGCTGACTGGTGAACTGAGCGGGCACTAAATACAAAGCCGAAATGGGCCATGAGTACTGCCCAGAATGCAGCTGTCTGCGCCTGTGTGAGCAGAAGCGGATTAATTATTTCTCTTTCATGTACGGCTGCTGATCCGAAATAATAAAATATCAAAAAGCCGCAGGCAGCAATTATCCCGCCCATGATTATGACCCGTTGCACGAAAAGTCCATCTACAATTTTTTTATTATGTTCACGGGGTGGACCGGAGAGTAATCCCCTGGCTTTTTTTTCCATGATGAGCGGCATTGTCAGGAAGACAGAGTCAAGCAGGTTAACCCAGAGAATCTGCACCGGTTCCAGGGGCAGACGGGCAGCAAATAACGGTATGAAAGAAGCCATGAGCACTGCGCCCATGACCAGGAAAGCCTGCCCTGCATTGGTAGGAATGGTGTACAGGATCGTCCTTTCCAGGTTGTTCCAGGTATGGCGGCCTTCCTCAACCGCTCGGACAATCGTGGCAAAATTGTCATCTGTGAGAATCATATCCGAGGCTTCCTTGCTCACCTCGGTGCCGGATATACCCATGGCAACGCCAATATCCGCTGCTTTGAGGGCCGGGGCGTCATTTACCCCATCGCCGGTCATGGCAACTATGTGTCCCTGTTTCTGAAACTGCCGGGCAATTCTCAGCTTGTGTTCCGGGGCCACCCTGGCATAGACAGAAACATTTTCCACCAGCTCATAGAGATCATCGTCTGTCAGTTCGTCAAGCTGTTCGCCGGTCAGCAAATTAGTGTCATCCTTTGCAACGATGCCGAGATCCCTGGCTATCGCAAGGGCTGTCAGGCCGTGGTCTCCGGTTATCATGACCGGCCTGATGCCGGCCTGCTTGCACATTGCCACAGCCTCAATTACTTCCGGGCGCGGCGGGTCGATCATGCCTTTCAGGCCCAGAAAGGTTAGATCATTTATATCTTCTGCGGTCAGGACAAACTGCGTTTTTGGCACCATTTTATGGGCCATGCCGAGGACGCGCAGGGCACTGCCGGCCATCTCCTCAGCAGCACTTGTCACCTCGTCCCTCTGCAATGGACCGCATCGGTCATCATAGAGTTGAGCTTTACAGAGGGAGAGTATTTTTTCCGGCGACCCCTTTACAAATATTATATTTTCCTCAAAATGCTCATGCAGGGTGGCCATGAACATTGATTCCGAGTTGAAAGGGATTTCATCGAGCTGTTTCATGGTTTCCAGCTCCCCTGCTTTCATAGCTGATACGATCAGGGCACCCTCGGTTGGATCACCGATGATATGGTAAAATCCGTTTTCTTCTTTTAGTTTTGAGGAGTTGCAGAGATATCCTGCGAGCAGGGTTTCACGCAGGGAATAGCTCATTTCATGGTATTCAATCCTGCTGCCGTTCAGCGTATAATGTCCCTTGGGGTCATAGCCTATGCCAACCACATCATAAATTTTGCCGCCGGAATATACCTTCTGCACGGTCATTTCGTTTTTTGTCAGGGTGCCGGTCTTATCAGAGCAGATGACTGTTGTGGACCCCAGGGTCTCGGCTGCCGGCAATCTGCGGGTGAGTGCCTTGTTGGCTGCCATTACCGAGGCGGAAAGTGCCAGTGTGGCAGTAACAATCATTGGAAGCATTTCCGGGATTGCGGCAACAATGAGAGAAACCGAGGCCAGGAAGCTGTACACCGGGTCATATCCGAAAAGATAACCGAGAAAAAAGTTGACGCTGCCAATACCAATAATTGCAATAATCAGAGTGTTGGTAAATGCATGGATCTTCTTCTGCAGGGGAGTTTCAACCATGTCGGTCGTTTTGACCAGAACAGCGATTTTGCCAAATTCTGTCTGCTCGCCGGTGGCGACCACTATACCCCTGGCACTGCCCCGGGTGAAAAAAGTGCCGCTGAATGCTATGCATTTGCGGTCGCCCAGGGGCATATTATCCTGGTCCAGAACATCACTGGATTTGCTTACAGGGACTGACTCACCGGTCAAGGTTGATTCATCCGCATAGGCATTATGACTCGTGAAAAGGCGCAGGTCTGCCGGTATTCTATCACCCTCGCCCAGTAACACGATATCGCCAGGTACTATGTCGCGGGATGGAACAACCTGCTCATTGTTATCACGCAGTACTGTGGTCTCGGTCACTATCATACTCTGCAATGCTTCCAGGGCGCGCTCTGCCTTTCCTTCCTGAATGAAGCCCAGGATTGCGTTCAGGACCACGACACTGACGATAACAATGGTATCGGCCCACATTTCTTTGCCCATAATGGACAGAAAGGTTGTGATAGTGGCCGCGACCAGGAGAATATAGACCAGGGGATTGTGAAACTGCCTCAGGAAACGGATAAGAGCGCCAGGCCTGGCTGTTCGCAGCTCATTATAACCAAACTTTTTTAGACGCTGCATGGCTTGTGCCGCAGTCAGGCCCTGTTGAGATGCCTGCAGCCTGTCAAACACCGTTTCCGGTTTAAGCCTGTGCCAGTCGGTTTCAGGGTTGTTCATGGCAAGATTTGTTACAGGTAAAATTTAATTCCTTGTTTCTTATATATAATTATTAATTCCTTATTAGGACTTGGGGGTCAAATCTTTATCCTTGACACTTAGAAACAAAAAACCGGGACAGATTTATTTTATTTCCCCCCTTCACTCCCACTCAACAGGATTCACCCTGTAAAAACCATACAGTTCCTCATACAGCTCAGGATGCTTTTTCTTGAGCTGGGCCGGCTTTTCAA
>JAHEID010000082.1 GCA_024639555.1 Deltaproteobacteria bacterium
CAAATGGCGACAGCTCTGTTTTGCTGTGAAAGCGCTGCGACAGGACAACCTGGATAATATCACCGGCCAGGATATATTCCTTGGCGGTTTCCACCATCTTTTTAAAACTTTCTTCGTCCATGTTGGCTGCAAAGCGGTGTTCATGGTCACCTGCAGGACTGTCAACAAAATCATAGGGCATGGGCTGCTTCAACTTTGCAGCCACCGCATCAATGCGGCTGCACGCCGCATGGTAGCGTTCTACAAAATCGTCTCCCTCTTTAATTTCAACACAGTTTACAATATGGAGTTTCTGCTTGAAGCTGTCATGGATCAGGACGGTTTTGGGAACCATAAAAGAGCTGTCGGGCAGATCAAGGGGAGCATGTGTATCCGGCAAGCGCTCCATGAACCGTACCATGTCATAGCCGAGATACCCGACCAGCCCTCCGAAAAAACGGGGAAGGGACTCTGACGGGTGGGCCCGGAAAGAAGCGAGCAGATTGCGCAGTTCCTGCAGCGGGTTACCGAAGCGGACTTCAGACCTGCCTCCCCGGTTGATTTCCATGCGCTCCTGTGAACTGGAAAAGGTCATCAGGGGATCAAATCCGATAAAGGAATACCTGCCCCACTTTTCTCCGCCCTCCAGGCTTTCAAACAGAAAGGCGTGGGAATCGAAGGCAGCCACCTTGGCAAAAATGGTCAGGGGCGTATCAAGATCAGCCACTATTTCCCGGTAGACCGGGACAAGTCCTGCTTCGCCAGCCAGATTTCTGAATGTTTCAAGGTCGGGTTTATGCATGGGCCCTTGTGTTTTGGAGAAAAGCGTTAACAATTACTCCTGTTGATACTAAACAAAAAAAGCCATGGGAATAAAAAAAAATCCCATGGCTCTTATTTCCTGTCAGCACTTCTGTTTCCCGGGCGACACCTGAGTCGCAATCCATATCAGGCGGCAGACTCC
This sequence comes from Deltaproteobacteria bacterium, assembly GCA_024639555.1. Classification (GTDB taxonomy): domain Bacteria; phylum Desulfobacterota; class Desulfobulbia; order Desulfobulbales; family BM004; genus BM004. The sequence goes on from JAHEID010000082.1 coordinate 944, forward strand.
TTGCTCTTGGCATAATTGTTTATTTTCCTGGTGAGTCTTGACACCTTTCTGGCCGCAGTTTTCTTGTGAAATGCGCCTTTGGTGGCAGCACGTTCGATGATAGGCACGGCTGCAACCAGAGCTTCCTGGGCCTTTTCCACGGAACCTTCAGCTTCGATGGCGGCCTCTATTTTCTTAATCACAGTTTTAACCCTTGTCCGGTTAATCCTGTTGCGGTCACGGCGCATGAGACTCTGCCGGTTTCTTTTCATTGCGGATTTATGATTAGCCAACTCAAATTCCTCCTTAATATAACTTTCATCCAATACAATTATAATTCAATTCTGCCTCGTGAAGGCAGCAGTTAATCCGGGTAAAAACGAAACAGACTTTATAGCCCAATATCATGAATGTGTCAAGCAGCCAATGGGGAAATATTAAAAAGAGGGGTCGAGGAAAAAGGAAAGGGGCCAAGGTTTCAAGGATTCGAGGTTTCAAGAGTAAAAGATTAAAGAAGGACTGAGGACTGAGGGCTTGGAAGCGAAAAGTGAGGGGTGAGGGGTCGAGGGGGCAAGTGACTAAAGTTGCAAATGACTAGAGTGACTAAAGTTTGAAGTGACTAAAGTTTCAACAAATACTACTGTTGATGATTTGCTGAAATGAGATAATTTGTTCAAGATCGAGGAATGTGAAAAATTTAACCGCAGACATATATATCATATTTCGAGGATTAAATTTTGAGCATGACAATGAGATTGGACGAATTAGCCATTTCTCTCTATCTGAAGCCAAGCTTTCTCAATATTCTGAGCCAGTCTTTCTCATCCAACCTCTGTAACCCTGCATCTCCGGCTAATTTGAGAGCCTCCTGGAATTCGTCGTTAGTCAACCGCCGGTCAATGGGCGGATACTGGTGCGCCTTGCCGCACGGCCGGTACTGGTCCATGACGTTGACATAGGTATCAACCGAGATTTCCCGGGCCAGAAAACGCAATATTTCCCTGGTCTCATCCAGTCCTCCCGGCATGACAAGGTGCCTGACCAGCAGGCCTTTTATCGCCACCCCCTCTTTGTCCATAACAAGGTCGCCAACCTGCCTGTGCATTTCCAGAATGGCTTTGCGGGCCACTTGCGGATAGTCCGGAGCCTTGGCAAAACGCTCCCCCGACTCCCGGGTCCAGAATTTGAAATCCGGCATGTAAATATCGAACACACCTTCGAGCAGCTGCAGTGTTTCAACTGAATCGTAGCCGCTGCTGTTATACACCAGCGGCACAGCCAGCCCCTTTTCAATGGCTTTTGGCAGGGCTGCAAGTATCTGGGGCACCACATGGGAGGGGGTGACAAAATTTATATTGTGGCAGCCCTGGCGCTGCAGACTCACCATCATTGAAGCAAGCTGGCCTTCATCTGTTTCCACCCCCTGCCCCAGGTGGCTGATCTCGTAATTCTGACAGAAGACGCAGAGCAGGTTGCAATGAGTCAAAAATATTGTTCCCGAGCCACCGGAGCCGACCAGGGGGCTTTCTTCTCCAAAATGGGGCGCATAGCTGGAAACAACCGGACTGGCACCGGTGCGGCAGACCCCTTTTTCATCGGCAAGCCTGTCAACTTTACACTGCCGCGGACAGACCCTGCACGGAGAAAGCCGTCCGCGGGCCTCTGCAATGCGGCCAGCCAGTTTTCCCTGTTCATGGAGGGTAAGATATCCTGCCTGTGTCATTTTTTCTTCTCAATTACCATATAAATGTCTTATATTACACAAAGCTATATGCAAATTCTTGTTTTTTACATACAACTTTGTTACGGTAGCTACCTCGTATTTCTACCGGGTTTTTTTATTGACTGTGGCCACAAACTTTTTGCAGTTCAATTTCCATCGAACGCAAGGTAGAAGGTGATTATCAGCATACGGGACTGATGATGATTGACAGACAAGCCTTTGAACAATTTATATAAAATTCAAGGAATTGCGAAACGTAGAATTACGAGGTAAGCGAAGACTCCGCCTGTCTGAGCCGCCGCAGGCGGAAAGTTTCGTAATTCAGCGGAGCAAGACTTTAGAATTTAATACATTGTTCACCCAGCGACGGCAATCACCTGCACCTGAAAACTCTTTAGAACCACGTTACAGAAAAAGTATACACTAAAGTATACTGCAATAACCATCAGCAAGCACAGATAAAGAGGACATTATGGGCTGGATCGGTTCCCTGTATCGTTCATCCGTTGGCAAGAAGAGCATTATGGCGGCAAGCGGCCTGCTGCTTTCTCTCTTTCTTTTAACCCACCTCCTTGGCAACTCTCTCAGTTTTCTGGGCCGCGAGGCCTTCAATGCCTATGCTGAAAAGCTGCATTCCGTGGGTGATCTTCTTTATATCGTTGAGGCCGGGCTGCTCTTCCTGTTTCTTATCCATATTATTACCGGCATCATCCTCTACCTGGAAAATCTCCAGGCCCGCCCGTCACGCTATTCTGTCAGCACCTCTGAAGGCGGGCGCTCATGGGGTTCACGCACCATGCCCTATACAGGAGTCATCATCTTTGTTTTCATCATCGTGCACCTGCTGAACTTTCATTTTACCGACAAAAGCGTGCCTGTAGCCGACCTGGTCAGGGGACTGCTGAGCCGGCCGCCCATGGCCTTTTTTTACATAATTTCCCTACTGGCAGTTGCCCTGCATTTAAGCCACGGGGTCTGGAGCCTGTTCCAGTCAATTGGCTTTAACCATGACAAATACAACGGGGTGCTGCTCAAGGGGGCCCTGGCCTTCAGCATCCTGGTCGGCACTGTTTTTATTCTCATCCCTGTGCTGGCCCTTGTTTCCAGAAGTTTCCTTCTCTAGGTCCCCTGACGATGGAACAAAGAGCCCGACACAGTAAATTTTACCCCCAATACCATTGCTTGTACTGCAAAGGATGGAACCATGATACTTGATTCAAAAATCCCCGACGGCCCCCTGGCCGAAAAATGGGACCGGCACCGGTTCGAATGCAAACTTGTCAACCCCGCCAACAAGCGCAAATTTGATATTATTGTCGTCGGTGCCGGCCTGGCCGGCGCTTCTGCTTCCGCCTCCCTGGCGGAACTGGGCTATAACGTCAAAACCTTCTGCCTGCAGGACAGCCCCCGGCGGGGGCACTCCATTGCGGCCCAGGGCGGCATCAATGCTGCCAAAAACTACCAGAATGACGGGGATTCGATCTTCCGCCTCTTTTATGACACCATCAAGGGCGGTGACTTCAGGGCGCGGGAGGCCAATGTCTACCGGTTGGCCCAGGTGAGCAACAATATTATTGACCAGTGCGTGGCCCAGGGCGTCCCGTTTGCCCGCGAATATGGCGGACAGCTGGCAAACCGTTCCTTTGGCGGGGCCCAGGTCTCGCGTACCTTTTATGCCCGCGGCCAGACAGGCCAGCAGCTTCTTCTGGGCGCCTATTCCGCCCTCATGCGCCAGGTCAAAAAAGGCAAGGTCGAAATGCTTTCCCGCCGTGAGATGCTCGATGTCGTTGTCATTGACGGCCAGGCCCGCGGCATAGTCACCCGGAATATGCTCTCCGGGGTCATTGAAACCCACGCTGCCCATGCCGTGGTCCTTGCCACCGGCGGTTACGGCAATGTCTACTTCCTTTCCACCAATGCCATGGGTTCCAATGTCACGGCAGCCTGGCGCGCCTATAAGAGAGGCGCCTATTTTGCCAATCCCTGTTTTGTGCAGATCCATCCCACCTGCATCCCCGTGCACGGCACCTATCAATCAAAACTCACCCTGATGAGTGAAAGCCTGCGCAACGACGGCCGGGTCTGGGTCCCCAAAAACCCGGGCGACACGAGACCCCCGACAGAAATTCCGGAAAACGAGCGGGACTATTACCTGGAAAACAAGTATCCCAGTTTCGGCAACCTGGTGCCGCGTGACGTGGCATCGCGAAATGCCAAGGAACAGTGCGACCAGGGCAAGGGTGTCGGCTCCACAGGACTGGCTGTTTATCTTGACTTCAGCGAGGCCATCAGCCGGGACGGCTCCGGGGTCATCACCCGGAAGTACGGCAATCTCTTTCACATGTATGAAAAAATTACCGCTGCCAACCCCATGCATGAACCCATGATGATCTTCCCGGCCGTGCATTACACCATGGGCGGTCTCTGGGTGGATTACAACCTGATGTCAACAATTCCGGGCTTATTTGTTCTCGGCGAGGCCAACTTCTCGGATCATGGCGCCAACAGGCTCGGGGCAAGTGCCCTGATGCAGGGACTTGCGGATGGATACTTTGTTATCCCCTATACCATCGGCAATTACCTGGCCACCATTTCCTCAAGTCCGCAGGATACTTCCCACCAGGCCTTCAAGCAGGTTGCAGATGAAGCCGCAGCGAAAATAGGCCAACTGCTGGCCATTAACGGCAAGAAAACCGTTGATGAAATCCACCGGGAACTCGGTCTCCTGATGTGGGATTCCTGCGGCATGTCAAGAAACGAGGCAGGGCTGCAGCAGGCCCTGGCCAGGCTCCCTGCCATCAGGGAGGAGTTCTGGCAAAACGTTGCCATTCCCGGCAGCGGCCAGGAACTCAACCAGTCACTGGAACGTGCCGGCCGGGTTGCCGATTTCCTGGAATTTGCCGAATTGATGGTTATTGACGCGCTCTCCAGAAAGGAATCCTGCGGCTGTCACTTCCGTGAAGAGAGCCAGACTGAAGAAAATGAAGCCAAACGTGACGATGCAAACCATGCGCATGTCTCTGTTTGGGAATATACCGGGGACGGCAACAGTCCGGAGTTTCACAAGGAACCCCTGGCCTTTGAAAATGTACAGCCGTCGCAGAGGAGTTACAAGTGAGCGATATACAACTGACCCTGAAGATATGGCGCCAGGAGGGACCTGATGCACCGGGCCGGTTTCAGTCCTATGCCAGCGGTCCCATTTCCACAGACATGTCATTTCTGGAAATGCTTGATGTTCTCAACGAGCGCTTGACCGGGGAAGGCGCAGAACCGGTTGCCTTTGATCATGATTGCCGCGAAGGCATCTGCGGCATGTGCGGTGCCGTGGTCAACGGGCACTCCCACGGTCCTGAAAAGGAAACCACCCTGTGCCAGCTGCATATGCGGCATTTTAATGACGGTGACACACTGGTGATCGAACCATTCCGCGCCAGGGCCTTTCGTATTGAAAAGGACCTGGTGGTCGACAGAAGCGGCCTGGATAAAATGATCACTGCCGGCGGCTTTGTGTCAGTAAACACCGGCGGCGCCCCTGATGCAAACGCCATACCCATCCCCCAGAAAAATGCCGAGGAAGCCATGGATGCCGCCGCCTGCATCGGCTGCGGTGCCTGCGTGGCAGCCTGCCCCAATGCCTCGGCCATGCTCTTTGTTGCCGCCAAGGTCTCGCACCTTTCCCTCCTGCCACAGGGGCATCCTGAACGTGCCCGCAGGGCCCTTGACATGGTCAGTGAAATGGATGAACTGGGTTTTGGCAACTGCTCCAATGAGCGCGAATGCGAAGCAGCATGCCCCAAGGGTATTTCCATACGGAACATTGCCAGGCTGAATCGCGAATTTTTAAAAGCCGCTATCTTCTCTGATGAGGATTAATCTGAATTATTTATGACCATTTCAGATTAAGTATTATATCCTTTTAAAACATGGTATTAGTATCAACTATTCGTGGCCTTTGAAAAATTCACACTGTTTTCTCTCTCTTATCAGACTGAGTCTTTCTGAAATGGCAACCTCAACTCGGAAATTATCCAGATAAATTGTGGGCTCTCCTTCGATCCTTACTTCTCTGCTCCCTGTTTTTGTTATCATCGTCTGCGGCTACGCCTTTAAAAAAAGCGGCTTCCCGGGTGATGACTTCTGGCCCGGCACCGAACGCATGGTGTATTACTTTCTCTACCCGGCCCTGCTTTTTTCCAGCAGTGCAGGCGCCTCCTGGGAATTCTTCAGTGTCGCTGCCATGGTCTGGGCAATCCTTGCAGCCATGTTTGTCATGAGCGGCCTCCTGCTGCTCCTTCGTCCCAAACTGACAAGCAACGATGCCTCCTTCACCTCTGTTTTTCAGGGATCACTGCGCTTTACCTCCTATATCGGCTTTGCCGCCGCCTTCTCCCTTTTCGGCAATGAAGGCCTTTACCTGGCCGCAGTGTTTATCACTGTAATGATTCCCGTTGTCAATATTCTTTGTGTCATGGTCCTGGTCCGTTACGGCGGCCAGAAAGGAGGCTGGTCCTGGATTTTCACCACTGTGATCAAAAACCCTCTCATCCTTGCCTGTCTTGCCGGCATGACATTCAACCTTCTTGGCCTGCAGCTTCCAATAATGGCGGAAAATTTCACGACCATCCTCGGCCGGGGTTCACTGCCGCTGGGCCTGCTTGCAGTGGGAGCCTCCCTGCAAATCACCTCCATAAAAAAAGCAGGCAATGCAGTAATATACGCCTGCCTCCTGAAATTGATCCTCATGCCGCTTCTCATGTGGCTCAGCTGCACTCTTTTGGAGGTCGACAGGCTTTCCACCGCGGTTGCCGTACTTTTTGCCGCACTGCCCGGTTCACCCCTGTCCTATATCCTGGCAAAACAGCTGGGTGGTGACACCAGGCTGATGTCATCCATTATCGCCGTGCAGACAGGGATATCAATGGTCAGCCTGCCCATCGTTATTGCCCTCGTAACATATTCCTGAATCCCTGACTGTGACTTGGTCAAAACTGGTTGAATACCGTCTTCTCAAGTGATACTGTAATAATCAGTGTTCAGTTTTATAGTCATATTGCAGCATTGAAAAGAACATCCCTGTAGGGCCGCCAGCTGTACCCCATTTCAAGCGTCATCGCCCCTCCGGCTTGGGAAACCATAGCCTAACCGACTCTTCCTTGAACATGGATTACTTCCGGCGACTCAGGGATTCAGGATGACAAACAGATGATGTCCCAACAGAAACAGAAAGATCCCCTATCGCTGGCGGCCCTCATCGGGGCAAACCTTATTCCCTTAATCGGCATTTTCCTCTTCCACTGGGATGTAAGATACATCGTCCTTCTCTACTGGATTGAGAACCTTGTTGCCGCTTTCTACAACATCCTGAAAATGGCATTTTTAAAAATTGATCGGGCTACAGAAAAGGCGGGAAAACTGTTCCTTATCCCTTTTTTCTGCATCCATTATGGCGGATTCTGCGCAGTGCACGGATTTTTCCTCATCTCTTTTTTCCATATCGGTGACGGCTTATCTCCTTTTGGCGACTCCACTAAATGGTGGGGTCCCCTGATCTTTATCCAGCTTCTTTATTCGGTATTTGCCAAGATCTGGGCAAGCAAACCGCCGGAGATGATATGGGCCGTGATCGGGTTGGCAATAAGCCACGGCGTCTCGTTTGTGGAAAATTACATTCTCGGGCAGGAATATAAAACCAGCAGCCTGAAAAAACTCATGCACCAGCCGTATCAAAGGATCATCGTCATGCATATTGCCATACTGGCGGGAGGCATTTTTGTCATGAAACTCGACTCCCCGCTGCCGCTCCTGATCGCCTTGGTGCTGCTGAAGATATTTTTTGATCTCCACCTGCACAAAAAATCCCACACGAAAAAATCGCCGAAAATAAAAGACAAAGATAGCAGCTAGGTTGCAGAAAAAATTGGGGATTTCCGACTAAGTCTACAGATAATCTTCCTGTAAGCCCTCATAAATTAGTTCTGGTTTTAACACTGTTCTAGTTATGTTGAATTTAACGCTGGAAATAAGCGGACACCCCAAGGAAGAGCTCATCATCCACAGGCTCTTTTGAAGAAAAAACAGTGGCGCTAAGCCTGCCCGCTTACGGTCCGCTGGCATGCCCGGTTATGCCATTCAACACTTCTATCATGAACTTTGATTTGGGGTGGCCGGTTTTGTATGCCCCAGGACAGACATAACTGTTGCAACCATCGATGAAATGTCTCCCATGTTAGCAGGGATGATCATCGTATTGTTCTCCTGCGCCAGCTTGCCGAATTCAGCGATATATTTTTCAGCTACTCTTAAATTGGCTGCTGTTTCACCACCAGCACAAACTAAGGATTCTGCAACTTTCCGTATGCCTTCAGCGGTCGCCTGGGCAACCAGCTCAATTTCCTTTGCCTGGCCCTCAGCCTCATTAATGCGCTTCTGCTTTTCGCCTTCCGAAACCTCGATTGCCTCTTTTTTTAAGCCTTCAGCCCGATTAATGCGGGATTGGCGGTCCCCCTCCGATGTAGCAATGGTGGCACGTTTCTCGCGTTCGGCCCGCATCTGCTTTTCCATCGCTTCCATTACTGAACTGGGCGGTGTTATGTCTTTAATTTCATAACGCAGAACTTTAATCCCCCAATTCTGGGCAGCCTCGTCAATTGCTGCCACAACCTGCTGATTGAGAGTTTCCCGTTCTTCAAATGTCCTGTCCAATTCGATCTTGCCTATAACGGACCTGAGTGATGTCTGGGCGAGCTGACTTGCAGCAATTCTATAGTTGTCGATACCATAAGCTGAGAGTTTACTGTCAATCACTTGAATATACAGGACTCCGTCGACTGCAACAGATACATTATCTGTTGTTATGCATTCCTGCGATGCAACATCCATAACCTCCTCTTTAAGGGATCGCTTGTATGCTGCCCTGTCCAGAAACGGGATAAGAATGTGAAAGCCTGCACTGAGAGTTTTGCTGTACTTCCCAAGGCGTTCTATTATATATTCCGATCTTTGGGGCACAACTACGGCAGTCTTTATTAATAGTACAATAACAATTGCCGCGATAACACCTACAACAATTAACGATTCGTTCATTTCTTTCTCCTTATAGAGGTTTCACCTTAAATGTGAGGCCATCCTCGGATTCCTGGCTAACGATTAATACCGATTGCCCCTCTGCAATCTCCGTTTCAGCTATAGCCCGCCAGTAACTCCCGAGAACCTTTATTTCTCCTGGCACATGCGGACTGATTGATTTAGTCACAACAGCTGTCTTGCCAATCTTTGAAACTGTATAGTCATCATCAATATTGTCACGTGTTTTTCCCTTAAAAGTTTTCAGGCTGTATTTCCGTAATGTAAAAAGCGATACCAAGGATGCAATTATGAAAATTAGTATTTGCCCTGTTAATGTAATATCAATGAACAAAGTTGCTATTGCTGCGACCCAGGCCCCTGCTGTAAAAAAAATCAAGATAAAACCCGGGACAAACAATTCTAAAACTAAAAAAACGACACCACAAAGAAACCAAAGGAGGAAAGGTGAAAGAGCCATTATGTTCTCCATTTATATTATTGAAATTGATGATAACAATGCGGCCTAGCGTGTGCGTTCAGCGATCCTCACAAAGCATAGCATTTTTGCCGGTCCGCTGGAATGAATTATTAAGGGTTCATTGATACATTTTGTTCTGGTGCTGCAGCCAACCATCTATATGCGAGCCATTGGGATCCCGATGCGTCCAATGCAAAACACCTCCCTTTTTGTTCCACTCGTATTCCCCGTAAAACCGGACGGAATCACCTTTTTTCAGAGCGCTGATTCTCGGGGCAAGATCGATGTTGTGTGCGATTAAAAGTGTATGGCCTGAAGACAATTCGACTATGAATCTTTGATGCCTGCTGCCGTCATTGTCGTCCGGCAACAGTCTGGTGACAATGCCTTCTCCAGAGACCTGCACATTACTTTTGTGCTTTGCAAAGGCATCGGCTACAGCTTCCTCCGATTTACCTCGGTTTTGTTCTGAAAACAGAGGCGGAGTTTGCTTTACTGTCGAGCTCTGCTGGTTATAGAAAAACGTATACGCAACGAATAGGACCGCCGCAACGAGCAAAAGTTTTTTAAAGCGCATACCTTCCCAC
>JAHEID010000207.1 GCA_024639555.1 Deltaproteobacteria bacterium
TCCTTATGCTGATGGGGGTTAAGTGATCCATACAGACAACCAGGCGAAAATCCGGTCTGTGCTCCATGGACTGCAACCCGGCAAAAATGGGTTTTACAATCTTTGCGTCAAAATCTTCAATGGCACGGATCTTGTCTGCTAAATTGCCCTGATGACCCGCCTCGTCCGGTGCTTCCACGTGGACAAAGACAAAGTCCTGATGAAGCAGTGCTTGCAGAGCTGCAGCTGCTTTGCCTGCATAGTTTGTATCAAGGTAACCTGTGGCACCTTCGACGTTGATTATATCCAGGCCGCCGTAAACCCCGATGCCTTTGAGCAGGTCAACAGCAGATATCAGGCTGCCTTTCAGTCCAAATTGCGATTCTATGGTGGGCATGATTGGCGCCTTGCCTTCTCCCCAGAGCCAGATGGAGTTTGCTGCAAGGAGGCCTTTTTGTAAACGCTGCTTGTTGACAGGGTGATTTTCAAGGAGCCTGCAGGCTGATTCCAGCATCAGACGCAGTTCGGGGTATTGCAGGTAACGTTTCCAGTATTCTGCAATATTCTTGCCTATGTAGTCATGGGGAGGGACAGTTACAAGATCCGACAGATAATTATTGCATATCATCAGATGCCGGTAACTGATGCCCGGATAAAAATGGAACAGGTCGGATCCCAGTTCCTCCTGGAGCCCATTGATTAAAATGTTTGCCTCTCCGGTAGGAATATGGCCGGCGCTGAAATCAATCATGACCAGTGAATCGGGGTCTTTTTTCCCCAGGCTCACAAGGTTGCAGCGGTATGCAGTCTCATCCTCAACCAGTTCGATACCCATGCTGGCAGCCTCGAGCGGGGCGCGACCAGTATAGAAATCTTGCGGTTCATACCCGAGAAGAGACAGGTTGGCGATATCGCTGCCCGGCTGCATGCCTGATGGTATGGTTTGCAGTCTGAACAGTTCGCCGTTCCGGCTGAGGCTGTCCATGGTCGGGGTGTTTGCGACCTCGAGAGGAGTCCTGGAGTTCAGGTCGGACAGGGGCAGGTCACCCATGCCGTCACCCACAAGAATAATGTACTTCATTGGAAATGCTTACGTTAAAGTTTCAAGGGTTCAAGCAGCCAAGGTTTTAAGGAAAAATGTTCCATAAGTATGGTTTATCAAGTTCTTCGATGCACTAGTTTTAAATCTATGTCTGATGAAGATGTTTTTAGTAAAGACTTCTGCTTACAACAAAAAGGTTTTTATGCTGTAACTATTACTATATAGCCAGTTTCCAGATTATTACTTGGATTTAGCTGCACTGCTTTTAACCTCGACCCCTTGAAGCCTCGACCCCTTGGACCCTTTTTTTATTCTTCTTCCCCGTTATTGGTAAGAATCCGTATTTTGACGGTTTTGTCAGTCACTATATCCAGTGCGTCAATTTCAGCAACAGCCTGCTGGACTGCTGCTTCGCCGGCTTCATGGGTCAGGATGACAAGGGGGACGGCCTCCTTGTGGCCTCTGCCTTTCTGGATAACCGATTCGATGCTGATGCCATGCTTGCCAAGAATACCCGATATTGTTGAAAGAACGCCGGGCTTATCCAGGGCGGTCATCCTGAAATAATAGGGGCAGCGCAAATCTTCCAATGGTGTGATCCTGCGGGTTTTAAAATATTCAGGCAGGTAGGAAAGAGACGGAACCCGCTGCACTGAGTCAGTCAGGATGTCTCTTGCAATATCAACTACATCTGCCATAACAGCGCTCCCTGTCGGCATCATGCCGGCACCGAGTCCGTACAGCACAACGTTGCCGACCATGTCACCCTTGAAATGGATGGCATTGTAAGCTCCATTGATATTTGCCAGTAGGTGTTCTTCGGGAACCATTGTGGGATGGACCCTGGCCTCGACATGATCGCCATGGTTGAGGCTGATGGCCAGCAGCTTGATACGGTAGCCGAACTCCCTGGCAAAATCGATATCAATGGGCTGTATGCGGGAGATGCCCTCGGTGGTGACCTGGTCAAGATGAATGTGTGTACCATATGCGATGGTCATGAGGATGACGAGTTTGTGGGCAGTATCAATACCTTCAATGTCATAGGTGGGATCCGCCTCGGCAAAGCCTTTTTCCTGGGCATCCTTGAGCACGTCTTCGAATGGAGTCGCATGGTCTGTCATCTGGGTAAGGATGTAGTTTGCCGTACCGTTCATGATACCAATTATGGAGAGGATCCTGTTCCCGACCAACCCTTCCTTGAGTGATTTGATCACAGGGATACCGCCGCCGACACTGGCCTCGAACCCGACTTCGACTCCCTTTCGGGCTGCGGCCTCGAAAATTTCTTTTCCATGCTGGGAGAGGAGTGCCTTGTTGGCAGTCACAACATGCTTTCCGTGCTCGATGGCCTTTAGTATAAAAGCCTTGGCTGGCTCGATGCCGCCGATAAGCTCAACAACAATGCGGATTTCCGGATCAATAAATATATCGTTGGCATCCTTGGTGAGAACCACCTTGCCGTCATGTGCAATATGGTCCGGCAGGGACTCCACCATGATGTCGGCAATTTTGCTCAACCGCATGGTAGCCCCGACTCTTTTTTCCAGCCTGGTTTGCTGTTCGTAAAGAACCTGGGCCAGGCCTCTGCCCACGGTACCAAAGCCGATTAAACCTATGTTTATTTCCTGCATGCAAACACTCCTGAAATTCGAAATGGTTTTATAAAAGTCTGCAAAGAATGATTTTAGGAAGGCTATATACAATTATTTTCTCTGCAAGGGTACAAGAAATACCTTCTTTGTACTATGATGTCAAAAGATTAGTGGGGGAAGAAACAAGGTTTCAAGGGGTCGAGGAATCAAGGTTCCAAGGGAAAAGAATACAGATATAAAGACTGCATTTGCTATAATATAAAAGCCAAAGGTGAAAGGTTTCTAAAGGTATTTTAGGGGGACAGGACTTAATATAATGATAATTAATAAATTACATTTATATCCACTCGTCCCCTCGACCCCTTGAAACCTAATAAATTTACTTTAGGCACTTAAAATTTGAAGATGCCATATTTTATTTGCATCAATTTTCATATGGTATATATTGGCCCTTTTAAAAAATGAATGGTGCCTCATTTGCTTGGTTTCATCTAAGGCATTGTATTTTACGCAGTTAGGATATTTTTTTATTAACAAAAGAATTGATAAAAAGGAGTAGCACATGAACATCTTGGTATTTGGACCCAATGGAAGCGGCAAGGGCACCCAGGGCGCCATTGTCCAGAAGAAATATAATATGCCGCATATTGAATCCGGCGCTATTTTCAGGCAGAATATCGGCGGCGGTACTGAACTCGGGAAAAAGGCCAAAGAAT
>JAHEID010000083.1:0-5513 GCA_024639555.1 Deltaproteobacteria bacterium
GAAGGTGCTGCCATTGCTGCCTCAAAAAGGTCTTTGAACTTGTCATCCGGGATCTCCCTGTTTTCATATTTGCGTACACTCCTTCTGTTGAAAATGAAATGCAGTGATGGGTTCATTGCTGGGCCTCCAAAGATTCTGTTGCTATTTGGGTAATACTGCACGACCTGCTCGCTTTAAAAAGTTAATGTAAACTTTTTTGACGCCGAATGTATGGAACTGCACAAACTGCGTAAACTGATTTGGCATGTGACAGGATATATTAATTAGTTATGACAGAAATTATTGAGGTAGAAAAGGGGGAACATGAACAAGAAAAAAAATATCTGTATTCAGAAAAAAACAATATTGAAATTATTTTTGTCGCTTTTTGTTCCTAATGGTTCGAAATTACAGCAAAATATTATTTGTTTTATGGCCTGTGTATCAAGCGTCGTTTTTCAAAAGCTGAAAATTTTATATGGCATCGGCATTACTTGTTGCTCTTTTCATAAATAAAGCTGGCAGTTTGTCATAATTATTGCATGCAAATTGAGAAGATGTATACTAGTGTTTGTCACGGCGTCTAATTTAATTTATATATGCAAGAAAAAAATGATAAACCATTTTTCATCCAACACAAAAAACCTAACAGAGGAATCTGGCGATGCGTTGTCCCAAATGCGGCTTTATTTCTTTTGATCATTTGACTTCCTGTGCTAAATGCGGGAAGGATATTGCAGAAGTAGCCTCTGAATTGCAGGGTACTTCCATTAAAGTTGAAACTCCAATGTATCTCAGTGCTGCCTTGTCGAGCTATGGTGACAGGGAGGGATCCTTTGAAGAGATTTCCATGGAGACTGAAGTTGAGGAAGGGGTCGACATTTCCATGGAGGATGATTCCGTTGAGGAAGAAGCCATTGAAATGGCTGACACGGAAGCTGATATAGATTTTTCTTTTGATGAAGACGAAGCAAAAACTGACAGTAGCTCTTCAGAGGAAAAGGCTGAAGAAGCCGGGGAGCCTGTTTCTTTTGCCGTCGACGCAGAAGCTGAGGAAGAGGCTGGGCCCAAGGCAGGTGAAAAGACTTTTGAGGACCTTGATTTCATGGGTGTCCCTGATGATGATGAAGAGGGCGGCCTGGAGTTTGACCTTGAAGATTTTTTAGAGGATATGGATGAGGACAAGTCAAAATCATCCGGGGCTGATGATGTTGACCTTGATCTCGATGATTAGGTGAAATAAGTAACAGTCTTTGGTTTTGCTCACCATCCATAATGACTCGGTAATCCCACCCAAATTTTGTCGGCCTCGCAGATAAGCACCCTTTCAGGGTATAAACTTCGACTTCGAAAGGCTCTCCGCCGACAGGCATTACGCATCTGAACAGCTGATAATATTGGGCCCTGTTAATGCCATTACAGGATAGTAAGAATTATGCAAATTTTGGGGCCAGGGCAGTGGCTCTCGCCATTGATTTTGTTCTTCTTGCAGCAACACAGATATTCTTGTTTTTCATTTTGGCCGACTGGCTTTTCAACGAAGTGCTACACCTTGAGCCGCTGGCCATTCTCGTCTTGTGCTCCTCCTATCTGGTTGTATTCCCTTTAAGTTTTATTTTCTTGCACATGTTTTATTTTATCCTGTTCCATGCCTTGTCTGGGCAGACAATCGGTAAAATGATAATGGGCATTCGAGTCGTCACCAACGATAACAAACAGGTTTCCCCTGCTGTAGCCTTTTTGCGTTGGACCGGTTACATTTTATCATTCCTTCCCTTGGCATCAGGTTTTCTCTGGTCAGCGGTCGACAAAGATCACTGCGCCTGGCATGACAGGTTGGCGCAGACCAGGGTAGTATCAGCAGAAATGACTTGACAAGGAATTTATCCTTCCATATAGTTGCCTCTCCATTTTGGGTGGCGCCGAGATAGCTCAGTCGGTAGAGCATCGGACTGAAAATCCGAGTGTCCCTGGTTCAAATCCTGGTCTCGGCACCATTGCATAGCAGAAGGAGCTGCACTTTGCCTGTGGCTCCTTTTTTATTACCCCCTAGATCCATGACGGTAAATTGCTATAACGAGGCCTATTCCGGTATTGCCGAGTAGTTGCAGGCCTTTTAACTGTAAAATGAAGATTCACATGAATGAATCAAAAGTGGGGCCCTGCAGTGCCGCTGCCGGCAAACCGCCTGCTGTGTCAGCACCCGTCCGGCTTAGGTGTTTCTGCAGCTGAGGGGGCTCTTCCGTGTTTGCGTGCAACGACTACGTATCACGGATTCAGGTTCCAGATAAAAGAGCAGCTTTTTCCTGGAAGCAGATTGGATTGTTTTTTATCGTTTTTGCTTGACAGCAAGGCGAGAAACGTGTATACCGCACGCCGCATATTAAAGATCATTTTTTGCGCAGAGACATTTTAATTAGATTAATTGGCTGCCTAACAGGCTGATGCTTGAGTTCATCCAAGCTGTGATGGCAGCTTCTTCTTTTGGCTCATTTCTATAGTAGACGGAATTGGGTTGACGCCTGCTGCCACTAAGTCTGAAGTGGAAAGCGGGTTATTTATTTTTTGTCATCAGTGAGCATCAGTTCATCGATGAAGCATATAACAATTAAAGAGATGTATTTTGGGTGCAAATATGCTACCCAGGTATTACTAGAGGAAAGTTTGAGGAAGCAACAATGAAAGCGAATTTGGACATGTTAAGAAATATTGGAATCAGTGCCCATATTGACTCCGGGAAAACCACGCTGACTGAGCGTATTCTCTTCTACACGCAAAGAATACACGCCATACATGAAGTGCGGGGCAAGGATGGTGTCGGGGCCAAGATGGATTCCATGGAACTGGAAAAGGAAAGGGGCATCACCATCCAGTCGGCAGCGACCTATTGCAACTGGAAAGGCCATGCCATCAATATCATTGATACCCCGGGCCATGTCGATTTCACCATTGAGGTGGAAAGGGCCCTCAGGGTTCTGGACGGCGCTGTACTTATTTTATGTTCCGTGGGCGGTGTGCAGTCCCAGAGCATAACGGTCAATCGCCAGATGACCCGCTACAAGGTACCGCGCATGGTTTTTATCAACAAATGTGACCGGACAGGTGCCAATCCTTACAGGGTCGCCCAGCAGGTGAGGGACAAACTGGACCTCAATGCTGTGCTGCTGCAAATACCCATCGGCCTTGAGGCAGACCTGAAGGGGGTCGTTGACCTGGTGACCATGAAGGCCCTCTATTTTGAAGGTGCCAACGGCGAGACCATCAGGGAAGCTGATATACCTGCCGAACTCCAGGAAGAAGCGGAGGCCAAGCGGGAGGAACTCCTTGATGCCGCCTCCATGTATTCAGAAGAGCTGATGGAGGCAATTCTGGAAGGAACGCCCACTGAAGAGATGATCCGGAAAGCAGTACGGACCGGCACCCTCAGCCTGGAGCTGGTACCGGTTTTCATGGGATCAGCATACAAAAACAAAGGTGTCCAATCCATGCTCGATGCGGTTATAGCATACCTTCCTGCCCCCCAAGATATTAAAAACACCGCCCTTGATCTCAAGAATGACGAGCAGGAGATTCTCCTGACTCTTGATCCAGCTGCACCTCTGACTTCTCTGGCCTTCAAGCTTGAAGACGGCCGCTATGGACAGCTGACCTATATCAGGATCTACCAGGGGACCTTGAAAAAAGGTGATACCATTATCAACAGCCGTGATGGCAAAAAAGTCAAGGTCGGCCGCCTGGTCCGGATGCATTCGGACGAGATGGAGGAGATTGAGGAAGCTGCTGCAGGTGATATTGTAGCCCTTTTCGGCATTGACTGCGCCTCTGGTGATACCTTCACATCCCAGGACATTTCAGTTTCCATGAGTTCCATGCATGTACCGGAACCGGTCATTTCCCTGGCAATTCTTCCAGTAGACAACAAGGCCCAGGTCAATATGTCAAAGGCCCTCAACCGCTTCACCAAGGAGGACCCGACATTCAAGACTTTTGTGGATCATGAGACCAACGAAACAATTATTTCAGGCATGGGTGAGCTTCACCTCGAGGTCTATGTCGAGCGCATGAAGCGTGAATACCAGGCCGAAGTACAAGTGGGACAGCCGCAGGTTGCCTACCGTGAAACAATTACCCAGCGATCTGAGTTTAATTATATCCATAAAAAGCAGACAGGTGGTTCAGGGCAGTTCGGTCGTGTAGGCGGCTTTATGGAACCCATGGAAGAAGGCGAATACGAGTTTGAGGACAAGATTGTAGGAGGCTCTATTCCCCGCGAATTTATCTCATCCTGTGACAAGGGCTTTCGGAAAAGTCTGGAAAAAGGCTCCCTGGCAGGTTCTCCAATCACGGGTGTCCGGGTGACTATCAATGACGGTGCTTCCCACGCGGTTGATTCATCCGACGTTGCTTTCCAGCTGGCGGCCATAGGCGCTTTCAAGGAGGGTTACCAGAAGGCAAAACCTGTTATCCTTGAACCCATCATGAAAGTTGCCGTTGAAGGTCCCTCAGAGTTTCAGGGAGCGGTCATGGGCAGCTTGAACCAGAGGCGCGGTATCATTATAGGTACTGTTGAGGAAGCGAATTATACTTCGGTGGAGTCTGAGGTTCCATTGTCGGAAATGTTCGGCTACTCTACTGTATTGCGCTCCCTTACCCAGGGTAAAGCGGAATTTACCATGGAATTTGCCAACTATAAGCAGGTGCCCAAGTCAGTTTCCGAGGAAATAATCAAGAAAGCTCAGGAAGAAAAACAAAAGTCATAAGTAATGGCCTTTATTAATCAGGTTTTAGGAGTTGTATTATGCAGAAAGAGGAGTTGATCAAAAAAACCCCGTTACGTGTCCTTAATCCCTTATCATCAGAGTCGCTGCCTGATCACCGCATGGGATTGGTCATGGCCAGGGCCGGACTTGGCAAGACGGCTATTCTGGTGCAGATTGCCATGGACAGCATGTTGCGGGGCCAGAAGGTACTGCATGTAAGTATCGGTGAAGGTCTGGAGAAAGCCAAGGCCTGGTATGAGGATATTTTCAAATATATCGCTGAAGGTTTTCAGCTGGACAATGCCACTGAAATCGAAGATGAACTCATGCGCAATCGCATGATTATGACCTTTAAAGAGTCAGCCTTCAGCAGGCTGAAACTGGAAGAGCGCCTCAATGACCTCGTGTACCAGAATATTTTCAGGCCTGACATTGTTGTGGTTGACGGCTTTGATTTTGCCCAGGCCGACTATGATTCGGTCATGGACCTGAAGGAGATGATGGCTGCCATGAATGTACAGGGCTGGTTTTCTGCTCTGCGTCACCGGAATGATAACAGGAAGAGTGTCACCGGCGTTCCTGCTCCCTGCCACGAGGTGGACGGCCTTTTTGATACGGTTATTTTACTGCAGCCTGAGAAGGATTCCATCCTTCTTAATATCATCAAGGATGAATATGATGGTGCAGCAGGTAAAATCCTTAACCTGGATCCCTCCACAATGATGGTGAAGGAGGCTTGATCCGTTTTTCATTTCGAGTATTGTAAAGCATTAT
>JAHEID010000083.1:5613-10701 GCA_024639555.1 Deltaproteobacteria bacterium
CCTGATGCGCTCAGGACGAATTTCACTTCAGAATTTTCTTCATCGCATTATGCCCGCATGTACAGGCGTGACAGCCTTTACGGCGGGCATGTCATCATGCTCGGACCCGGCAATGAGGCTGCGGCCCGGGAGGCTTTTCAGGCCTTTCCGCAAGGCTTGCAGGCCGGCGGCTCCATAACACCAGAAAACGCCGGATACTGGCTGGATCAGGGGGCTGCAGCAGTCATTGTTACTTCGTATGTTTTCAAGGCAGGGCAGATTCTTGCAGACCGGCTTAAAGAGATGCAGGCCCTGGTTGGTCGCGATAAACTGGTAATTGATTTAAGCTGCAGAAAAAAGGGGAATGCCTACTATGTGGTCACTGACCGCTGGCAGAAATTCACCAACACTGTGATCAGCCCTGAGACTCTTGATTATTTCTCCCGCTTCTGTTTCGAGTTTTTAATCCATGCGGCTGATGTTGAAGGCAAGTGCCAGGGCATTGCCGAGGACCTGGTTGTAAATCTGGCTGCATGGTCTCCGCTGCCAACGACCTATGCCGGAGGCGTGCGCGACTTAAGCGATTTTCTGCTTATCCAGGAACTTGGCAAAGGCAGGCTTGATTTGACTGTGGGGAGCAGTCTTGATATTTTTGGGGGCAGTGGCATGAAATACAGCGATGCGGTTGCTTTCAACCGGCAGCAGGAAGCAAATTAAGTTTACCCACATTGTTGCGGCCGCTCACTATCCATTAATTTGATGGACCTTTACGAGGCAGAGTAAAACGTATAAGCCCATGCCAGAGCGCTTATTTCCGGATAGCACATCAGATTCCACCACCGAGATCCAGGGTATCCTTGACCGGATTACCTTCCAAAACGAGGAGAACGGCTATACTGTTGCCCGCCTGCTTGACGATGCAAAGAAAAAAGAACTCATCACGGTTGTCGGGTTTTTATCAGGTGTGCCTGTCGGCTCCACCCTTTCCCTGACCGGTACCTGGATCACCGATTCCCGCTACGGCAAACAATTCAAACTGCAGAACTACGAGATAATAAAACCCAATACCATAAACGGCATAGAGCGCTACCTGGGCTCCGGCCTTATCAAGGGAATCGGCCCTGCTTATGCCGCCAGGATTGTCGACCGTTTTGGTTTAAAGACCCTCGATATCCTGGAAAATGACCCGGACAGGCTCAATGAAATAGCCGGCCTGGGAAGGACACGGGTTAAGAGCATCAAAAAGGCATGGCAGGAACAGCGCGAGATACACAGGGTCATGGTTTTTCTTCAGGGCCATGGCATTTCCGCAACCTATGCGGTCAAGATTTTTAAGACCTATGGCCGCAAGGCTCTGGCTGTTGTGAAAAGCAACCCCTACCAGCTGGCAGAGGATATCTGGGGCGTGGGTTTCAGAATAGCTGACTCAATTGCTCTCTCGCTAGGCGTCCCGGCAAACGATCCCCGCCGTGCCAGGGCCGGCCTGCTTTTTGCCCTGGACGAGTCAGCCGGCGAGGGCCACTGTTTCCTGCCCAGGGACAAACTGCTTGAACAGGCAGTATATCTGCTCAAGCTCACAGGGAAATCGGAGCAGTTTCCTGAACAGGAGAATCTTTACAGTGATCCCGGCCTCATTGAGGAGCAGATAAATAGTTTGCTGAGTGCTGATAAAATTGCAGTGGATGATGAAAACATCGCCCTGGCCCCCATATACTTCGCTGAAAAGGGTGTGGCCGCAAAGTTGTTGGAACTCTCCAGTGGCAGGCCCGAACATAGCATTGAAAATGTTGCCCAGGCTGTGGCCTGGTCCAGTAACAAACTGCAACTGGACCTGGCACCCGAGCAGGCCGAAGCAGTAAAAATGGGTTTAAGCCAGAAGGTGTCAGTCATTACCGGCGGCCCCGGAACCGGTAAAAGCACGATTCTCAAAGCACTGCTTCTTATCCTGGCTCAGAAAGGCATTGTAGTAAAACTTGCAGCGCCGACAGGACGCGCAGCCAAAAGGCTGTCCGAGGCCTGCGGTCGGGAAGCAAAAACCATCCACAGGCTTTTGGAATATGACGGCGCGATACGGACCTTTAAGAGAAACAGGGAGAATCCCCTTGAAGCAGATATGGTGATCATCGATGAATCGTCGATGATGGATATCACTCTGACCAACTCTCTTCTTAAAGCGATTGCAGACAAGGCGGCCCTTGTGTTGGTTGGCGATGTTGACCAGCTCCCCTCGGTGGGGCCGGGAAATGTGCTTAAGGATATTATTAATTCAGACCTGATTTCCGTAACCCGCCTGCACACCGTTTTCCGGCAGAGCCCCGGGAGCCTGATAAGTTTCAATGCGGCGCGCATCAACAGGGGAGAGTTCTTGGAACTGCTGCCTGACTATGAAGGCGATAAGGACTTCTATTGCATATTTCGGGATGAAGCAGAGGAGATTGAAAAGGAAATACTTGGTCTTTGCAGCCAACGTTTGAAAAAACGCTACAACTTTGACCCGGTCAGGGATATCCAAGTTTTAACCCCGATGCGTAAGGGCATCATAGGAACGGAGAATCTAAATCTCCGCCTCCAGGAAACCCTGAATCCGAACGCGACGCAACGCGACGACCGTCAACGGCGATTGCTGGCGGGGGACAAAGTTATGCAGATCCGCAACAATTACGATAAAGAAGTTTTCAACGGCGACCAGGGTATCGTCTCCACAATAGACAGCGAGGAGGAGAGCGTAGAAGTCAGCTTTGAGGGCAGGAGAGTTCTGTATGAGTCCGCAGACCTCGGGGAACTTGTTCTGGCCTATGCAATCACAGTGCACAAATCCCAGGGTTCGGAATTCCCCTGCATCATTATTCCCCTGCACACCACCCATTATCCACTCCTGCAGAGAAACCTTATATATACTGCGGTGACACGCGGTAAGAATCTCGTCATCCTGGTCGGCAGCAAAAAGGCGATAAATATAGCCATTCGCAACGACCGCGTGGTAAAGCGCTATACCATGCTGAAGGAAAGGCTTCAGGCCGGCCCCCACTCACTCCGTAAATTTTAGTCGTTCTAGATAATTCTCCGGTGCAGGAATTTTCCGGCGCTGGTTGCATTATTAAATCCCTCCTGCAAGTTCTGCTGCCACAATGTGGGTGTGGTCCACTCCAAAGCTCTGTCATGGGAATGGTTCTGCATCTGTTATTGTTCTCTTTGGGAAAAAAAATCAAAATTTACAGCAAGGATGTTTTTTCTTGTTGATAAATCGGTTTAAACATGATAGGACATCGGCTCATATATTTATGAATGACCATTCAATCATTTATTGCTGTAAAACCTGCACTGCTGGATGAGCAGAGATGAAATTAGAAAGTTTGTTAGCCCCAAAAAAGAAGGCAATTATTAAGAAATGGATTGACCTGGTGCTGGACTCATACGGGTCACCTGAGTTTTTCAAAAAACAGAAGGACCGTTTTGCCAATCCTATCGGTGCCACAATATCTGAGGGCCTGCAGGATCTTTATGCAATCCTGCTTGAAGAAAGAGAGTTGGAGGAAGCTGCCAGGTCCCTGGAAAACATAATCAAGATCCGTGCCGTGCAGGATTTTACTCCATCCCAGTCTGTTTCCTTTGTCTACCTGCTCAAGGGCATTATAAGGGAAGAACTGGCCGAGGAAAAGAACCGGGAAGAAATTCGTGCAAGCTTGTCCGAATTTGAGGCACGAACAGATAGGGTTGCGCTCATGGCCTTTGATTTTTATATGGATTGCCGGGAGCGCTTGCACCAGATAAGAATAAATGAAGTATTGAGCGGCAGGCATACCTTAACTGATGGCACGAAATGTGTGTCGGCCATGCTCAAGTCAAGAAAAATTGAGTCGGCAGATAAGAGTAAAATCAACAGATTAACCTGAAGCGAGGTAACGATAAATGAAGCACGCATTCCTTGCAGTTATTGGCCTGATTGTTATAGCATGGCTAGGTTCTCTGGTAGGACTGGATTATTTATTCGGGGTGGTGTTCCCCTATTTGGCCTTTGCAATTTTTCTCGGAGGTTTTATCTACCGGGTTATCAACTGGGCCAAGTCTCCGGTTCCCTTCCGGGTACCTACAACCAGCGGGCAGGGAAAATCGCTGGACTGGATAAAACAGGACAAACTTGATTGTCCTGCCACATTCTGGCAGGTTGTGGGCAGGATGATTCTGGAAGTCTTCGCTTTCCGTTCGCTGTTTAAAAACACCAGGGCGGAAATCCATGACGGTCCGAAACTGGTCTATGGTTCCAGTAAATGGCTCTGGCTTTTTGGCCTGGCATTCCATTACTGCTTCCTGATCATTGTCCTGCGCCATCTGCGGTTGTTCCTCAACCCGGTACCGGCCTTTATCGGGCAGATGGAGTTTTTTGACGGTTTATTCCAGATCGGCGTACCGGTCTTGTACCAAACGGACCTGATCTTTGTAGGTGCCGTAACCTTCCTGTTCCTGCGCAGGGTGCTTATCCCTCAGGTCAAATACATCTCCTTTGCCGCAGACTATTTCCCCCTGTTTTTGATCTTTGCCATTGCCGCGACAGGCATTCTGATGCGCTATTTCTTCCGGGTGGATATTGTCTCCATTAAACAGCTGGCAGTTGGTCTTGCGACTTTTTCCCCCGCCATTTCAGGTGATATCGGTTCAATGTTTTACATCCATGTATTCCTGGTTAGTGCCCTGCTGGTATACTTTCCGTTCAGCAAGCTGATGCACCTGGGCGGTGTTTTCCTGAGCCCGACAAGGAACCTGGCCAATAACAACCGCATGGTACGGCATGTCAATCCCTGGAATGATCCCAGTATTAAACCGCATTCCTATGCTGCTTATGAAGACGAGTTCAGGCAGTTCATGGCTGATGCTGATATTCCGTTAGAAAAAGAATTGGAGCCAGAGCCAGAGCCTGCAGCTGAAGAAGCTCCCGCTGCTGACGCTGCTGCCGAAACTCCAAAACCAGACGCCGCTAGCGCTGCTGCTGATGCTGCTGCTGAGCCTGCAGCCGAAGAAGCTCCCGCCGCTGATGCTGCTGCCGAAACTCCAGCTGAGAAGGAATAACGACTATGGCAGACACAAAAGTAGAACAGATGAGTGTTAATGTCG
>JAHEID010000208.1 GCA_024639555.1 Deltaproteobacteria bacterium
GTCTAAAACGTTCACATGGATGCTTGCACGTCTGAAGGTGTCAAAATGTCCGGTGGATTTGCAACTTTAATAAGCTGGTTGCCGATTCATTACTCCTGCATCAAATTCTAAATGTAAAAATCCCCTATCTTGAATATAATTTTCACGATAGGGGATTTTTTTACTGCCATTTCATTTAGCCGGACACAACTCCTGCCATCCCTCCGGCAGTTTGTCTAAAGAAACCCCTAATGACATAGCCAGTTCCTCAATTTCTGCCTGGCAGCAATTTATACATGAAGACCTCTTCTTGCTTTCCACATCCGCAACTTCTGTATCAAAAAATTCCCGTAAAGCATCTGCTGCTTGGTTCCGTATAACCTGAAAATCAATCCCCTCTCTGGTGCAGAATTTTAACAACCGTTGCCAGTTTGCCGCACAGCGCGCCAGGCCCCGGTAAATTCTTTTGTCGCGATTCCCGGGATCAAGATCCCTTAAAATAATCGTCCGGTATCGTTTAACTACTGCCTGCTTCAGGGGAAAGGTATCATCAGGTTTCATCTGCAGGCCCGGACCTTCATGATCTTCAGTCAGATAATAAAGCGCTTCGTGAAAGGTAACTTCAGGGATCTCGCCTGAATGCTGGACCACAAAAACCTCTTCAGCAATCAATGCTTCTTTATTATGGCTGCTCATGGAGACGGGGTTATTCGGAATTGCCAGGGTCTGGGTCAAGGTTAAAAACCTTGCGAAAGTAAGCTAATTTAATCTTTTTGTCTGTGTGGGAGTCTTCTTTTTTAAGAAAAATGATGGGGTGATGAAGAATCTTATTCATCATGGTGGATGTCATCTTTTCAATGGCCTGTTTTTCCTCTTCAGAAAGGTTGTTCAGGTTGGAAAGTGTTTTTGCCAGCTCTGCCTTACGAATAGCATCAGCTTTTTCACGAATTGTAACTATTGTCGGTGTAACCTCCATGGAGCCAAGCCAGAGCATGAACTTGAGGGTTTCCTCAGTAACGATCCTTTCAGCCTGAACCGCTTCTTTATCCCGCTCGGCCTTATTAATATCAACAACATTATTCAGGTCATCAATACCGTAGAGATAAACATTAGCCAGGTCATTCAGCTTTGGATCAAGGTCACGGGGCACTGCAATGTCAATCAGGAAAATCGGTTGGTTGCGCCGCTTGCGCATGATGGGTTTCATATCCTGACTGTGCAGGATTATATCCGGAGAACCGGTGGAACTGATCAAGATATCAACATGTTCGAGCTGAGGGATCAACTCTTCCAGTGCAACCGGCTTACCATTAAAACAGCGGGCCAGGTTTACAGCACGTTCAAAGGTCCTGTTGGCCACAAGCACCTCGGCAACCCCCTGGTTCATGAGATGCTGGGCCGCAAGTTCTGCCATCTCACCTGCGCCAACAAGCATGGCAATTTTATTTTTCAGGTCGCCGAAGATTTTTTTTGCCAGCTCCACTGCAGCATAACTGATGGATACTGCACTGGAGCCGATCTCTGTCTCGGTGCGTATACGCTTGGCAACAGAAAAGGCCTTGTGCATGAGCCGGTTTACTATCAGGCCGGCAGCATCCTGCTCCGAGGCATCCCGGTAGGCCTGTTTCAATTGCCCGAGGATCTGTGGCTCACCGACAATCATGGAATCAAGGCTTGCGCCAACCCGGAATAAATGCTGTATCGCATCCTCGCCCTGGTGGAGGTAGACGTACTGACCGGCCTCTTCATAACTCATGGAGTTATTGAACAGGAAATTGCGGACCTTTTTCTCGGTCTCCACGGGTGTAGAAGAAACAAAGAGGACCTCGACCCGGTTGCAGGTTGAGAGAAAGGTGAACTCCTCGCATCCCGGAATGACCTTCAACTCTCTGTAAGGAGTACCGGGGTCATTGGTAAATGCTAATCGTTCTCTGATCTCCACCGGGGCTGTTTTGTGGTTCACCCCGAGGATCATGATCTTCTCAGCCGACATAGGAATGGATACCTCCCAGCAGATATGTCACTCCCCACAGGGTAAAAAGAATGGCTGAAAAACCTATTATGGCCATGATGGCTGCGCGTCGTCCCCTCCAGCCAACGGTGAAACGCTGGTGAAGAAGGGCGGCATAGAAAAACCAGGTGACCAGTGACCAGGTCTCCTTGGGGTCCCACTGCCAGTACATGCCCCATGTCTGTTTGGACCACACGGAGCCTGTTATCATTCCGAGAGTCAACAGCGGGAAACCTACGGCAAGGCAATGGCTGTTGAGATTATCAAGAGCTTCCAGCGAGGGAAGGCGGCTGTAAAAAAGTCCAAAGCGCTTGTTTTTCAGCTCCCTTTCCTGCAGGAGATACATGATACCTCCGCAGAAGGCGAGAGCCAGAAACCCGTAAGACATTATGGCAATGGAGGCATGCACCGGCAGCCAAAGACTTTTCAATTCTGGCGGCAGAGGTGTGATCTCACGGGATGAAAATGTGGCAATGACCATGAGAATGGTAATGAGAGGACTGACAAATGTGCCGAAATTTCTGACATTATATCTCCAATGAAAAGAGAGATACCCCCAGGTCAGTGACAGGGCAAAGAAAGAAATCGTTTCATGGTGGTTGGATAAAGGAGTGTGTCCCGCCTCAAAATAACGCACGATGAAATAAAGCAGATGGAGAACCCCTGCCCCAATGAGAATCCTTCGTGCTGCTGTCCTGATCTCATTCCGCTGGGACCAGAAGTAAACTATATAGCCGGCTGTTGCCAGAATATAGGTAAACAGGGTTATTTGAAATATTAGATAGCCCATCCAAAAATACTCCTGTATGTAGTTTAATTACTCTTCATCAAAAACAGACCGGATTCCAGAGAGCAAATCATCACCTGCCCTGTCACCCAGAACTGCACGAAGGTGCTTTTCTATGCTGTCCCAATTCTTGCTCTTTATCCATTCTTCCATGTCATCATGCAACAGTTGCTTAAACAGCTTTTCATTTTCCATCTGCGGCAGCCCGGAAGCCAGAACCTGCGGCCGGATAGCACCCAAAATATCGACCAGCACTCTATATTCCGGCCCATATTTTTTTTCAAGTTCCATGCGTATCTTTCTGGCCAGGGCCGGACTCTTGCCTGCCGTGGAAACCGAAATGGCCAGGTCACCCTGCTTTGCAGTAGCCGGCAGGATAAAATTACATCGTTGTGGCACATCTGCCACATTCAGCAATAGATTATTGGCGTCTGCCTCCTCATAAACCTGCTTCTGGGTCTCTTCATCATCAGTTGCCGCGATAACCAGAAAGGCCTGGGCCAGATCACCGTGCCGAAATTCCCTGTC
>JAHEID010000209.1 GCA_024639555.1 Deltaproteobacteria bacterium
AACTGCTGCGTCAATATTTGATCGCTGTCGGTTTGCTGCAGGAGTTTCATACCCTGTCCGACTTTTATACCCATATCAAAGGGGTTGAATATATTATTGCGGTTCTTTTTCTTGGTGCTTTCCCCGCTTTTTATACCTATCTCAATCGTACCAAAGGAGGAATTGCAACCGAAACGTAACCTTTTTTCTGACATCCTGCCTGGTTGTGTTGCAGTAACCTGCCAGGCTTTTTTTTACCCAAAATCCAGGCTTTTTAAACAAAAATCATTCAAAATTTCAATAACTTAGAAAAAATAACCCCAAAGGAGGTAACAACAAAATGGAGCATATCCCCAAATATCTGCTGAGTACAATCGTGGCAATGCTGTTGTGCTTTTCCTGGTACAGCACCAATGCTGTAGCCGGTGATGGGCCTGATGAGGTCGAAATTAACTCACTGACCCAGCTTTATGAACCCGTCTATTTTGATCATGCGATGCATGAAGAAGTTACCGAGAGCAACTGCGCAGTCTGCCATCACCATACCCTTGGCACACAGATCGAAGATGAAAACTGCCAGCGATGCCATGCAGAAAGTGGTGCAACTGATGAGATTTCCTGCCAGGGATGCCACTCAAGCAAACGGTTCGAAGCTGAATATCTTAACAAAATTGATGCTGATAATACCCTGTTTCATCGCGATAAAGTGGGGCTGAAAGCAGCGTATCACATCCGCTGTATGAACTGTCATGCGGAAATGGGTGTAGCGAACGGCTGCCAGGATTGCCATACCCGCACAGATGCCGGCGACAAATTTTTCCATGCCGGGAACTACGCACCTCCCGAAAGCGACAAACCAACAGGTGGTGGACACTAGAGTCGACGAAAAGTTGAATTACCTTTCAGCATAAATAGAAGGAGAAGATAATGAAAGCTATGAACCGAAGAAAATTTCTGAAAGGCAGCTTGCTCGGAGGAGCTGCCGCCTCGGTAATCGGCAAAAGCAAAAATGCAGCTGCCTCAGCAACATTCGGTGGATATCCTGAGGCCATGGGCGTACTGGTCGACCTGACTCGCTGTGTTGGCTGCCGCAGCTGCGAAGCCGCATGCAACAAGGAACAAGGCCTCCCCACGCCGGCGCAATCTTTTGACGACCTGTCCGTACTGGATCATACACGCAGAACCAGTGAGGGTGCATACACGGTTGTCAACCGCTATGAAATTCCCGGGCAGGACCACCCTCTTTTCCGTAAAATCCAGTGCAATCATTGCAATGAGCCTGCCTGCCTGACCTCGTGCTTTGTTAAAGCTTACACCAAGACACCTGAGGGCGCGGTTATTTACGACCCCACAGTCTGCGTGGGTTGCCGCACCTGCATGGTGGCCTGTCCATTTTATATTCCTGCCTATAGCTACTCAAGTGTTTTAAATCCGGTCATCAAGAAATGTATCTTCTGCTACGACACCAGGCTTAAGTTCGGACGTCCCCCGGCCTGCGTCGAAGCATGCCCGAGAGAGGTCCTTACCTTTGGTAAACGCCAGGACCTGATCAAGATAGGCAACCAAAGAATAAAAAACTACCCTGACCTTTATGAAGATCATATTTACGGCGAAAATGAAGTTGGCGGAACTTCCTGGATGTATCTTTCAAGTGCTCCCTTTGACCAGGTAGGGTTTGATACTGATCTCGGTACGCAGCCGATTCTCTCCTATGTCAAGGAATTTCTGACTATTGTTCCCATGGTGCTGACTATCTGGCCTGCCCTGTTTGCAGGATTTCATCTGCTTGCAACACGAAAGGACGCACAGCAAAAAGAAAAAAAATCTGAAAAATCATAGGAGGACTGGAGAGAATGAAAACACTTATCGCAACTGGGAAAACTCCTGTGGCCAGACATTATAGCCCGGACAAAAAGAAGCTTGGCATTAAAGAAAAACTACTCCTGGGACTGAGCTTAAGTGAATACCTGGCCCAGGCATTCCGAAACCCTCTCAACTGGATCTTTGCCATCATATTCATCTTTGGCGGTTATGTAACAGTGACCAGATTTCTTTTCGGGCTCGGTTATGTAACGCACAGCTCCTATGATTACCCCTGGGGCCTCTTTCTTGGTTTTGGACTCTTCACCATGGTTCCCCTTTCAGCTTCTGGCTTCATGCTGGGGACAACGGTTGAAGTCTTCGGCCGCCATGATTTCAAACCCATCGAACGCTTGGCCCTGTTAAACGGCCTGCTGGGATATTTGTTCGCTGTTATTTTTCTGCAGGTTGATCTTGGGCAGCCCTGGCGCCTGATCTACCCTATGTTTGTCTCACTGGGCCCTGCAGCTGTCCTGTTCCTGGTTGCCTGGCATGTTGCAACCTATCTTTCAGTGCAGGTTGCCGAACTGCTCCCGGCCTTTGCAGAATGGGCCGGCACCCCTAAACTGAAAACATTTATCAAGAGCATAGTACTCGGGCTGACCATTGCCGGCATCATTCTTTCTACTCTGCATCAGGGTGCTTTGGGTGCCTTGTTTACATATGCCCCCGGCAAGGTCCATCCATTATGGTTCTCTGCACCTTTCCAATGGTTCCATTTCTTCTGTTCTTCAATCTTTGCCGGTCTCTGCATGCTTATCGTCGTGAGCACAATCTGCAAGAAAACCATGTCCTGGCGCTGTGACAGCAATTTTCTCGATAGCCTGGACCGCCTCACTTTGGGACTGGCAAAAGGCGCTACCCTGGCATTGATCACTTACCTGGTCATTAAGGTAATTGCCATCGCTCATGATGGCGACTGGGGATACCTGGCAAGCGGCTGGGGGCAATGGTACATGCTGGAAATGGGTGCCGGTGTCATACTGCCGCTGATACTTTTTACAATTTCCATCAGGAATAATATGGCAGGTCTTGCGAGGTTCGCGGCCCTCATAGCGGTTCTCGGCATTGTCTTAAACCGTCTGAACACCGCTCTTTTTACCTTTAACTGGAAGCTGTATCAGGAAATACCGCACTGGCGGGAAGTGATGATCTGCATCACCGTCTACGCGCTCTACATAGTGACCTACCGCTTCATCCTGTACCGCTTGCCAATACTTTACACCTGGAAAAAGGATGAAGAGGCGGCAAGCTAGAAAAGGCCCCTATCCTTCTGCAGCGGGGGCGCACGGCAGAAACAACCGCGCCCCTGCTGCACAGGGTTACAAAAACAGACAAGTCATTGAGAGTGAATCCGCACCCTTTTTGTCCTTCCTTCGACATCGGTTGGGGGCTTTTAAAACTCTTTATTTCCCTGGGCGGCTAACATGATTCTTTCATTACGAACAACCAGTTATACTGCA
>JAHEID010000210.1 GCA_024639555.1 Deltaproteobacteria bacterium
AAGCCCGAAGACCGCCTTGGAACCATCAGGGTCCCTGATGAAAGGGTTGACCGTTTAAGTGCCATGTACAACCCCCAAAAGACAATCTTCGCCCAGATTGAATACCTGCTGCCATATATACCCATGCAAAAACCTGGACAGAAAGGCGACGAAACAGCCTGGACCACTGTGAGGACCTGTGATGCCCTGATCCACGTTGTCCGTAACTTCAGGGGATTTGGTGATGAACCTGCAACTCCGCTGCAGGATTTTAACAAGATAAACGAAGAAATGATCTTTGCTGACCTGCTGGTCGTTGAAAAGCGTCTCGAGCGTATGGGGCTCGACCGGAAAAGAGGCAAGAAGTCTGATCCGGAAGAACTCAGGTTGTTGGCGGAATGCAAGGAAATACTGGAAAAGGAAAAACCTCTGCGCCATAGTCCTGAACTGGCAGCCGCGCCACAACTCAGGGGGTTTACATTTCTCTCCGGCAAACCCATGCTCATCCTCTTTAACAACGAGGATGAAGAAGAGGCTATGCCGAAGATCGGAGATGCTTTAATAGACGAAAAATTTCTTGCCATTCGCGGCAGATTGGAACATGAACTGGTTCAGATGGATGAAGACGAGGCCAAGGAATATTTAACGGCATATAATATTACCACCTCGGCCATGGACAGGATGATTACCCTCTCCTATGAATTGCTGGGTTTAATTTCTTTCTTTACAGTCGGACCTGATGAGGTTCGGGCCTGGACCATCAAAAAAGACACCCCGGCTCTTGAGGCTGCCGAGGTTATCCATTCGGACATAAAAAAGGGTTTTATCCGGGCTGAGGTCGTTGCCTATAAGGACCTCATGGAGGCTGGTTCCTACAAAGACGCACGCCAGAAGGGCACTGTCCGGCTGGAGGGCAAGACCTATGCCGTGCAGGATGGTGATATTATAGAATTCAGGTTCAATGTTTGAACCAGAAAACAGATGACAGAATGCAGAAGACAGAGAAAATAAAAGCTTTCAAAAATATTCTTTTAGTCCACCCTACTCTACGATTCAAAACTGAATAATTAAAGAACAAAACCTTACCCAGAGTTGTCATTACTTCTATTCGCTGCGCAGGGCATCCACCGGATTTAAGGCAGCAGCCCGGCGGGCAGGTAAAACTCCTGCAAGCAAACCTATACCGGCAGCAAGCAATTCAGCCGCAATTATATAGGTCCAGGAAGTATGCGTGGGCAGAGCCGGCACCAGAAACCCAAGCAGCCAGGCGCCACCAACCCCCAGCACCAGGCCAGCAAGCCCGCCCATAGAGGCAAGAATCACTGCCTCTCCCAGGAAAATCCCCAGGATCTGATTCTTTTCCGAGCCAAGCGCCCGCAGCAAGCCTATCTCGTTGGTCCTTTCATTAACGGCAATTGTCATTATCGTAAGGATACCAACACCGCCGACCAACAATGATATACCTCCCAGGCCACCGACCGCCAGGGTCAGAATATTCAATATTTTTCCTAATACTTCCAGCATTTTCTCCTGGGTGGTAATGGTGAAATCCTCAGTACCGTGACGTGCGATTAATATCTTTTTTATCTGGTCGGAAACATCCTCTGCTGAACTGCCCTCTTTATAGAGCACATCTATTTCCATGAGGCTTTCACGGTTGAACATGGCAAGGGCTTTTGCAGTAGGTATCCACACGGCATCATCAAGATCAAAACCAAGCATCTGTCCCTTGGATTCCATGGAACCTATGACCCTGAACCGTTCTGAGCCGATACGAATCCGTTTGCCCAATACCTGGCCTGTGCCGAACAACTCATCCTTTACTTTGCTGCCCAGAACTGCAAATGATCGTGCCGCACGTGGAGGATCATCCGGCAGAAAAGTTCCGGTAGCCATTTGAAGTTTGAAAACCTCGGGTGCTGCAGGGTCAATTCCATAGACTGTGGTTCTTCTTTGTTTCTTGCCGACCTTAACCGCCGCATTACCCTGTACAACAGCAACCACATCTATCACTTGCGGAATTTTTTTGAGTGCCTGGCCGTCCTCGATACTTAACGGCCTGACATTGCTTATCAGGGCCCCGGAAACACCATGTGTGGTTACTCTGCCTGGATTGACACCGATGAGATTGGTGCCGAACTGGGTGAATTCAGCCAGCATGAAACGGTGCAGGCCTTCACCGAGCGAGGTGAGCAGCACTACAGAACCAATGCCCACCGCAATACCCAATGCTGTAAGAAAACTGCGCATACGTTGTGAGCGCACAGCATTGGTGGTCAGTTGGATAAAGTCCTGTATGTGCATATTTCCTCTTTTCACTACCCCTGAATCCTTAGGCAGTTTGATTAACCCGGTTTCGGGAATCCTATCTGCGTGATAATGCTAAAGCCGGTTCCAATAATGAAGCACGCCGTGCCGGCAGCACCCCGAAAATTATTCCTGTGCCCAAGGCCAAACCAGAGGCCATGACCGGTGACCAGGGTGCAAGCGCCAAATTATATTCCGGAAAAAAACCGGCCAACAATTTCATTGCACTATAGGCCAGGAGGAATCCTAGAAATGCTCCAGTAATAGACAGGAGTGCCGACTCTGTCAAAAAAAGTCCCATGATTTGTGTTCGCGGTGCTCCCAGGGCTTTGAGCAGGCCGATCTCCGAGCGCCGGTTGGAGACTGCCACCAGCATTATATTCATAATCATGATGCCGGCCACCACAAGGCTGATGGCTGCGATACCACCGACTGTCAAGGTAAGTGCCCTGAAAATCTTGTCAAAGGTAGCAAGGATAGCATCCTGGGTTATTACTGTTATGTCATCCTCCCCCTCGTGCCGGGCCCGGATAATAGAAAGTATTGCCTTTTTGGCGCGTCCAATGGCATCTTCATTGGATGCTTCAACCACTATACGGAACAAAGAAACTTTATTGAAAAGCGATTGGGCTGTTGCCACCGGAATTATTACCACTTCGCCCATATCCTCTCCCAGTGACACCCCTGTATCAGCCAGGACACCAATTACCCGAAAACGACGTTCACCGATCCTGAGCCATTTTCCGAGGGCCTGCTGGTTACCGAAGAGTTCCTTCCTGCCCTTTGATCCGATAACACAGATATTTCCACCACGATCCAAGTCACCAGGCGGCAGGAAACTGCCCTGACCCATAGTCAAACGCCGCACTTCAAGGAGATCAGAGCTCGAACCGAGCACGACCATCTCCCTTTCAAGCTGTTTAACAGAAACCGGTGCTGAACCGGCTATTATTGGCGCCACACGGCGTATGGCTGTCGATTGTGTCAGGGCAAT
>JAHEID010000211.1 GCA_024639555.1 Deltaproteobacteria bacterium
ATATTGGGCGGCTCATGGACGCGAAACTTGATGTTTTGAGCGCTGCGGCCCTGCTGCATGATATCGGCAGACGGTTTGAGACCAGGGAGCAGGGAAAAATCTGCCATGCAGAAAAAGGCGCGGAACTTGCCAGAGAGATCCTGGTAAGGCTTGACTTTGCACCAGCCTTCATTGATGAAACTGCCCATTGCATTGAAGCGCACAGGTATCGGGGGGACAAAATCCCCGGGACACTTGAGGCAAAAATTCTCTATGATGCAGACAAGCTGGATTCCATAGGTGCTGTGGGCATTGGCCGGGCCTTTCTTTTTGCCGGCCAGACAGGTGCAAAACTCCACAATGAAAGTGATGTCGACATTCTTGCCTGCAAGCCATATTCCAAGGAAGACACAGCCTATCGCGAATTCAAGTTCAAGATGTCCAAGATTAAGGACCGCATGCTGACCCCGGAAGGAAAAAGACTTGCAGAGGAGCGGCATACTTTTATGGAAGTTTTCTTTGAACGTTTGGAGAGAGAAACAAAGGGGGCTGAAGGCATCACTGCAGAAATGCTGCAACTGGCTTCTGAATGAAGATACTGGTGTCTCGGCGAAACTGGAGATTATGGCTGAGTTGAAACTTGTAATATTTGATTGTGACGGCGTCATGTTTGACTCAAAAGACGCCAACAGGAAATATTATAATCACCTCTTGGAAAAATTCGGTTACCACCTGATGGACGCGCAGGAAGAGGATTATGTCCACTCCCATAACGTGCTTGCTTCTGTCGCCTATATTTTCAGGAAGTACCCGCATGAAATTAACAAGGTCAACGCGTACAGGCAATCGGTTGATTACACCCCGTTTCTAAAATTTATGCGTATTGAGCCGGACCTGAAGGAGTTTCTGAGATTTCTGAAGCCGCAGTTCTATACGGCAATAAGCACCAACCGCAGTACAACAATGGATGCCGTTATGAAGATGCATGAACTGGGTCCATATTATGACCTGGTGGTGACATCTCTTGACGTGCAGCAGCCAAAGCCCCATGCCGAGGCCTTGCTGAAGATTCTAAGTCACTTCCAGCTATCAGCAGACGAGGCCGTTTACATCGGCGACAGCATGGTTGACCGGGAGCATACCGCGGCAGTTAACATGCGTCTCATTTCCTTTAAGAATCCTGCGCTGCCCGCTGATTTCCATGTAAACAGCTTTCTTGATATTCCACGGTTGCCAATTTTTGATTGGCTTGCAAAGAGTTAAAGAAATAAAAAGCGCCCCAGTACAATAATATGTTTAAACGGGATACGTGTCCGCATCGTGTTTTTTTTCGATGCCGACAACTTTTCAGGCATAGACACAAGTTATAGAGTAGGAGAATTGTATGGGGACCCTGGAAATATCGCATGATATCCTGGTCGCAGGTTCCGGCTTTGAAGCCTGCCAACAGCAAGTGAAACGCTTTTTTGCCAGGACCATGCTCATACGGTATGACCGGGTCCTGATCAGCGAACATGAGTCGCTCTCCGGAACTGAAAAAAATTTCCGGGCAAGAATGGAGGCAGGGCTTAGAGCCAATCAAAAGGTATTGGGAGAATTTCTGGCAAATTTAAAAGATGAGGGTTTTGTAGCACTTGAAGACCTTCAGTGCCTGGAAAAGGGCTATCTGTCAAAAATACTTCATACCATAGCCCATCTCCAGGATGGATTTATTGGTATAGACAGCCGTTTCTACAACCTTGTAGAAGACTCCCATGGAGTTTCAAGAGATCTGCAGCAAAAAATTGCAGCGACTCCCGAGAGCTACTGGATTTTGAGAATTAAGGGAAGAATTGCCTCGGGAAGTGAGGACCCGTTTGATGCTTTGCGGACCTTTGAAGGCCGAGGCAAATCCCACGATTGATTTGCAGGTCTCTCTGGATTAATCGTGGTGATGATGGTGCCGGTGCCCTTTGCCCGGGCCCCCGACAGATGCCAGGGCCTTTTCAAAAGCCCTGTCTGTCTTTGCAAGCAGGTCAACCGCCTGCTCGATACATTCAGCAGCAGTGGATTGCCCGGCCTCTCTGGCTAGAGCCGCCCATTTTGCATATTCCTTGCCGTGGTCTTCATTGTGCTGCAGCCAATGGCTTATGAGCAGTTGCAGCTTTTCAATATCCGTGTATTGTTTTTCAGTCATGATCTGAGGCTTTATTGTCCAGGGTTACCGTGCCCCCGAGGAAGTCAATACTTTTAACCCGGGCTGATTTTACCAGCTTCGGGTCTTCAAAAAAGGTGCTGACCCGAACCCCTTCGCCGGTAACTTCCAGGTGAGTCACATTCTCCATTATGTTTTCCTGCCCGCCATTATTTTTCAGTACAACGTTCATCTGACACATATTTTACCCGCCTCTTTATTGAAATATTTAGGTGAACAGCCACAGCACCGGGAATTCCGGTCACATCATAATCCTTAAGGACCTCGGGAACTGTTTACACCATGAAACGGAATTCTCCTTTGCCGAGCAGATCATGCAGGTGTAAAATGCCGGCCAGATGCCCCTGTGTGTCGGTTATCGCTAAAATGGTAATTTCATGTTCCTGCATAATGCTCAAGGCATCTGCGGCCAGGAGTTCCTTTGAGATGGTTTTGGGTGCCGGAGTCATATGATCTGCAGCACGCTGCGTATCAAGGTTAACTTCTTTTGCCACCATACGCCGGATATCACCATCGGTGATAATACCTGCGACCCTTTGTTCTTCATCAACTATAAGGACGGCACCAAGGTTTTTGGCGTTTAAGATCGAGACCGCCTGGCGCAAAGAGTTATTCTTTTCTACCATGGGAATGTGTTCGCCGGTGATCATGACTTCCGAAACATTGACTTTCAGCCGTTCACCCAGGCTTCCTCCGGGGTGGTTCCTGCGAAAATCACATTCTTGAAACTTTTTGCGGTCAAGAAGGACAACAGCCAGTGCATCACCCATGGCCAGCGCAGCGGTGGTGCTGGCAGTAGGCGCCAGGCCAAGAGGGCAAGCTTCCTTCGGAACAGCAACATTTAAGACAGCATCGGCAAGTCTTGCCAGGGTTGATTCAGGGTTGCCAGTCATTACAATTATTGACACTGCACGGTTTTTCAGGCTGTTAACCAGGAGGTTCAGCTCCGCGGTTTCGCCGCTGTAAGAAATGGCAAGCACCACATCCCTGGAGTCAACAATTCCCAGATCACCGTGCATGGCCTCAACCGGATGCAGAAAGAAGGACGCCGTGCCTGTACTGTTCAAGGTGGCGGCAATTTTCTG
>JAHEID010000084.1 GCA_024639555.1 Deltaproteobacteria bacterium
AGATGGTTGCCAGGCTGCACCTCAAAAAAATAGGCGCCAACCTTACCACCCTGAGCAAAGAGCAGGCGGAATATATCGGTGTCAAAGCAGAAGGCCCCTACAAGCCCGAATATTACCGCTATTAGACTATCATCCAGGCTGACTGACTGAACCTGCAGCCGGGAAGTCCCGGTTAGGACTTTACCGGACTTCCCGGCTGCAAAGACGAGCCATGCATTTTCAATTTCTCCTGTCCGGGCCCCATGGCGATCTAGAACTTTATCCTGAGGCTCTTGATCAGCCATTTCTCATAAGCCCGCAAGAGCAACATCCCTTTCTCACACTGACTGACTATTTTGGTGCCCTGCAGGAATTCATCATGCTGAATGAGGGAAATCCCCTCTGCGCAGCCCTGAAAAAACTGGGGTGGTTTGCTAACCTGAAACCTGTTGATATCTCTGAGGTTATCATCCGTTCTGAAAAGCATGGTGCCTATTACCATATTGCCAGTGCTGAAATTATCGGCCCCGGGGTTAAGAGCAAATTTGCTGTTACCACAGCAGTGTCAGAATCTGCCAAAAGGTCCCTGCAGGCAGAATATGGGATTCTCCAAAAGCTTTTTCAAATCGGACCGGATTATCTGCCGGAATTATTTTACAGGGGGGCTGTCACATGGCAGAATGACACAGGTGCTGCAGAGTTTCTCATGGTATTGGGAGAGTGGCTTGACTCCCATCACGAATGGCATGTCAGCGATGCGCCGGGATCAGACAGGCAAAAAATCAAACTCTGGGATTATGACAACGGCTGCCGTTTTCTCTCGGAAGCGGAAAGCTATGAAATGCTGCGCCAGGTTGCCTACATCCTGACATGTTATTATGACCAGGACTCTTTCTGCCAGATCTATCCCTGGCACCATGGTGCCGGGGATTTTGTTGTCAAACCTGAACCGGGTGCATTCTCGGTGAAACTGATCACTGCCAGGCAGTATGAACCCCTTGTGCATTTTGACTGTAAAGAGACGGCTGACCCGCTGGTTGCAGCGATCCACTTCCTGCTCAACCTCTGCCTCAGGATCAGGCTGGACAGACTCGATGGCGTCGGGAAGCCTTGCTGGCTTGACAACTTTGCAGTACATGCAGCAGTTGAAGGTTTCTTTGCCGGGCTTGGCGCTGCCTCGGCAACAAAAAGAGTACTGTTCGGTTCTGTTGCGGATTTTCTGGAAATCATGCAGTCATTTGAGGCGCAGGAGATTTCCGATATGTACGAATCACTGCTGCAAATATATGCAGATGAAGATCAGGATGACTTTGGCCTGATACAGGAGAGGCTGCCTGACCATGCGGCGCAGCTGCATGACGCACTGCAGAGTTTTTCATTGAAAAAGGGTGTGAGTTAATTAATTGTTATCAAAATAAGGATTAACCCTAAATCAGAAAGGACGCACTTTTTTCTGTTATCGCCATTTCACGCAGCCGAGCATCACAGAAACGACCGAAAAAGGAGTTTGACCCTGTTTGAGCGTAGCGAGTTTTCAAACTCCCGGTCGTTTCGAGAAGTACCCCTCAAGGGGGTATAAACTCCAGGGAGCCCGAAGGGCCGATACAGTCGGTTGATCTTTCTTTGGTTCGTTTCGTTGTCAGCATACAAAACTGCTGACGATTGACAGGGCAGGCAAAGAAATGAACGTCAAGCAATATTCAGGAATTTGAATACATTCAGCAAAGAAATCCTTGTACTGTAACGAAAAACATAAATGAAACTGAATTATCCTGGAATATTCCCAACCAGTTTTATATCGCCTGATATAACAGTATGAATGGCCCCTGCCTGATCCCGAATACGCAAAATGCCATCCGCATCAGGCCCCAGTGAAACACCTGTGACTTTTTCCCCTTTAGGTGTGACCCAGGTGAGATTTTTATCCTTGCTGGCATCGCGCTGCTTCCATTCCTTGAGAATTGTCTGAAAATCTCCCGTTACCAGATGCTGCAACTCTTTCTCAATAGAGAGAACACATGCTTCCAACAGAATTTCAGCCGAAATCCCCGTGTAAACATGCTGTGATAAGGTGGTGGCGAATTCCTCTAATTCAGCGGGAAAGCCTCCTGCAGGAGGAAAGAGATTTATTCCGACACCAACGACAACAAGTGGTGCCTGGCCTGTAGATTCGTTTTGCATTGAACCTGTTTCACTCAGGATGCCGGCAAATTTGCTCCCTCCCAACAGTAAGTCATTGGGCCATTTTATTTTGGGGAGGACATCATACTCAGTTTCAACAGCCTTGCAGACACCCAAACCTGCGGCAAGGGTAACTTTTGGCAGTTGCTCCGGGACCAGCCTTGGCCTCAGGATGATCGTGAAGTAAAGCCCCATACCTGGCAGTGACAGCCAGGAACGGTTCAGCCTTCCCCTGCCGCCGGTCTGGGTTTCAGCCACAACAACAGTTCCTGCTGCAGCGCCCAGTTGGCCAACCTCAAGGGCTGCCGAATTGGTGGATTCTGTGACGTCAAGTCGTATTATGTTCCGAGTCTCCACGGCTGTATAGTATTCCTATGCCCTGAGCCGGTTGTAATTCCCGGCTTACATTCAAAAAAAAAGGCAGGGGCATACTTCTGCCCCTGCCTTTATGCTTTTACTGAAGAACGAAGAAAAATGTGGTGAATTACACGCCCCGCTTGTCTTCGTCTTTGGCCCGGTCCGGCAGAGCATACATGGTGCTGCTGCCGCTTGACCAGAACATAGCCTTTTGTTCTTTCACAAGTTCATTGGCCGCATTTTTGATCTCGCGGGGTTTTGCATCAACCTTCTTCTGCATGTCCTTAAGATACAATGCCGGCTTTTTGGACTTGCCCAGCAATTCAAGAATTTGTGCTTTAACTTCTTCTCTATCAGCCATGT
Organism: Deltaproteobacteria bacterium; assembly: GCA_024639555.1. GTDB lineage: Bacteria > Desulfobacterota > Desulfobulbia > Desulfobulbales > BM004 > BM004. The sequence goes on from JAHEID010000084.1 coordinate 2,881, forward strand.
TGCTACTCCTTTCTAGGGTACAATTATTTTATATGGCTTGTGAACTTGAACTGGGTAGTGGTCCGCCAGGTGTCATATGCCAGGCGGTAGTCGTCAATGCTCTTCTCCGTAAACGGAATATTGCATTTCTCGAAGAATCTCTCCCAGCCAATGCGCTCGGCCCACTCACCGACGCGTTCATATTTCTTAGCATCTTTTGCATATACTTCAAGTATATTTTTTACTGCCGCGACAGTTTCCGGCCAACGTGGCGGAGTGTTGGGCAGAAACGGAATAACGAGCTTGGAGAACTTTGGCGCTGACCTTGAGTTGGAGATCTTGCCGCCAACCAGGATGGCAATACCGTCACCTTCCGGATCTGCCAGGGGCATGGCAGGACACATGGTATAGCAGTTACCGCAGAACATGCAGCGCTCAACTTTAACCGATACACTTTTTACCTCTTCACCGGCGCTGTTAATGCCTTTGGCAGGCTTAATGGCGCCCAGGGGGCAGGCGGCGATGGCCAACGGCAGCTCGCATACCGAGGTAATCGTGTCATTGTCGATCAGCGGCGGCTTCCTGTGCACGCCGAGGATAGCGATGTCGGAACAGTGCACCGCACCGCACATGTTGAGGCAGCAGGCCAGGGCAACGCGTACCTGGGCCGGCAGGGTCATGCTGGTGAAGTAATCGAACAGTTCATCCATAACCGCCTTAACCACACCGGAAGCATCGGTGGCCGGGGTATGACAGTGGACCCAGCCCTGGGTATGGACGATATTGGTAACGCCGGCGCCGGTGCCGCCGACAGGCATCATGCCGTGGGCATTGCAGTCATCTACCAGAGCCTGCACCTTGTCAGCACTGTCCACCATGAATTCAACGTTATTGCGGGTGGTAAAACGCAGGTACCCGTCACAGTGCTTATCAGCCATGTCACAGTAGTCATTGATCAGTGAAGTGCTGATGAGCCGGGCGGAGCCGATCCTGACCGTGTAACACTCGGCGCCCGTCTCGCTCACATGCTTGAGAACGCCGGCATCTAAAATTTCATGGTAAACCCACTTGCCATAGTTTTCTTTTATTACCGGCGGAAAAAACTGCTCATAATGCGGCGGACCGATATCTGTGATCCTGTCTTCCATCGGTTTGTCTGGATTGTAACCCATAATATAACCTCCTTAAATATCTCTATATCTATTTACAATTCGTTATGTATCTGTTGACATTGTCATGCATACAGGATTTTACATGGGGTTTCTTTTCCTGAACTCCGCAACATCACGTTCAAATCCGCCGGGGACCTCTTCTTCTTTCCAGAAGACATAAGGATTGGAGCGCGGTTCTTTAACATGCTGCGGCAGAGGCTCAACTTCCATGACCTGCAGGAAGGTGGGCAGACCGATACGCTGGATGGACTCGCCGATCCTCTCCCGGTTCTTGCCTTCTTCCATCCACCAATCCCAGCACTTCTCAATAATGTCCTTGAGTTCCTCAAAATCGTTCGCCGGATCCATTTTGATAAACGGCACGATCATGGTGGCAATCTGGGCACCATCGAGGATCGGGGCCTTGGCGCCGATAAGAATGGTGGCACCCTGCTCAACACCCGGGCGCAGCGCGCGGGGCATTACGTTGATGCAGTGCATGCAGCGTGTACATTCAGCATCGTCAATCTTCAGTTCGTCGCCTTCCATCCACATGCAGCCTGTGGGACAGAGATCAAGAACTTCAGATTTCATATCAAATGCACCCCAGTCACGTCCTATGTAGGAACCGCCGTTTGCCGGGAATTCGCCGCTGATGTAGCCCTTCACAGCTGCCTGGTCAATGCGGATGTCATCCTTCCAGTTACCGATAACAGCAAGGTCTGAACGGGCGATGGCAGCAACGCAGTCGTTGGGGCAGCCGGAAAATTTGATCTTAAACTTGTAGGGGAAGGCAGGACGGTGCAGCTCATCCTGATAGGTCATGGTGATATCATGGCAGGCAGCCTGGGTGTCATAGCAGCTCCACTCGCAGCGGGCCTTGCCTAGACAACAGGAGGGGGTACGCAGGTTGCCGCCGGAGCCGCCGAGGTCAACGCCGACATCATGGGTCAGCTCATAGAAAATTTCTTCCAGCTGCTCGGTGAATGTTCCCAGGAGAACAAGGTCACCGGTTGAACCGTGCATATTGGTCATGCCGGAACCGCGTCTTTCCCAGATCTCACAGATCTGACGCAGAATCTTAGAGCTGTAGAATTTACTCGAGGGCTGGTTGACTCGAACGGTATGGAAATGGGCAACACCGGGGAATTGTTTGGCAACGTCAGAATAACGGCCGACAATTCCACCGCCATATCCGAAAACACCGACGATACCGCCGTGCTTCCAATGGGTGATCTTGTCCTTATAGGAAAGCTCGAGCTGTCCGAGAATGTCCCAGCAGGCGTCATTTTTTTCAGCCTGCCTCTTAATGTCTGTGACAAAACTCGGCCAAGGACCGCTTTCCAACTCATCCAACATAGGCGTATCATGCTTTGGCATCTTTGTTTCCTCCTTCTTAACGGTCTATTGTTATTAAACAACCTTAAACACTAAGGTTAACCTTTAACCTCCCGTAACCAATCGCTTTTAGCACATAAGAAGCACTGGCAGCATCTGCAAACCCGGAGCAAAAACGATTGAATACTCATTCAGTAAATGCCGGAACATATCGCTCAGACGGCGCTTTGTCAACAAAAAACACAAAGAAAAGTGCGCAATATTTTATTTTATCAGCACGGCAAAATAAAAAAACCGCGCCACTCCATTTCTGCGGTGTGATGCGGCTGTATTTTGCCGGAACAAAGCCGGAAAAAACTTTTACGTTACCTTGCCCGGATTCAGTGGCTTTTCCATGCGTATGACAAAAATAAGAATTGAAGGAATAATAAAAACAGTAAAAACTGTAGACACGGCAAGGCCGCCGATAATAACACTCCCGAGACCTCTATAAAGCTCCGAGCCTGAGCCCGGAAAGACGACCAGCGGCAGCATACCGAAGATACTGGTGGTGGCACTCATATAGATGGGCCGCAGTCTGCTCCTGGTTGATTCAAGCACTGCCTCGCGATAATCCATGCCACTGTGCACATTATTCAATGCCTGGTGCACGATGAGTATGGCATTATTTACCACAATTCCGATCAGGATGACAAAGCCGAGCATGGTCAAAATGTCCATGGGCTGCGGCTTGGCACTCAAGAGGTTAAGCATTTTCAGGCCGATAAAGCCGCCGGCCCCGGCCAGGGGAACAGTCAGCATGATGATGAGAGGATATATAAAATTTCCAAAGAGTGATGCCATTAAAAGATAGGCAATGGCAGCGGCCAGGACAAAGTTCCACTTCAGTGCCTCCCTGGTTTCCGTGAGTTTGTCTGCCGCACCGCTCATTCTGACATTAAGACCTTTCAGGAGCCCCTTGGTCCGCACCGGGCTTATGATTTTTGCTTCAATTTCCTCCATTGCCGTCTGCAGCGGCATATCCATTGGCGGCGTCATCTGCAGGGTTACGGTCCGGCTTCTTTCCAGGTGGCGTATCTGGGTCATGCCGGTGGTGCGCTCCAGGTCAGCAAGGGATGATACAGGTACAACCCTGCCGCCCGGCATGGCAACCAGTGATTGGTAAAGGGCTTCAGGCGTAGTGATTAATTCGTCATCTGTTTTAAGCACAAGGTCAATGGTTTTCCTCCCTTCCTGCTTGAAGTCTCCGACTATCCTGCCATCCATGAGGACATCCAGGGCTACGCCAAGGTCGGCTGCACTCATATTGTTGGCCTTCAAGCGTTCACGGTTCGGTACTATTTTAACCTCCGGATAGCTGAGCTCTATCGATGGTATGGGGCGGATTTGGGTGTCGGGCATGGTCTGCTTTGCCGCGCCGAACATCATGCCGGCGACTTTGACGATCGCATCCAGGTCGTCACCGCTTATATCAACATCTACGGTACGGCTCCTGCCGATCCTGCTCTGAAAAATTCCCGCCTGCATGGAGACACCGAACATGCCTGGAACCGAAAATATCATGCGCCTGAACAGGGGCAGCAGCTCTGCTGCACGGTCCCAGTCGGTGGCCATGGCCCCGAACAACATGAGCGACTCCCGACCGACATAAAACATGTTGAGGATACCCGGATAGCCGTCATGTTCTTTTCTAAGATGCGGCGCTGCCATGACAAAAAGCTTTTCACCGATATCCTGTCTTTCCTGCTGGGAAAGACCAGGGGGAGGCACCAGGATGCTGAGCACAAAATTGCGGTTCCCCTGGGGCAGGTAGTCAGTCTGCGGCATGAGAAGGATAACCGAACCGACAGCCAGAAGAATCAGCAGACCGACAGTCCCGATCCTGGTACCCCAGTTTCTGGTAGCCAGTGAAACCACCTGCATGAGGTAAGAGGCAAGCCTGTTTCCGGTACGGGCCAGAACACCCGCTTCCTTCTTGGTTTTTGTAGCTGCAACTGAAAAAAGCTTGAAGGAGAACATGGGAATGACTGTCATGGATACGATCAGGCTCAACGATACGGCACCGACAACTGCAATGGCTATATCGCGGAAAAGCTGTCCGGCCTCCTCCTGGATAAATACAACAGGCAGAAAGACAGCAACCGTTGTCAGGCTTGAAGCAATAATGGCACCCCATACCTCGCGGGTTCCGTCATATGCTGCATTAAAGGGAGATTTGCCCATCTTGCGGTGCCGGTCAATATTTTCAATAACCACAATGGCATTGTCCACAAGCATACCGACAGCAAAAGCGATGCCCGCCAGACTGACAACATTCAGGTTACGGCCCATTGCATTCATGAAGATAAATGTGCCGATGATGCTGATGGGGATCGAGGTTGCCACAACAAGCGTTGACCTGATGCTGCGCAGAAAAATTAGCAGCACAATAACTGCCAGCATGCCACCGATCAATATATTCTGCTTGATCAGATCAATGGCGCCATTGATATAACGCCTCTGGTCATAGACCCATTCCAGTTTGATATCCTGCGGTGCAAGTCTTTCTTCGTTCAGCCAGTCAACTACCTCCTGGACCCGCTCTGTCATGGCCAGAATATTTGTGCCAGGCTCAGGCTTGACGCCTACAGCAATACCCCCTTTACCGTTATGGATAACAGTGCTGTTGCGTTTGTTGTAGCCCCGCTTTATCCCGGCAACATCTGCAATTGTTACCCTTTTTTCCCCGGTCGAGACGAGAACCACATTGGCAATATCCTCCTCAGAGTTGAATTCACCGGTGGTGCGGATTCTGAAATCCCGGCGTCCGACCCCCAGGTTGCCTGCCGAAACATTCACATTTTCGCCGCGGATTGCCTGTATTACATTATTAATGGTCAGGCCGTAGGCGGCAAGCTGTTCCGGCCGGACAATGATATGCATTTCCTCATCCACACCGCTGCCGATAAAAAGATCCGCCACGCCTTCTACGCGCTCCAAATGCTGACGGACTTCATTTTCAAAAAATGTTCTGTAGGTTTCAATATGCCGCGGATTCGTTTCATTGGACTTGAGGATGATCCAGATGACCGGCGAGGTTGCTGCGCCGGTAGCATTGATAATCGGCTTATCCACCCCTTCCGGATACGAGGGGACCTCGTTTAATTTGTTGGAAACGCGCAGCAGGGCATCATCAACATTGGTGCCAAGCTTGAAGGTCAGGGAAATGGAGCCCTGGCCGTTAAACGCCTCGCTTTCCATTTCTGTCAGTCCGGGAATGCCTTTCAGGGTTTTTTCCTGCTCTTCAATAATTTCCCGTTCCATTTCATAGGGCGTTGCCCCACGCCAGGTCGTTGCAACCGTAATTATCGGCTCTACCACGGTCGGGCTGAGCTGGTAGGGCAGTGTCTGCAAACTGATGACACCGAACAGGACAACCAAAATAATACCGACCAATATGGTGACCGGTTTTTTTATCGAAAAACTAACAATATCCATACACCATGCCTTCTATTTGTTGCCTACCATAACCGGCTGCCCTTCACGCAGTCTTTCGTTGCCTTTTACAACTACCATGTCACCTTCTTCCAAGCCGGAGCCTGCTATTCCCACGAACATGGAGTCATAGCCGATAACCTGCACAGGTACCATCCTGGCAGTTGAGTCCTTTGCCAGCCAGATGACATTCTGGCCGAACCTGTCAATCAGGGCGTCCCGCGGCACCTTGAGGCTTGTCTTTTTTTCTGCCGCAGGCACCAGGGCCCTGGCCTCCATGCCTTCTATCAGGCCGGCGGAGTTCTGCAGGCGGATTTTCACATCAAAGGTTCTTGTGGCAACGTCGCCCTTTGGCACATAACTGAGGAATTCCCCTGTGAACTCCTCACTTTCGCTTTTCAGCCTGAGCTCCTTTCCCGGTTTCAGGTATTTGAGCATTCCGCCCGGGACATTGACCACTACATCGACTGAACTGTCATCCGCTATAACTGCCACCATGCCACCCTCATCAACCCACTCTCCCTTTTCAGCATTCTTCCTCACGACTATGCCGTCAAAAGGGGAAAGAATCTTCTTTTTTTTCTTTTCCAGCAGAAGCCTGTCCAGGGATGCCTTTAAAGAAAGAGATCGGTTTTCCAGCATTTTACCTTTAAAAAAATATTCATCATACGCTGATTCGGAAACTGAACCCTCCCTATAAAGCGGCTCCCGTTTGGCAAGCTCTTTTTCCGCCTGCTCACGTTCGACCTGCACGAGCCCATAATCTGCCCGGGTAGCACTGATAACCGTATCCAGGATATCTGACCCCAGACTGACCAAAGGGTCGCCGCCCTTAACCCGGTACCCCTCCTCAAAGAATACCTGCTCAACAACGCCATCAACTTCGGCGGCAACATCTGATTTACGGGCGTAATATACTGTTCCCACAAATTCCACCATGGGCTCAGCTTCACCGCTAATAATCTGCGCCACCTCAACAAGGGCAGGAGGAGGCCCCTGCGGCTGAGCCTGGGCCTTGGCGTCGGATTTTTCTTCTTCGGCTGCAAAAACGATCTTCACAAGCAGTAAAAAGATACACAACACGAACAACAAAAGGTTTGTCTTTATCTTCATGAATCCTTGACTCCTATGGACAGTGCGGACAAAAAAATTTGCCGCATGTCCTTTGAATATATTTACTCCGGCAGTCAGTTTTATATCGTACGGTAGCTGAATCTCATAATTTTGGAGTTATATCAACAATAAACGCCAAAAGACAAGTAATTTCAGGCCAAACTGAAAAATATTTATCCGGGAACAGGGAACTACTTTGCAGCCTGGTTATAAAGAAGGATGAATACCGGCGTAAAACTACACCACCATGAAAAATACAAAAATAATCAAGGGGTTACCGAACGCTGGAATTGAAGCAGAATTTTTCTTTCAGGCAAATGAGGGCGCAGAAAGAAAAACCGGGTCACTTCTTTTTTTCTTTTACTTTTTTCTTTGGTCTTGTTTTGCCATGCGAACCGCGAAAAATTTTACCTTTTTTGGTCTTTTTGTCACCCTTTCCCATGGAAATAACACCT
>JAHEID010000085.1 GCA_024639555.1 Deltaproteobacteria bacterium
TGATATCAAGATTAATCGTCTCGCCTATTTCACATCCTACGAAACCTGGAGTAAGAACATCTACTTCTGTGATCCTGACATCATTGGCTGTACACGATGGATTGTTGAGTCCTGTTTTTTGCTTTAAGCAATCTTGTCCAGGTATCCCATTTACAGCATGAGCATTTGGCACAGCCAGACACAGGCCCAAAACCACAAAAAGTAAACATGTTCGGCATAAAAATCCTATCCCGAAGCGATTCATTGAAATTTTCATACGCAGCCTCCCTTCTTTTATTTCACATTTCCCAATAATTAAAAAACCGGATTGCCATATCCAAGGCAATCCGGCCGTCTTTCTCAAGACCCGTGACTTTCCGCCCCACTCTCGCGAATGGTTTAGCTTTTTCTTGCTATATCAAGTCATCACGAGGATGACAGGTTCAACAATCAAACAGCTAAAAATAGTGAAACGTTACCAGAAACATTCAATAATGCATCTGGCTGAGATTATGAAGTAATTAGAACAAAGCCCTAAATTATAAATTTCCAGGTATTTTTTTGGTTATAGCACTTCATTATATTTTTTCAATATGAGAAATCTTTTTTCATTTATACATTTTGAATTGTTAATACAAAAATTTTAAAAAAAACATACTCCGATTGGAGTATTTTCAGGAGTAGTTTTTTGCCAGGATTATGAAAACACTACTCCATACATGCAAAATTATCTAGAACAGCCCCTTTTTAATATGGTATTCCTTTCAAAAGGGTTTTAATCCCTGATTGGAAGAAATTCGTCGTGGTATGTTCATTGCGCAACGGAACCCGAAATCACCCTCGCGGTAACCGCGGTGCCCCCAGCTGCGACATGATGCGCTCAAGACGTCAGGGCGGCTGTCCCAGGAACCTCCTCGCACCACATGAGCGTTCCCTGAGGAAGGACCTTTTGGATCCGTGTAAGGGCTCACATTATAGTAGTCATCATCATACCAGTCCGAGCACCATTCCCAAACATTTCCTCCCATATCCTGAAGACCATAGGGGCTTGCCCCTGCAGGGTGCGTAGCAACCGCGGCCGTTGCTTCCTTGCCCCAGTTGCGCCGGAAAACTGCTCGTTGAGCGTCTGGCTCCTCGTTGCCCCAGGGGTACTTCCGGGCATCAGTTCCCCGAGCGGCCTTCTCACGTTCAGCCTCTGTGGGAAGGCGGGCCCCGGTCCATTCGCAATAGGTTTTTGCATTTTCCCATGTGACGAAAACAGCCGGATGGTCGTCATGAATCCCCCAATAAGGCTCTTGCGCAGGAAGGGGTACCCCAGTAGCCTCGGCAAATCTCTTGTACTGAGCCCACGTCACACCTGTTTTGTCCATCATGAAGTCAGATACGTATACCCGGTGCTCATGAGGGGATCGCTCCGTATCTTTATTACCCATAAGGAATTCCCCGGCCGGGATCTTGACGACCACCGCTCGATCCTGCTCCCGCAAATATTCGTCATACCCTTGAGTATTCTTGCCAAGGGGTTCAAGACGGTAAAGTAAGGGCTTCTTTTTCGGTTCAGGAAGATTGAGGTCTACCAAAACCGTCCGGTTCGCTGTCACCCGTACCACCTTCCCGATGTCAGTATCCGAGTTGTGCAACTTTACCTCTCGCAGTCCCACAGGAACGTTTTGGAGAAGCATTTCATCGCCTGCTGAGATGTTTCCAGTTTCGCCGCCGTCCAGAAGGAGTTCTCCTCCTTCTCTTCCGGAAGTCACAAGTATGATACCATAAACGTCAGCTGGCTCTGCCCTCTCCCTATTTAATGCAATTTTCATAAAAACCTCGTAAATGCCCAAGGCCTCGTTTTCCTTTCTATCTGCAATAAGAAGGGGGATAAAGGCATCTCCTCCCTCCAGAAAGAAGAATGTTCTTTTTTCCACGGACTTAACGTAAACCGGCTCACCGTCAGCTCCAAAACCTGTGAACTTTTGCAGAGAAAGCGTGATGTTTAGACGAAGTATCTTTTCGGGAATAAGGGCTGAAGGATGCAACCTCGCAACAATTGACAATCCGGCAATCAGGTAGTGCACTCCACCAGAACCCTTGAAATCCAACGAACTCCTGTCAAAAGAGCCACTGCCACACCTGATATCGTTGTTGGACTTTTCCCAGCCTTTCTCTGCAAGGGGTTGAACCTTGGCAAAGGATATCCACCAATCCTGCCCCTTCACATCAACCTTGGCCGAAGATTCGCATCCTGTAAGTGGATTATCATCAACAGGATTTACAATAACTTCGAAAGACATCTCGAGTTTATCTCCACCAGGAGGAACCGCGCCCGCCTGGTGACTCATGGCCAGAATGATCAGCATTACAGATACAAGAACACGAGGTATTGTCATTATATTTACTCCGGAGCCTCCTGAACACAGCGAAAACCATGATCAGCTTTGCGTGTAGTGGGAGGCACGTTGAAACGATATGCTGTCCGCAGCCATAATGGCTGGCTCATCCAAGCGCCACCCCGTATTATGCGGCGAGTTCCTGAAGCAGGGCCCTGCGGGTCAAGCGACAAACTCTCGCTGTAGTATCGCTCTCCATACCAGTCATCGCACCACTCCCACATGCTGCCTGACATATCCAGCACACCGTATGGGCTCACACACCCAGGAAAACTGCCCACGCCCTCGGGTCGGTGGGGGCCGCCACTTATCGAGTTGCAGCGTTCCTGATCCCACTCATTTCCCCACGGATACTTTCTTCCATCCGTTCCCCTGGCAGCTTTTTCCCACTCGGCCTCTGTCGGGAGTCTCCCCCCGATCCATGCGCAATAGCCCTTGGCTTCTTTCCAGAGGATGAAAGACGCAGGGTAATCGTCCGGTGTCCCCCAGATCGGAGTGAGGGGAATTCCCGCCCCTGTCGCATCGGCATACTTCCGAAATTGTCGCCAGGTGACCTCAGTCTTGTCGATGAAAAAAACCGGAAGATGAACTACATGTTGCGGTCGTTCCGAAGGTTCACCCTCGTCTTCTTTGCTACCCATCAAGAATTCACCAGCGGGGATCATCACTGTCAGAGCGCTGTCCTGGACTCGCCAGTATTCTTCGTATCCTTGGGGGTTCTTACCGACAGGAACATGACTATTCAGGTCCCCGGCACGTATATTGTTAAGAACCTTGAGCGAAACGGCAGCATTTTCGTTTTTCTCCACAATTAGCTCTCGGTGTGCCTTGCGGCCTGAGAAATCCCGGACAAGAATTTTTCTGGTTCCGGTCAGGACATTTTTCAAGAGCAAAGGATTTCCTTCTGTTATCCGGCCAACGAATCCTCCATCGAGGAAAACTTCCGCACCCGGCACATCCGCAGACACAGATATCATGCCATAGGATGCGACGGGTTCATGCCCCAGCATCACCAAGTTCAGACGAACAAGAACCTCGTGAACACCGAAGGCCTCCTTTTCATGCTTGCTTGAAATTAGGAGTGGAAGAGTTTGTGTGGCGTTATCGTCAAGACTTAATGTTCTTTTCTGTATGCTGTTTGCATAAACGGGTTCCCCTTTAGTGTCAAAGCCGGAAAGCTTGCTGAAATTTAAATCCGTTTCAAGATGGACCTCTCCCTCAGAGAAATGGACTATTGCGGTAGAAAATTCCAGGAGAACGTAGGGATTCCCAACAGTCCGTTTAAAATCAGAGCTAACATTTCGGAACATACCGTCGTTACAGTGGCTCGAGGATCCGACCACTTCCCACCCTTCCTGGCCATCAGGTTCGACCTGGCCGAAGGCGACCCACCACTGCTTTTTCGTGCCTGGCTCGACCTGTCCCTTGGTTCTGCATCCACAGTCTATGCATCCATCGACAGAATTAAGCTTAGCATCTATCTCGATCGCAGCAAACTGTTCTGCCATGACTGGTACTGCCAAAGCGAACAAGGCTGCCAGCATCGCTGAGGTGATTATGCAAATTTTCAGAAGATCTCTAATTATTGGAATACCTCCTTGTTTAAGGCCTAAAAGAAAATAGGTTCCAAAACTTATGGAGTAAAATGAAATTATTGTATGTGGCTCTTGACAATTCCTATGCTGCAGTTAATTGAGTATGAGAAAATCTTGCAGTTAACAGTCGAAGCGGAAGACCATGTTTGCAGAATCTTTTGTTAATGCGGTAGCAGAATTCATCCAAGTTGTCTAGAAGAAAGTCCCACGGTATATATCTCTTCTTTACCCGAAGTTATAGAATAAATAGCCAATTTTTTTGCAGCGGCAGTTGTAATGATTTGAAGAATGCTTTTGTAATTACGGAAACTGATATTTACATTTCAAGCTTTGTGAACTATTTGGTGAAATATGATGGATCAATGAAAAAAGCTATTCTGTCCAGTTTATTTCCCTGGCTGTCTGCGGGCCTATGACAGTATAGGAAAGGCTGTCCGGCATTTCTGATTCGGAGGCGGAAAGAGGGGTTGCCCTTCCCATGATCTCTGCAAATTGCTGTGGCAGTATGGGCTTCTGCTCAGGATGGGCATATCCTTCAGGATAGATGGGTTGGAGCGTCTGCAGGTTGTACTTATCGGTGGCGCCAAGAGTGTGCAGCATTTCGTGGGCAATGACTACATTGTTGCCGGCAGCCTGATGCCGTGAGGCAAAAGCTTTTACCATGCAGATGTGGCCTTCCTTAAGGCCGAGGGAATGGTCAAGTTGACTGTAGGTATTCGGGTCATAATAGAGCACAAATACCTGAATATTGGCAAAAGGCCCCTGGTAGGTGTCATGTTTCCAGGCCCAATAGCGCAGCTGCAGACTCCACCAGATGATTGCAAAAGTATTGGTTCCAGAGGGAGTCGAAGGGGGCAAGGTGGATATTTCCGGGGCCATATCAATGAGTACAGGATCAGCGAGCCCAAGATTGTAACGCAACCCTTCTCTTTGCATAAAAAGCGAAATGTGCTTGAAATCGTCTTCTGTGAGCCTGTCAATATAGTCTGCAGTTAAGGGGCTGCCATCTGCATTGATTGGATAGATGACGACTGAGAGAGTGTGGTCCCAGTCAGTTGTACGCTTGTGGGTGAGGTAGCTGCTTGCTCCTACAAGAAAAAGGATAAACAGGAGTAACACTATACGGATTTTTTTGAACATATTGGCTCAAGAAGCTAAACTTTGTTGCTTGTTTACAAGCTTTTTGGTACAAGCTATTTTTGAAAAATATTCCACAACATGCTATGGGTATATTTTCCTATAACGCTGCTGCTTAGTACTTTCGTTGTAAAGGAGGCATAAGGCACCGTATTCTGTAAAACTGTAGCATAAATTTATTAAAAAATCGGTTTGAATTTACCTGATAACCAAAGCATAAAGGAGAGGAGGAATGGCACAGACTGTAAAGGCAATCGCAGAGAGCATTAATATAATGGGGAAGCGAAGCGGGACCGCTATGAAGGAGAGAAACCCCGCACCTATCCAGGAGATGGCCAAGGAGGAAACAGCCGCTGGGTCTACCTATCTTGATTTGAACATTGGGCCGGCGCGAAAAGACGGCCAGGAGCTTATGCCCTGGGTGGTTGAGACGGTTGAGGCAGTCAGTGATCTGCCCCTGGTCCTTGATACGACTAATGTTGAGGCCATGGCTGCCGGTTTTAAGGTGGTTAAGAATAAAACCGATGCGGTGCTGAATTCGATCATGGCCAGGCCGGAGAGGATGGAGGCCCTGGTGCCGATTGCGGCCGAGGCGGGCTGCAGTGCAGTTGCACTGCTGTGGGGTCCGGACGGTATGCCGCGGGACTCCAACGAAAGGGCGGCCCTGGCGGTTGACCTGCTGATGGCGCTGACAGAGGCTGGTGTTCCGAATGAGAAAATGCTGTTTGACCCCATTGCATCCCCCATTACCCTGGGAGCGGACCAGACCCTGGCCGGCCTTGAATTTCTGAGCATGCTGCAGGATATTGCGCCTGGTGCCGGCTCAACCATAGGCCTTTCCAATGTGTCTAATGGCGTGGCGGAACATCTCAGAAAATACCTGGACCGTACCTATCTCATTATGCTTATGAAATATGGCCTGAGCACAGCGATCGTCAATGCGTATGATGATGAGATTATGGCCATCTGCAAGGGAGAACGGCAGAACCTGGTTGAACTGGTGCATGGGATGATGGATGGCAATGATCCTGACCCTGCTTCACTATCCGGTGCAGAGCTGGAGCATTACAAGACCTATAAGGCCCTTTCGGGACAGACGGTATTTTCCGAATCCTGGCTGGAACTCTAACATATTTTTGTAATCGCTCAGCTTGATCCGATTACAAGTTTATTACATATTCGAAACTTGACAGGGGGCCGGGTTCGGCCCCCTGTCGCCTTTATGGCAATTGCATTTATCTCGCTCTGAAAGCGGGCTTAAGGCGGAAAACGAATGGCAGATATTCCTTCACATCATTATATATATGGCACCTGTACCGATTATATAACAGGGGAAACCATAGTTGACACGGATGACGAGCGCTGCCGGCAGGATCTTGCCCGGCTCCTGGTAAAGGAGAAGGGATATGCCAAGAATGACCTGGAGCCGCGTCTCAGTATTGAAACGTTGTACAACGGGCAGTTTGTCGTTTCAACCATAGATATTACCGTGCGCGAAGCTGGAAAAAGATTTATGATACTGCGCTTTGCACCAGGCTCCATCGTAACCCGGGAGCGCTCAGCCATTGCAGCTGCCAGGGTTCTGGAGCCCGCATACCAGATCCCTCTGGCAGTGGTCACGAACTCCAGGGATGCAGAAGTGCTTGATACATACACAGGCAAGGTTATCAGGCAGGGTCTTGACAAGATACCGGACAAAAAGGAAGCGGAGGATCTGGTGAAGTCGCTGCGTTTTGAGCCATTTGATGATGAAACAAAAAAGGACCGCGAACGCCGTATTTTAAATGCATATGACGTGGAGATCTGTTGTGCCGGGGGCCCCTGCGCCCTTCCAGGCGCCCCGGAAGGGTAACAGACAGGCAGGTAACATTATTAATTAAGAAGTTTAATAAGTTAAATGATGCAAGGAGTAGCAGCACAATGACACAACAAGCAAAAGACTGGTCCAAATCCAGTTGGTTAAATTTCCCGGCACTGCAGCAGCCTAATTGGCCGGATCTCGACGAACACAGGGCGGTTCTTGAAACCATCTCCCAGTTGCCGCCACTTGTTTTTGCCGGTGAGATCCGGCGGCTGAAGAAAAATCTGGCTAAGGCTGCAACAGGGGAGGCCTTTCTACTGCAGGGCGGTGACTGTGCCGAAGATTTCCAGAACTGTACAGCACCGAGCATCAGGGAAACGCTGAAAGTCATCCTGCAGATGGCCATTGTCCTTACCTATGGAGGCGGGAAGCCCGTCATCAAGGTCGGGCGCATTGCCGGACAGTATGCCAAACCGAGGTCCTCTGACACAGAAAATGTCGACGGCGTAGAAATTCCAAGCTATCGCGGCGATATGGTCAACAGCCCGGAAGCCACGTTGGAAGACCGCAGACCGGACCCGCAAAGGCTTCTCAAGGGCTATTTTCTCGCTGCTGCAACAATGAATATCATGCGGGCCTTTACCCGGGGCGGTTATGCAGCCCTGCACAGGGTTGATGCCTGGAACCAGGAGTTTGTCAAATCCACTCCCATGGGCCAGTCCTACGAGCGCTTGGCAAAACATATTGCCGATGCCATTAACTTCATGCAGGTTGTCGGTATTGATACAGACACCCCGCAGTTCAACCAGGCTGAATTTTTTACCTCTCACGAGGCCCTGCTGCTTGGGTACGAAGAGGCTCTGACCCGCCAGGATTCTACAACCGGTGACTGGTATGACTGCAGCGCCCACATGTTATGGATCGGGGACCGCACGAGGCAGCTTGATGGCGCCCATGTTGAATTTTTCAGAGGTGTATTGAATCCCCTGGGCATGAAAGTCGGGCCTAAACACGAAATTGACGAAATAAAGAAAATCATTACCCGCTTAAATCCTGATAATGAGGCTGGTCGGATGACCATCATAGCCCGCTTCGGTGCTGACAAGATTGAGCAATACCTGCCACAGCTGGCCCGGGAGATGAAAAAAGAGGGTTTGCAGGTTGTCTGGAGCTGCGATCCCATGCACGGCAACACCTATACTGCTGAATCAGGCCACAAGACAAGGAATTTCAACAATATCCTTCAGGAGATCAGGTCATTTTTCGAGATTCACTGGGCCGAAGGAACAGTGCCGGGCGGTGTTCATTTTGAATTGACCGGTGAAAACGTCACGGAATGTACCGGCGGCGGCCGCAATATCCTCGATGAACAGCTGCAGCTCAACTACCAGACAAACTGCGACCCGCGCCTCAATGCAGAACAGAGCCTGGAGCTGGCCTTTCAGATTGCAGAAATGATCCGCAGCTGATTCCGGTTCGCATTCAAGTCGATACCTTTGTCGACTTCGCTGTGCGGCTCCTCCCCCTACTCAAGTACTGTCTCGTTGCTGCTCGCTGGTCTTCGCGCTCTCGCCCCCAATGCTTGCCGGACTGCCAATTAGATTGCAAGTTAGAATGAGAATGAAGATCAGCTGCCGAGCGTGAGCTTGTTGAAAGCAGGATCAGGCGGAACAGGATATTTACCGTCAAAGCAGGCCTTGCAGAAGGAGTCTGAACTTACTCCGGTTGCCTTGACCATGCCCTCCAGGCTTAAGTAGTAGAGGGTGTCAAGATCAAGATAATCACGGATTTCCTCTACAGTTTTTTTGGCAGCGATAAGCTCCGTATTGGAAGGGAAGTCGATACCGTAATAACATGGGTTGCGGGTCGGAGGGCAGCTGATCAGCATGTGCACCTCCTTGACCCCCACTGCGCGTAACGACCTGATCCTGCTGCGTCCCGTTGTTCCCCTGATGATCGAATCCTCAATGACTACAACCCGTTTACCCTCGAGGAAGGAGCGCACCGGGTTGAGTTTTACCCTGACACTGAAATCACGCATGGACTGTGTGGGCTGAATAAAGGTCCTGCCCACGTAATGATTACGGATAACACCCATCTCAAGTGGTATGCCCGATGCCTGTGAATAGCCGATGGCAGCATAGTTGCCGGAATCAGGAAAAGGCATGACCAGGTCTGCCTGCAGCTGACATTCGCTGGCAAGGATTTTCCCCATCTGCTTGCGGCTCTGGTAAACATTCATGCCAAAGATGTCACTGTCAGGACGGGCAAAGTAGACATGTTCAAAAATGCAGAAGCTGTGTTTCTGTTTGGGCCAGGGGAAAAGTGATTTCAATCCGTTTTTATCAATGATCAAGACCTCTCCCGGCTCAATGTCCCGGACATATTGAGCTTCCACCAGGTCAAGGGCACAGGTTTCCGATGCCACAATATATGCCCCGTTAGGAAGCTGTCCCAAACAAAGGGGGCGGAATCCACCCGGATCTCGGATAGCCACCAGCTGATCCTGGGTTATCAGGACCATGGAGTAGGCTCCCTTGACCTTGGAAAAGGTTTCCGTTATGGCTGCTTCCAATCCTTTTGGAGAGTTACGGACCAGAAGATGGACAACTACCTCCGTATCCATGGTGGTCTGAAATATGGAGCCCTTTTCTTCCAGTTCATCACGCATCGCCCTGGTGTTCACCAGATTGCCGTTATGCGCAACTGCCAGGGTGCCCCCCTTGTGGGAAACGGTAAAGGGCTGGGCATTTATAAGTTGGGATGCACCGGTGGTGGAATAACGGACATGACCAACCGACAGGTGGCCCTTAAGCCCTTTGAGAATGTCTTCGGTAAACACTTCGGGCACCAGACCCATGGCTTTGTGCTGCGATACCCTGCTGCCGTTCGAAGTGACGATTCCGGTACTTTCCTGACCGCGATGCTGCAAGGCATAAAGCCCAAAATAGGTGAGCCGGGCAGCATCAGGATGGCCGAAAATGCCACAGACTCCGCATTCATCTCTGGGGCGATCTTTTGCTATCTCGTTCATTTTCCGTGTAATCGGTTATTAAGCGGTTCATCTATGAAAGGGGACAATATAACTACTTTTCAAGAATGTTCAATCTATCAATTTGAACCATTCAGGAAAAGTTTCGTGGTCATCAACGGGACCTATTGATATCAATATACTATGGGCGCAATACCAGTCCGCATCGTGCTGTATACGATGCCGACAATTTGAACCACTCGGAAAAAGTTTCGTGGTCACCACGGGACCTATTGATATCAATATACTATGGGCGCAATACCTGTCCGCATCGTGCTGTATGCAATGCAGAAAATTTATTTTTTTGTACAGGTATCCGA
>JAHEID010000086.1 GCA_024639555.1 Deltaproteobacteria bacterium
ATTTTTTTAGCAAATTTGTCACGGAGAAATAACAATGGAGATCCTTTTCCTCGGCGTCGGTGAAGCATGTGATTCGAGCCAACCCAACACCTCACTCCTGCTGAAGACAGGCCCGGAGCAAACTGCAGGCCGGATCCTTCTGGACTGCGGCTTCAGTGTTCCCCAGCAGTACTTCGCCCTGGACCCGGACCCGGAAGAGCTGGAGATACTCTGGATTTCACATTTTCATGGTGATCATTTTTTCGGCACACCGCTCCTTCTTCTCTGGTTCTGGGAAATGGGCAGACAAAAACCTCTCCATATACTGGGCCCTCCAGGGCTTAAAACAATAATTGAACAGGCAATAGAACTCGCCTATCCAAACCTGTTGCCCCGCTTGGGATTTTCTCTATTATTTCTTGAAATAGAACCTGAAAAGCAGGAGAGATTAGCAGATACTGTCTGGCAGGCAGCTTACAACGAGCACTCGCTGCCTTGCCTGTCTCTCAGACTTGAACTCCATGGCAAAGCCATTTTCTACAGCGGTGACGGCCGTCCGACCCCGATGACCCAAGCCCTGGCCGATGGATGTGATATCATAATCCATGAAGCATACGGCTTTGAAGATACAACGCCTGGACACGGCTCTATTGGATCCTGCCTTGATTTTGCCGAAAATGCAGGGGTTACGCAGATAGCCCTGGTGCATATGCAGCGAAATATACGACAGCATTACAAGACTGCAATTAAAGACCTGGCGGGAAAATATGCGGAGATTGAAATTCTACTGCCTGAAAAAGGGAGCAAGATAGTACTGTAAACTTTCCTGTGTCTGCATTCCTCCTGCCTTGCCAGCATCCCCAAATAAGATCTATTTGTACTCCTCTTTTTTTTTCGCCCTTGACACCCGTAACTATTCTAAATTAAGGTACTTTTCTGATAAAGCATTACTCTGGACAGGTTTGTAAAATAACATCATGCATATGTCCGGGCGAAATAACCCAACTTTATCAGGAGGCTTGCAATGCGTTACCTTAACATCATTTCTATCCTTATTGTGCTTGCGTCTTATGTGTTTGCGCCGCCTGCTGCAGCAGAGACCCGCTATGTCGTGGACGAGCTGGTAATCACCTTACGACTGGGAAAAAGCCCTAATCATAAGATAATAAAAAATCTAAAAACAGGGTCCCCCCTTGAAGTGCTTGAGGATGACGATAAAACTTACATTAAAGTGCGAACCCCCGATGGAGCTGTGGGGTATGTCCTGCGCCAGTATGTAAGTTCAGATATTCCCAAGAAGCAGATCATTAAAAAACTTGAGACGCGCAACAGCTCTCTGCAGAAGAAAATCAGCAACCTGGAGGCAGCCAAGAGCAATCTTGAAAAACAGCTCAAAACAATCGAGAAAAACTATAATCAAGAATTTTCAGAAATAAGCACAGCATCTTCAGATATGAAGCAAAAACTCGAACAGGCATTGAACAACGAACGGACTGCGTCTGAAAAATATACTACCCTGCTGGGCCAGGCGGAAAATGTCCTTGAGATTGCTGCAGAGCGGGATGAACTCCTGCAGAAAAATATAAAACTGGAAGCAGATGTAACAAGGCTGGTGAATGAAAATGACGAGCTGTCAGATTCCAGAATGATTAAATGGTTTCTGGCTGGTGGCGGAGTTTTGTTCTTTGGCTGGATAATTGGTAAAATCTCCAGAAAAAAACGGAGCCGCCTGTAAAAAAGTTCCTTTATTGATCTGCATATAAAAAGGCTCCTGTAAAATGTGCCAGGAGCCTTTTTCTGTTTTCTAAGGCAAGTCTGTTATTCCTTTTTCTCGAAGGAGAGCATGGTGAATTCTCCATGCCGGTTATACACAGGCAAGCCAGCTTCTCCCCAGGCCTTGAAGGCTCCCTGCATATTCTTGGCGTTTGTGTAGCCCATTTCCTGAAGAACAACAGTTGCCAAAGCAGATCGGGCCCCGGTGCGGCAGTAGAGAATAATGTTTGCATTCTTGTCCGGGATGATTCTGCCGATCTTGAATTCTAGCAGACCGCGGGAAATATTCATGGCCTTGGGAAGATGACCGGCATCAAACTCAGCAGAGTCACGGACATCAAGCAAAATAACCGGCTTGCCTGCATCCATGTCAGCCTTGACCTGCTGCGGGGTAACCTCAACAATTTTTGCTTTGGCCTCTTCGACAAACTGCATGGGCCCCTTGGCCTCTGCAAAGGCCTGGCCCGAAATGCCAGCCAGGAATAATGCACATACAGCAAAACCCATTATCCATGTGAATCTTTTTCTCATGGTCTACCCTCCTTTTTAGGTTTTCAGATTATGGGGAAATTTCACTCCACATTGAAACAACTTCCACTTTGGACCAACGTAGCTTTCTGTTTACCTGTTGATCTGTGTTCTCACTTGGGGCCTGGGGAAGAGCACGGTCAGTAATACAAGAAATCATTTTGAATTAACTTTTCGGCTTGTGTCCGTGTTTATATCAAACAGCTACACCCTGTCGCGATTTAGCCACAATGCCCGGAAGTGCTTCGCACAGAATATCAACCTCATCGGTGGTATTGAATCGGCTCAAACTGATACGCAGGGTCCCATGGATATGGGTTTCCGGTACTGCCATAGCCCTTAGCACGTGAGATGGGTCCAGGTCTCCGCTGTGACAGGCCGAATGTGCTGATACAGCGATACCTCTCTCGTCCAGTTCCTGCACCATGGCTCCGGAAGCACAATTTTTAAAACTCACGTTCAGGGTATTGGGCAGCCTCGGCTGAGAAACGCCGTTTACAATGGCATCATCAATATCTGCCAGGAACCGTTCCTGCAACCTGTTGCGCAGATCCAGAATATTGACTATGCCACTCTCCAGGTGGGCTGCAGCCACTTCACAGGCTTTACCCAGACCCACGACACCGGCGACATTTTCAGTTCCGGCCCGATACCCCATCTCCTGGCCCGCTCCCATGATGAGGGGGGTAAAGGGGGCTGTCCTTTTGACATAGAGCGCTCCGATGCCCTTGGGTCCATGGAACTTATGTGCTGCCAGGGAAAAATAATCAACAGGCAGGGTATCCAGATCTATCGGCGCCTTGCCTACCAACTGCACCGCGTCGCAGTGGAAAAGCACATTTTTCTTTCTGCAGAGTGCTCCTATTTCTGCAAGGGGCCAGACAACCCCGCTTTCATTATTGGCTGCCATAAGCGTTACAAGGTTGGTATCCGGCTGTATTGTTTCAGACAGAAGTTGCAGATCCAATGCACCATCCCTGCTTACAGGCAACAAATCTATAGTATAGCCGAATCTTTGCTGCAGAAACTCCAGGGGCTTTAATACTGAAGCATGCTCAACAACCGAAGAGACGATGTGTTTTTTCTTAGGAAAGGCGGTTATTGCACTCCAGATAGCAGCGTTGTTTGCCTCGGTACCGCCGCTGGTGAAAAATATTCTCTTGGGTTGGCAGTTGAACAGTGATGCCACCTGCTTCCTGGCATTTGTAATGCCGGCAAGCGCCTGTTCCCCAAAACGATGCCCGCTGGAAGGGTTACCGAAACGCTCTTTGAGATAGGGAACCATTGCCTCACAGACTGCGGGATCCATGGGGGTTGTAGCATTATTATCGAAATATATTCTATCCATGCCTCACCTGTTTTTCACTCAACCTACCAGTACAAGAATAGGAACCCGGACGAATCGAAAAATTCTTCAGATCGATTATTCGACCATTTTCATTACTGGAACGATACAGCCAGTTATATCTCAAGCATCCTGTCCAAGGCGATCTTGGCCAGTTTTGCTGTTTCAGGATCAACTGTAATCTGATTCTTCACTTCCCCCTGCACCAGGTTATCAAGGACCCAGAGAAGATACTTGGGTTTTATCCTGTACATAGTAGAGCATAAACACTGAAACGGCGAAAGCGAATGTATCTCTTTGTCAGGGTTTAAGCGGGCAAGCCTGTTGACCAGGTTAATTTCTGTCCCGACGGCCCATTTGGAACCCGGCGGTGAGCCCGACACTGCCTTGATAATATTTTGAGTGGAGCCGTACTGGTCCGACCCGGCTACCACCTCATGCCTGCATTCCGGATGCACAATGATTCTGACCTCGGGATCTTTTGCGCGCCACTCCCGGACGTGGGCTGCAGCGAACTGCATATGTACAGTGCAGTAGCCGTCCCATAAAATGACCTTTGCCTGCTTTATTGCTTCTGCAGAATTGCCGCCCAGATGCTCATCACGTTTCCAGAGTATGATTTCTTCAGGTTTTATTCCCAGCGCAATAGCGGAATTTCTCCCAAGATGTTCATCCGGGAAAAAAAAGACTTTCTCACCGCGCTCAAGGGCCCAGGTCAGTACCCGTTCTGCATTGGAAGAGGTGCAGACCGAGCCGCCCTGCTCTCCCACAAAGGCCTTGATTGCCGCGGATGAATTAATATAGGTCACCGGGATGATACGGCCGGCACCGCTGGCCTCTTCCAACTCTTTCCAGGCCCAGGAAACGTCGTCAAGGGTTGCCATGTCCGCCATGGGGCAGCCGGCTCTTAAGTCAGGCAAAATGACAGCCTGGTCGTCGCCTGTCAGAATATCAGCCGACTCTGCCATAAAATGGACGCCGCAAAAAACGATATAGGGTTTATCATTGCAGCTTGCCGCATGTTTTGCCAGTTTCAGCGAATCACCGGTCATATCAGCAAACCGGTACACTGCCTCCTGCTGGTAGTGGTGGCAGAGGATCAGGAGTTTCTCTTCAAGCTCTTTTTTACGGGCAGCAATGCGCTCGGCTAAGATTTCCTCAGCCTGCTCATAAAATTCAGATCCGATATCAACCTGTTGTAAGACCACTGTTTACTCGATCATCTGTTATTTAAATCAACAGCTCATTGGGAGCTGATCTATTATGCAAATCCCAGAATATTACTTGGCTAATTTTACCCAGGCGGCGCAAGGACCCTTGTCTCCCTGTGCTTCACCAAACCTTACACCGTCTCCCTCGGACAGCTGGTTTATGGCAACATCTTTTAAAGCATTTTCATGAAAATAGATCTCCTGTCCCTGGGGTGTAACAATAAAGCCATATGACTCAAAGGGGAAAATGCTTTTAACAACCCCTTCGCCACCTGCACTTGTGGCTACCTCCGGCTGCACCTTGTATGACTGGCGTCTTTTGCGCTGCAGTTCCTTGAGCTGCAGTCCGAGAGTATTAAATGCATCCACCAAGAGCGGAACGACTTTCTCGCCTTTTCTTTTAACGACCACTGTATCATTTGGTATTGAAGCTACTACTCGGACTTCATAGCCTCCTTCTCTATGGGAAGACGTGCCTTCAATTGTGACGCGCAAATGATGAATAAAACCGGCATGATGTCTTTCAAGCCTTGTTTTTTCTTCATCAATTTTATCCTGCCAGACCTTTCGTATTTCCAAGTTACGGGCTTCAACCTGTAGTTCCATCTAGCTCCTCCCTAAAAATTTTAAAAATATTTCAGTCCGTCCCAGCAACACGTTTTCTTTTACTATGATATATATTACCATATAATGGAATGATACCCTAGCAATGATGAAAAATTCCGTTGCATAAAAAGCTATAAACTCCAAGGGGTTTATGCAAACTTAAAGAGGCGGAAATTAAATAAAAATGTATTCCCTTGGCAAGTCTAAAAAAAAATAATAAGGTAGTATACTTTTTTGCCACTTTATTTGAACATAATCACGAAAGAAAACAGAAACAATAATATGCTTGTTAAAGACATAATAAATCCAAAAAAGACCTGTATCAGTTACGAATTTTTCCCGCCGAAACTTGAAAAGGACTGGGACAGACTGTTCCAGACGATCTCTGACCTCATCCCCCTCGAGCCGGCTTATGTGAGTGTCACTTATGGCGCAGGCGGCTCCACCCGGGACCGCACCCATGACCTCCTGGTGCGGATCCAGGAGGAAACCGATCTTACCGTGGTTTCGCACCTGACGTGTGTTGGATCTAACAGGGATGACATCCATGCAATTCTCAGCAAATATACCGAACACGGCATAGAGAACATTCTGGCCTTGCGGGGTGATCTTCCCAAGGGCCAGACCCATTGGGAGCAACCTGAAAACGGTTTCACCTATGCTTCGGAGTTGGTTGCTTACATCAAGAAACATTTTCCTCAAATGGGTATCGGCGTGGCAGGATTCCCTGAAGGCCATCCTGAAACGCCAAACCGCCTTAAGGAGATCGACTACCTCAAGGCAAAAGTTGATGCCGGAGCAGAGTATATTGTGACCCAGCTCTTTTTTGATAACCGGGACTTTTATGATTTCCGCGAACGTTGTGAATTGGCACATATCAACGTTCCTATCATAGCCGGGATTATGCCGATATCAACCAGGAAAGGCATGATCCGGATGGCTGAACTTGCAGCCGGGGCCCGAATTCCTGCCAGGCTCCTGAAAGCTGTTGAACGGGCCGGCAGCGACGAGTATTTGGAAAGGGTCGGGGTACACTGGGCCACTGAACAGGTCCGAGACCTGATAGATAACGATGTCAGGGGTATCCATCTTTATACCTTGAACTGCTCAACAGCCACGCTCCGGATTTACAAATCACTGGGGATCAGCAGTTCCACGCAGCTTTCAATGTAAGGGACACAAATAATTGTTTTTCCCACTTCCCTGCTGGTTGCCTTTCCCGTGTTTTATGTGTTTGCAGGTTTAAAAAAATACTTGCCTGCCTGTATCCCCTTTTTCTAAACTCCTAACACTGTGCTTATGCCCCAAAGATTTGCCCTGACAAGGTCCGTCCACTATGGCTGGTATGTAGTAGCAGCAGGCACACTCTGTGTCTTTGCCGGCCTTGGCTTCGGCCGCTTTGCCCTGGGGATGCTGCTTCCAGCCATGGGCGCCTCACTGAAACTTACTTACTCCCAGATGGGGTTGATAAGCACCTCGAATTTTGTGGGATATCTGCTTGCGGTTCTAGTTTGTGGATATCTCAGTTCACGAATCGGAAGCAGACTTTTGATATTCCTGGCACTGCTCCTGGTAGCAGTTTCCATGCTGCTGGTCAGCCGGGCCCACAGTTTTATGAGCGTAGCCTTTTTCTACACGCTTACAGGCATGGGGAGCGGAGCCTCAAATGTTCCGATGATGGCCCTTGTCGCCTCCTGGTTCAGCACCGGGCAACGGGGCAAAGCAGCAGGGTTTATTGTTATAGGCAGCGGCTTTGCCATACTTCTTTCCGGAAAACTTATTCCGTATCTCAATCAACTGCGCGAATTTGACGGCTGGCGGATCAGCTGGCTGGTCCTCGGTATAATTGTACTTATCATTTCCTTTATCTGTTTTCTGGTAATCCGGGATTCCCCCGGAGAACTTGGCTTAAAGCCTTTTACCGGCATGAAAAGCAGTCGGCAGGTTGATGATCGTTTTTCCTTTGATGATGGACAAAAATCTGTCACCAGAAAAGACATCTACCATCTAGGGGCTATCTATTTTCTCTTTGGCTGTACCTATGTTATCTATGCCACCTTCATCGTAACCGCCCTGGTGCAGGAACGAGGCTTTTCTGAAATGATTGCCGGTAATTTCTGGTCATGGGTTGGATTCTTAAGTCTTTTCTCCGGTCCTGTATTCGGCACTTTGTCGGACAAACTCGGCAGAAAGACGGGGCTGGTCATGGTATTTTCCATCCAGATGTGTGCCTATCTCCTGGTTGCACTCTCCCTGCCGGGCGTGTTTCTCTACCTTTCAATCGGCTGTTACGGCATTGTAGCCTGGGCCATACCCTCTATCATGGCAGCCCTGGTGGGTGACTATGTAGGACCCCAGAAAACAGCCAGGGTTTTCGGTTTTATAACTTTTATTTTTGCAATTGGACAGATCGCTGGTCCTGCAGTGGCAGGCTTTCTGGCTGAAAAATCGGGAAGTTTTTCAAGCAGTTTCTTCATGGCTACCATGTTTGCAGGGCTGGCAGTCTTTCTCTCAATTCTTCTTAAAAAACCTGCTCAGGCATCTTAGTTTTCCCGTGAATCCATGGGCTTTGTGTGAGATTTACACGCTAACCAAAAGCAGGAGAGTGTGCATGGCGGCATTAATTGGGCACATAAATAAAGAGATTGACGGAATTACAGCAGTATCATTTTTTTAGCTTGCTGTTAGCACTCGGTTTCGGTACCTTTTTTTATACATTACAGGAAATGGTTGGAGAGTATTTTCAGGCCAAAACCATTGTACGCAATTACCTTTATCTGGATATTCTTAAGAACCAATTGACCTAAACATTCTGTCTATTCCGATTCAACTCTGAGGAAAATTTTATACGCTATGGGAGATCATCTTCATCTGGCCGGGGATATTGGCGGCACGAAAACCATTCTGGCTCTTTATTCCAGTGAAAAAGGGCCTTTACAACCACTTTTCGAATCGAGTTATGCAAGCAGTTCTTATCCTGAACTTGATGCAATCATTAAAGATTTTTTTTCACAGGCCAAAGCCTCTGCCCTGACTGCCTGTTTCGGGGTAGCAGGCCCGGTCAGGGAAGGCAGAGCAGTTATTACAAATCTTCCCTGGCAACCTGATGCCACGCAGCTGCAAGCCTCACATGGTTTTTCCAAGGCAACACTCATCAATGATCTGGTGGCAACCGGGTATGCCATACCACACCTGGAGCAGTCTGACTTTTTCACCATCAACAGTGGCATTAACACAAGTGCAGGAGCGCTGGGGATTATTGCCCCGGGCACCGGATTGGGAGAGGTTATTTTCACCTGGGACGGTTCCCGTTATCTGGCGGTAGCCTCAGAAGGCGGCCATGCAGACTTCGGCCCCTCATCCGAGACGGAATCCCGACTGCTTGATTTCTTCATGAACCGGTATGGGCATGTCAGCTATGATCGGATTTGTTCGGGCCGGGGTTTGCCAGCCATTTATGATTTTTATAAATCGCTGGGCCGGTTTGAAGAACCGGACTGGCTGTCAAAACAGTTGGCCACGGCTGAGGATCCTGCCCCGGTCATTGTCAATGCAGCACTTGATCAAACCAGGCATTGCGACATCTGCACGAAAACCCTGGAACTGTTTATATCTATTCTGGGAGCTGAAGCCGGCAACCTTGCCCTTAAGGGCTTGACCACCGGCGGAATGTATCTCGGTGGAGGCATCCCCCCCAAAATCCTGCCCTTTCTTGAAGGTAAAACTTTCATGAAGTCATTTACCAGCAAGGGCCGCATGAGTTATCTATTGCAGGATATACCGGTCAATGTCATACTCAACCCCAAGGCAGCCCTCATTGGTGCCGCAGCTTTCGGCCTGGGTCTGCAGTTTTCGTCCCTACAGCATAATTAGTACTCATGGATAAAAAACTTTTACAACGTCTGCTTATAGTTGCTGCAATTATTGCTGCGGTGATTCTTTTTAAAGTTCTTGGTCTCGGTCAGTATCTGACCCTGGATTACCTCAAGGCTTCCCAGGATAAATTTTCACAGCTCTATGGAGAAAACAGGCTGGCAGTCATTGCCACCTACATGGCAATCTACATCGCAGTCACGGCCCTTTCCCTTCCAGGAGCTGCGGTTATGACGCTGGCCGGCGGCGCCATGTTCGGATTCTGGATTGGTTTCGTTGTTGTTTCATTTGCCAGCACTATCGGAGCCACCCTTGCCTGCTTTGTTGCACGTTTTCTCCTGAGGGATTGGGTGCAAAACAGGTTTGGCGATAAATTGTCCACCATTAATAAAGGCATTGAAAAAGAGGGTGCTTTTTATCTCTTTTCATTGAGACTGGTGCCAATCTTTCCTTTTTTTGTTATCAATCTGGCAATGGGGTTGACCACCATGAAGCTTTTGTCTTTTTACTGGGTCTCGCAAATCGGCATGTTGCCCGGCACCATGGTCTATGTGAACGCCGGCAAAGAACTGGGACAGATTGAATCCCTTTCCGGTATCCTTTCCCCCGGCCTTATACTATCCTTCGTTATTCTTGGACTTTTTCCAATTACCGTGAAAAAACTACTTTCCTTTTACAAAAAAAAGACAGGCAAGCTGCTCCCTGAAGAAAAGGAGTCAACCGATGACAAAGTATGATTATGATCTTGGGGTATTAGGTGGAGGTGCAGCCGGACTGACCATTACTGCCGGTGCTACTCAGCTTGGGGCCAAAACTCTCCTGGTGGAAAAAGAAGAGGCCCTGGGCGGTGATTGTCTGCACTATGGCTGTGTGCCG
>JAHEID010000212.1 GCA_024639555.1 Deltaproteobacteria bacterium
TCCGCCATCTCCGAACAGGTCGATGCCATACTCGATGCGGTAAAAATGGCCCTGGAACTCACCCCGCCGGAACTGTCCGCCGATATTGTTGACCAGGGTATAGTGCTGACCGGCGGTGGAGCTCTGCTGCGCAATCTTGACCAGCGCCTTAACAAGGAAACGGGTCTGCCCATAATCATAGCTGAAGATCCACTCTCCTCTGTTGTGCTTGGCTCTGGTGCAGCACTTGACAACATCGACATCCTGAAAGAGGTTAAGATCAACTGGTGACCGGTAAAGCCGATCAGGTAGCATATCCCGCAATAATGGAGTTGTAACAACCATTCGGTAAGAAGAGGTTTCCCGGTTTTGAACAACACGATACGTAAGCGGGGCAAGCGGGCAAGTCATATACGGGTTTTTCTGCTTTTCGGCTGCCTTTTTACCGCGATTCTCATCCTCTTTATTTCCATGGCAGGCCGCAAGGAATTCACTGTCCCACACAAGTTAGGCCTCGAGCTCATCGGTCCCTTCCAAACTGCAATTTCCAAAGTTTCCAACTACGCGGGGAGTGTCTGGGGCAAATATACAGCCCTGCTGAATGTCCGGGATGAAAATGAGCAGCTGCGGCAGGAATTGCTGCAATATAAAGCTGCCAATATTGAATACAGGGAAGCCGTGGCTACGAATATACGGCTGCAAAAGCTGCTGGAACTGAAAGAATCCCTCCCGCCGCCGACCCTGTCAGCAGAAATTGTCGGCAAGGATCCGTCACTCTGGTTCCGTACATTCACCATCAATCGCGGCTCCAGTGACGGCGTCCAGAAAGGTATGCCGGTTGTGACCGTTGAAGGTGTGGTGGGCCAGGTTCTGACTTCATCACCCAATTATTCCAAGGTACTCCTGGCAACAGATCCGAACAGCGCCATTGAAGTTATAACCCAGAAGACAAGGGTGCAGGGCATTGTCAAGGGACTGGGGCCCGATGCCTTTGCTTTGCATTATGTTTTAAAAAGCGCTGAGGTTGAAAAGGCAGACTATGTGATGACCTCCGGTCTGGGAGGTGTGTTTCCAAAGGGGCTTATGGTCGGCACCGTTTCAGAGATCACGAAAAGCAGGCGCGGCATGTTTCAGAATATTGAAATCGTGCCGGCAGTTGATTTTTCTCAATTGGAGTACCTTATAATCATCATGAAAAAATACTCGCTGACAGAGGACTAGAAGCAGTCTGCCATGTTTATCGTAATATTTCTCATCCTCGGCATCCTGATCCTAGTGCTGCAGACAACCTTCCTGCAGTTGTTGCCCGTCTGGCTGGGAAAGCCTGATATCCTCTTTTTACTGATAGTCTATATCTCCTGCCAGTCTGAAATACTCCGGGGAGCGGTGGTCGTCCTCCTGCTGGGATTGCTCATGGATGTTTTTTCAGGTGTTTTTCTTGGGCTCTATCCGGTTATTTATCTCCTGGTATTTGCTTTTATCAGGGGAATTTCCAGGAGGGTTGCCTTAAATGAATTTGCCTACCAGGTTTCCCTGGCGCTTATCAGTTATCTGTTTGTCAGCATCGGCATGTTTCTGTTTTCTTATTCTCTGGCACCG
Source organism: Deltaproteobacteria bacterium (assembly GCA_024639555.1). Lineage (GTDB taxonomy): Bacteria > Desulfobacterota > Desulfobulbia > Desulfobulbales > BM004 > BM004. The sequence continues at coordinate 1,579 of JAHEID010000212.1, forward strand.
GATACACCGCCCCAATGGTCATGGGGAGCAATAGTCCTGCAATTACTCATCCTGGCAGTAATAGGAGGCCCGGTTGTTGGTATTTTTGACTCCATTACGAATTTTTACAAAAGTACTAGGGCATCCGGGCGCCTGCCCGGAACAAGAAGTGCAAACCGTTTTAAATAAAAATTTTTTCAGATGAATCCCCCGAAACAGGTCTTTACAAAGATAAGAAAAATTGATGGCGATGAGCTGACTCAGCTGAAAAAGCGAACTGATGCAGCTACATTAATCATCATTTTTTTTATTGCTGTGATAATTATCCGGTTGTGGTTTCTGCAGATACACAACGGCTCGACATACAGGGAAAAGGCGGACAACAACAGGGTCCGCATGCTCGATGTGATCGCACCCCGGGGAAATATCATGGACGCCGGTGGCAGGACCATCATCACCAACCGCCCAAGTTTCAATATAATCTGGGTGAAAGAGGATTCCCCTGACCCGGATGAAATCATCAAGAAGCTTTCCCTCATTTTGGATGAAGAAATTGCTGACCTGCTGAAAAAAGTGCGCGAATCTACGGATAATCCCAGGCATATCCCAATATTGCTGAAGGAGGATATCGACTGGAAAACTTTGGTGTATATTGAAAATAACCACTACGACCTGCCAGGCGTCAGAATCAAAGTCCTGCCAAGGCGTAATTACCTGTTCGAAGATTTTGGCTCCCACATGATCGGCTATACCGGTGAGATCAACCAGGGAGAGCTTGATGCGTGGCAAAGGAGGAATTACCAGGGCGGTGACCAGATAGGCAAGAGAGGCTTTGAAAAGCTTTACGAAGATGAATTGCGGGGCGAGAAGGGAACTATGTACATGGAGGTAGATGCCCATGGTTTTGAGCAGCGGCAGCTGAAAGGTAAAGAGCCTCTTCCGGGTAATGATCTGCAGCTCACCGTTGACCTGGATTTACAGCTTGTGGCTGAAAATGCCATGGTTGACAAGGCCGGTGCTGTTATAGCCATGGATGTGAACTCGGGCCGTATCCTGGCTTTTGCCAGTGCCCCGCCTGTGCACCTGGAAGACTTCGTCGGTGGCATATCAACAAAGAACTGGCAGGCCCTGCTCAATAATATCAAAAGGCCCCTGGTGCATAAAACCATACAGGGGCAATATCCCCCCGGTTCAACCTACAAGATTATCACAGCCCTGGCCGGACTTTCAAAAGGGGAGATAAATTCCAATACGGTTTTTTACTGTTCAGGGTCCATGGCTTTCGGCAACCGCAGATACGGGTGCTGGAAACAGGGCGGGCACGGCCCTGTAAATTTGCATCGCGCCCTGGCTGAATCGTGTGATATTTATTTTTATCAGGTAGGTATAAGGGTAGGGGTCGATACCCTGGCGGAGTATGCAAACCGCATGGGGCTGGGGCAGAAAACAGGCATCGACTTTGAATATGAGAAGTCCGGCCTGATCCCGACCTCCAACTGGAAGAAGCTGGCCAAAGGGGAGCGCTGGCAGGAGGGCGAAACTCTCTCCATTGCCATAGGCCAGGGGTTTAATCTCGTAA
>JAHEID010000213.1 GCA_024639555.1 Deltaproteobacteria bacterium
TAGTAATATCTGATGCGTTCGGATTATAATTGATTAAGCAAAACATGGTGTAAATTATGACACTTTACAGACAACTCGTTATCTTTACTCTGGTCCTTTTCCTTGTCCTGTTTACCGGAACTATGCTGGTAAAGTTTGAGAGTACCAGGTCTTTTCTCATCGACCAGTTGGAATCGCATGCCCAGGATACTGCCACCTCCCTTGGAGTGTCTATATCGCAGTACACTATTGAAAATGATATGCCCGCCGTTCAGAGTATGATCAATGCAGTGTTTGACAGGGGTTATTACCGGATTATTCGATATACGGACACCCAAGGCAATATCATCATAGACAGGGGGCTTGATGTCACCATTGAAAATGTGCCGCAATGGTTTATCAGCCTGGTTCCATTAAAAACTCCGGAGGCATCTGCAAATGTAATGGCCAACTGGCGCCAGGCCGGCACCGTTTATGTGAAAAGCCACCCCGGGTATGCCTACAAGACACTTTGGGAAAATGTTGTACGTATGACGGTCTGGTTTCTGGCCTGCGGTGTTCTCGTTCTTATTGCAGGAGGATTTGGGTTGCGGCTGCTTTTGCAGCCATTGGTTTTGCTTGAGCGGCAGGCTGATGCCCTGTGTAAGAAAAAATACGAGATCCAGGAGCATCTGCCTAAAACCAAAGAATTGCGGCGTGTGTTTGAAGCCATGAACCGCATGACCAGCAAGGTCAGAGAGATGTTTGAGGAGCAGGTTGCCATTACAGAAGGGCTTCGCAAGTCTGCATACAATGATTCCCTGACCGGTTTGGGTAACAGGCGGTATTTTGAAAGCCAGATAATTGCACGGCTGGATCGGCAGGACACTACAACCCAAGGTGTTTTAGTGCTGGTCCAGCTCAATGGTCTGCATGCGTTGAATCAGCAGAAAGGTTTCCAGGCAGGCGACGATCTCCTGAAGAGGATAGGAGATTTGCTGCAGGAAGCGACAAAACCGTATGCAAAAACTGTATTGGCTCGTTTAACCGGGGGGGATTTCGGCATCTTTGTGCCTGATGGTTCATCATGGGATGCTGAATCAATAGCTGAAACTGTAAGCGTTCAGTTGAACCAGGCTGTTGTTGAGAAACTTACATTGACGGATAATGTCGGGCATGTTGGCGCAATAAGTTATGAAAGCTCAACGACACTTGGACGTATGCTTTCAGAGGCGGATTTGGCATTGCGATCCGCACAGCAGGCCGGTTCTAACAAATGGTCAGTTCACAGTCTTACAGAAGAAACAGGAAAAATGCCTCTGGGGCAGCAGCAGTGGAAAGAAACTCTCGAGCAGGCTTTGACACAACGGAAGATCATTCTCTTTTCCCAGTCTGTTGTCAATACCTATGACAGAAATGATATTATTCATCTTGAGATTTTCTCCCGTATTGTCCAGGATGACGGCAAGTTTTTGAGTGCCGGCGTATTTATGCCTTTCACAGAGCGTTTACATCTTGTTTCCACCCTGGATCGTATTGCCTTAGAAGATGTGATGGAACTTGATGCCGCAAAGATGAGTGTTGACCGGGTGGCTGTAAATGTATCACCTGCATCGATACAGAACGATTCATTCCGCCGCTGGATATTATTTGCCATAGAAAATCTGCCGAAAAAAGCTCCAAGGATTAATTTTGAGTTTTCAGAGCTTGGCGCAGTTCGACATCTGGAATTGATTAAAGAGTTCAGTTCAGTAGCCAGGAAATACGGGCACCTTGTGGGTCTTGATCATTACGGCCAGAGCTTTTCACATTTGGGGTACTTGAAATCACTGCGGCCTGACTATGTTAAGATTGACAAGGCGTATACAGGTGAACTGAAAGATGCGGAAAACAACAGCAGATTTTTTATCGGTTGTCTCTGTAGTGTTGCGCACAGCCTTGATATAACAGTAATTGCTGAAGGGGTTGAAACCGAACAGCAATGGCTGCTTCTTAAAGAACTCAACCTTGATGCAATTCAAGGGTATATCATTGACAGGCCGAAGCCGTTAATTGAAGAAATGCTGGAAAGTTGAATTCGCTGTAGCAGGCACTATGGAACATTGAGGGCAAGTTTTAAGGAAAATCAAAGAATATCGTCTACCATCAGGTGTTCCGGACCGATTTTTTCGCGTAATCGCTTGCGATTCCTGATCTTTTCCTGTGCTTCTTCGGGCAATTCCGTAAAAAGAATAATATTTTTACGGATAAGCAGGCTTATGAGGTCCTCAAGTATGCGGATAATACCAATATCAGAGAGTGACAGCAGTTGCACCCTGGGATCTGTATCAACATGCTCATTTAGAAATTCAAGTATTTCTTCATCCATTATGGGTTTCTGCTCGTCAGCCCCTGGTTCAGGTTTATTGTGCAAAGAAATTATATTGCCAGCATCATCTCTTTCAATGTACAGCATAGTCCTACCCCAATAGGTTGAGTTGATCACACTTTATTTTATAAGCCATTTTGGTGAGTTATCCAACAAAAAATGGACATCCCCATATTTTTACTTTAAAATATATTTACCCGGCAGGATTTATACGGTAAAGATGTTTGTTTGTTAAATATATTACATTATATATACTTCTCTAAGCCAGAATAACAAATCAATGCCTGAAAAAGACATAAAGACCCCTCCGAGTGACTGGAATCTTGGAGGGGATACAGATACCCACGATGATCCGCTTTTGGATTGTCTTATGCAGCTTGCCAAACTGCATGGCCGCCTGGCAACCCGAACCGGCTTAAGTTCAGGCCTGCCGCTTGTGCATAACCGCCTTAGCGTCGAATTATTTTCAAGGGCCGCAGAAAGGGCGGGATTGTCATCCCGTGTTCTCCACCGATCCCTCGGGAAAATTTCCAACTTACAGCTACCTGTGGTCCTACTCCTGAAAGACCGTAAAGCCTGTGTTCTTGTAGCTATTGAAGATGATGGCCAGCAGTTGAGGGTCCTCCTGCCTGAAACAGGAATGGGGGAAAAAACAGTTGCCAGAAAGGAGCTTGAGGTTCTCTATACCGGTTACGGGATATTCGTGCGGCCGAAATTCCGCATGGACAGGCAAACCATTGAGGAAATAAGTCCGACAAATTCCGAAAAAGGCTGGTTCTGGGGCACAATTT
>JAHEID010000087.1 GCA_024639555.1 Deltaproteobacteria bacterium
GGTTTATTTTTCATAAATATTTTAAGCAGAAATCTTTTTGTTACATAAAACTGGCGGCCAGCCTTCCGGCAGAAGTTATGCGCCTGCCTGATTTTTACGGAAGAGCCAGTTTTTCCTGAATCCAGGAGAACGTCAGCTCTGCTTTATGGAGAGAGGCCATGATCTCCAATGCGAATTCTGCGAAACATAGACCTGCCATGCCGGACTGGTATGAGTCCACGGCGGTTTATATGCAGCCGAATCTCAGGAAGGCTGCCTGGCAGTGTATCAACACCTTCATCCCCTATCTTGCCCTGTGGGTGGTTATGCTTTATGCCGTTCACCAGGGCTACTCCTACTGGACGGTCCTGGCGCTGGCCGTGGTAGCGGCCGCTCTGCTGGTCCGTATTTTTATTTTCTTCCACGATTGCTGCCATAATTCCTTTTTTGCTTCGCGCCGGGCAAACACCGTTCTTGGATATATTGCCGGTATCCTGACCTTCACACCCTTTGCGGATTGGCGGCGGACACACGGAGTTCACCATTCCTCGGCCGGAGACCTTGACCGCCGCGGGGTAGGCGATGTCTGGACCCTCACGGTCGGGGAGTACCAACAGGCCTCCGGATGGAAACGGCTGGCCTATCGTTTTTTTCGCAACCCCCTGTTTCTGCTCGGCCCTGTCTCGGTGGTGCTGGTTCTGCTAATCCAGCGTTTCCCCAGCAAAGGGGCCATGAAAAAGGAGCTTCACAGCGTGTTGTTCACCAATGTAGCCATTCTGGCTGTTATCGGCCTGGCGAGCGCAACCATCGGCCTGAAGGCATACGTCATGATCCAGCTGCCCATCCTGCTCATTGCCTGGGCCGTCGGCATGTGGCTGTTTTATATCCAGCACCAGTTTGAGGGAGTGTATTGGGCACGCAGGGAAAATGTCGATAAATTGCTGGTGGCCCTGAAGGGCAGTTCCTATTACAAGCTGCCGCCGATTCTGCAGTGGTTCACCGGCAACATCGGTCTGCATCACATCCATCACCTGCGGCCGCGTATTCCCAACTACAACCTGCAACGATGCTATGATGCCACCCCTGCTCTACAGGCTGTTGAACCCCTCTCCATGCGCAGAAGCCTCAAGTCCCTGTGTATGAACCTTTGGGATGAAAAACAGCAGAAGCTGGTGAGCTTCCGCTCAGTAACCTGAGAAATATAAACCAGTCCCCTCTTTCCCAGTATCCCTACCGGAGGAATTATGGAAAAAATGTCATTTCAAGAAAACCTGTGGAGAAAAATCGAACTCGAAAGGCTCGCCTTCCAGGTTATTGCCTCCATCGGGACAGAGCAGATTTCGCGCCATATTGACAAAGAGGCCATGCAGCGCCTTCTGGAGCTGGGCTCTTACCACTACCAGCGGGAACGCGACCTGGATCTCTATGTCAAACCGGTCGGGGGCGAGCTCAAAATGATCCTGGTCCTGGACAACGAGCTGCCGATCTTTCGCTCCACCGTAAAGGATGTGGTCACGCGCAGAAGCCCGAGGACCCTTGAAATGTGGAGTATTCGCACCATCCGCAACATCCTGGTCGATTCCGATATCAAGATGAGCACCAGGGAAAAATCCGTTGAAACAATCCTGGAGGATGCGCTTGCACAGCTTGATCTATCTTACACTGATACGGATATTGAAAAGCTGGCCCGGGATGGCATGGCGTGGCTGGCTGGAAAAGAAGCCCAAGGCGTTGGAAAAACACTGGCCCTGTTTGCAGAATTGCTGGGATATAAAAAACCGCCGAAATATTTCGGGCTGGACAATACAATAAGTTATGGGGTTTCGATCTCCGGACAGGACAAAGACGTTGTCTTCGGGCCGTCGGTCCTTTACCGTCCCGGGGACAACACACTGGCCTGGATTGACAAATCTATTTCCCGGTCCGACCGTGTGCAGATGGAATTCCTCCGTTCGGTCGCAGTCGGCAAAACATCCGTTCCTGTGACAGGAGATGCGGTCTTTCAAATGTTGCAGAAAAATGTGCTGGAACAACCCGGGCGTGTTCTCCCGGTTTGAAGGAAGTATTCAATAAAGTTGAGCTTTTTACTTCCGCAGGGACTGGGCCATGGCATTTTTCGCCACAAAGGGCTGCACGACATGGTGTGACCCGGGCGGCACCAGTTTTTTTATGGAGCGGTGGTCTTCGGAAGACAGCAGGGGCTTGACATCGGTGGTCCGGAAAAGATGGTCAACGCCGCTTGCCGCAATGAGGGAGATCGACTGGCGGATCTGCGGACCCTGCGACACCGTGCCGGTCAGTTCCGGTAACCGGGACAGGGGTGCCTTGATATCCATGGCGATGAAATCAACACAACTTTCATCAAGCAGTGTTCTAATAACCTCCGGCCGGCTGCCGTTGGTGTCGAGCTTGACAGCAAACCCCATGTCCCTGACCTGTCTGCAGAACCCGGCAAGATCATCCTGCAGGCATGGTTCGCCGCCGCTTATCACCACACCGTCCAGAAGTTTCTGCCGTTTCTGCAAAAAACCAAAAACAGTATCCTCTCCGATCATGGCGACTGCATCCATGGGCAGCAGGCTGCCATTGTGACAGAACGGGCAGTGGAAATTACACCCCTGTGTAAAGACAATGGCTGCCATGCGGCCGGGGAAATCACTGGCCGTCACCGGCTGCAGTCCGCCGATTTTCATCTGAATCTAGCCCTCAACCCGATAATGGCTGCGGGCGGCAAACTCCGCCTGCTTGCCCTTGTTCCACTGGTCCACAGGCCGCATATACCCGACAACCCGGGAATAGACCTCTGTTTTTACGTTGCAGGTCGGGCACATGTCTACTTCACCCCGCAGATAACCGTGGCTTGGACAGATGGCAAAAGAAGGGGTCACGGTGAAGTAGGGCAGATGGTAGTTGCTGCATACCGTTTTGACAAATGATCTCACTGCTGTGGGATCAGCCGCAGCTTCTCCCATAAAAGTGTGCAGCACAGTGCCGCCGGTGTATTTCGTCTGCAGTTCATCCTGCAGGGTCAGCACCTCAAATATATCGTCCGAATAGTTCACCGGCAATTGGGTTGAGTTTGCGTAGATGGGCGTCCCGTCGTCCGGGCAGGTGAGCGTCGAGTGCATTTCAGGAAACCGTTTGGCATCAAGGGCTGCCAGCCTGAATCCGGTACCTTCGGCCGGGGTCGCCTCCAGGTTGTAATGATTGCCTGTTTCCTCCTGGAAGCGGGCAAGGGTGTCGCGCATGTGGTCAAGCACCCGGCCGGCAAAGCCGCGGCCGGACTCGCTGCCGATATCGCAGCCCATAAGGTTGAGACAGGCCTCGTTGCCGCCGATAAGACCGATGGTCGAGAAGTGATTCTCCCAGAAAGTGTTGAATCGTTTTTTTACATCGCGCAGGTAGAAGCTGGTATAGGGATAGAGCCCTTTGGCGGTGAACTGCTCGAGGACCTTGCGCTTGGTTTCCAGGCTGGTACGTGCAATTTCCATGAGCCCGTCCAAGTGCTGGAAAAAATCCTCTTCGTTTTCGGCCTGAAAGCCGATCGCCGCCAGGTTGATGGTCACCACACCGATAGAGCCGGTCAGGGGATTGGCACCGAAGAGGCCGCCGCCCCGTTTCTCCAGGTGGCGGGTGTCCAGGCGCAGCCTGCAGCACATGGAGCGTGCGTCATCCGGGCTCAGGTCGGAATTGACAAAGTTGGAAAAGTAGGGCAGGCCGTACTTGGCCGTTACCTCCCAGAGGCTCTCCAGGCCGGGGGCCTCCCAGTCGAACTCCGGCGTAATGTTGTAGGTGGGGATGGGAAAGGTGAAAACCCTGCCCTTGGCATCACCCTCGCTCATGACCTCCAGAAAGGCCTGGTTGAGTATATTCATCTCTTCCTGGAAATCGGAGTACAATTCTTCCTGCGGCTTGCCGCCGATAATTACCGGTTGGTCCCGCAGGGCCTTGGGGGGCTGGAGGTCCATGGTCAGGTTGGTGAACGGCGTTTGAAAGCCGACCCTGGTGGCGACATTGAGGTTGAAGACGAACTCCTGCAGGGCCTGCTTGACCTCCCGGCTGGAGAGCTTATCATAGCGGATAAAGGGGGCCAGCAGGGTATCGAAGCTGGAAAAGGCCTGGGCGCCGGCCGCCTCCCCCTGCAGGGTGTAGAAAAAATTCACCACCTGGCCGAGGGCGCTTCTGAAGTGTTTTGACGGGCTGCTTTCCGCCTTGCCCGGGGCGCCCTTAAAGCCGGTGCGCAGGAGGTCCTGCAGGTCCCAACCAACGCAGTATACCGAGAGCAGGCCGAGATCGTGGATATGCAGGTCGCCGTTCTGATGGGCCCGGCGCACCTCCGGGGTATAGATCTTGTTGAGCCAGTAGGTTTTGCTCACCTCGCTGGAAATATAGTTATTCAGCCCCTGCAGGGAGTAGGACATATTCGAGTTTTCCTGAACCTTCCAGTCCAGCCGCTCAAGATAGTTTTCAATGAGGTCGAGGTCGGCCTTGGCAACCATCTCCCGGATGCGCGCATGCTGATCGCGATAGAGGATATACGCCTTGGCCGTTTTTTTATACGGTGAGGCAAGCAGAACCTCCTCTACGAGGTCCTGGAGCTCCTCCACTGCAGGCGGTCCGTCAAACATGACCTGGGCCGTGGTCAGCACCCGGATTGTCAAGCGGCGGGCCTCGGCATCGTCAAATTCACCCGCCGCCCGCCCGGCTTTTAAAATGGCATTGGTAATTTTGGCGGCATTAAAGGCTTCAAGGCGCTGATCGCGTTTTCGGATGGTGGCAAAAAGTTGATCGGGTCCAGTGGCTGACTGGGGTGTTTGTTCGGGCATTCCTCTCTCCTTTTCTCGCAGGCTAAAAAATTATGGTTTGGGGTCGGCAGGTCTTCTCGCTAAAAGGTGTCGGGTTCCTACTGGCCAAAGTTTCCCGGTCAAAAAAATGACCGGTGTTTGTGGTAGCGGTCGTTCCTGATTTCCGCTGCGGGACAGCTCCGGGGCTCGCACGGGATTTCTTTTGTTCTGTAACAGCTGGAGCTGTTGCAGAACAATGCACACTACCATATACAGTGTACTGTTATTCTGTCAATACAAAATGTTGTGTTTTTTGCCAGAACCAGGCAAATAGGACATTGGCGCAGAAAGTCAAGCTTTTACTATGAATTTTGGCTGTTTTTAAAAACAGATCTGGCCCCTTAGCCAATCTATTCATTCCTCAAGTGTCATTTAAATTCCCATGAGCCTCGACCCCTTGACACCTTTCATCTTTTTGCTTGACTTTCAGGCAGCGATTATTAAGTAAAAAATATACTCTTTTATAACCTGACGGCCAGGCTATTTCTTCGGGTATGAACTAAGGAGTCAATGACGTATGAGGCAAGACCAGGGGCTTGTTCTGAATTAACTTTTCAAAGGAGGCAAAAGATGAAAAAGCGATTACTGCAAATGGCAATGGTATTATCCTGTACACTTTTACTGGCTGCCGGTGCTGCGGCCCACTGCGAGATCCCGTGCGGGATATATGATGATGAAGCGCGCATCGGTATGCTGCTTGAGCATGTTGCGACAATTGAGAAATCGATGAACCAGATAACCACTATTGGGAAAGACAAGGATCACAACGCCAACCAGCTGGTCCGCTGGGTAATGAACAAGGAAAAGCACGCCAGCGAGCTGCAGGAGATTGTAACCCAGTACTTCATGACCCAGCGCATCAAATCCGATACCAAGGCGTATGACAAAAAGTTGGCGCTCCTCCACCAGATGCTGGTCTATGCCATGAAGTGCAAGCAAACCACGGACCTTGCTCACACCGCTAAGCTGACCAATGTGATCCGGGAATTCAAGCAGCTATATTTCGCCGAGTAAAATACAATTGAAGTATTAGCAGCACAAAACAATCAGAAGGGAAGGTGCCGACAGCAGGGTACCTTCCCTTTTTTATTTGCAGCTAAGAAAATTCAAGGGTCAGGCCTGCCAATGGATTAAGATTTGTCACTTTAACCCCACTTAAAAGTGGCAGTGTAAACATTGTTTCCAAAGGCTATGATTTATTGGCTTGAAGGAAACTGCTTTTTTAAAATAAATTGTCCGGCAAAAATGGCGCAGGGCTATTTTCACACACCAATTTTGCCCTTTATTATCAAGCACTAATCTGCATAAAGTACATCCTGTTTTATTGCAGGTCTCATCCATTATTCTCCTCCCGTTATAAAGAGGCATATTTTTTGCTTATTATCAGTATAAGTATAAAAACCAAGCACAAGGATTACGCCATGAAACCATGTAAAATTCTACTCATTACATCAATGACGATTTTAGTGGTTTCATCGGTTGCAACAGCAGGTGATTTTGGCTGGACCAGGAATTTCAACATCCAGGCTAAAGCTGCCCCGCTGGAATTCAGAGCAAGGCTTGCAGCACGATTTGATCTTAGCGATATGCAGGTCATTGCTTTGCGCAATATTTTTGCCAGCCCAGCAGATGCCTACATCATGCTGAGGCTTGGTGAAATGCAGGGAATGCTCAAGACATTATCCAAGGAACAGGGAATAGAGGCCATTCAGAAATACAGGAGCAACAAGTGCAAAGGTTGGGACATACTGGCTGAGAGTTTAGGGGTAGAGCCTGGATCAAAGGAATTCCTTGCCCTGAAACGCGACCATGATTTACACGGCGGTAATAATCTCGATCAAGTTACTTACAGTGGCTATGATCTTGGTCGCGATATATCCTTAAAATGACTTGAAAAAGAAGATCTGTCCGGGTTTTTATCCATTAGAATCGTTAATACTGTTATATCAAGACCTGCTCCCAGGATACAAAAGCTACATTCAGGTACTTATTGTTACATTGTACGTTAGGTGTGCTGATGTCTAAATGATAAGATGAAGTCCCGGACTCTGTTGTTAATACCAAAACATGGTCACCATCTTCATACCATTCTGGAAGAATTGCGATTACCATATCAACGGCTCCTGTGTCATTAACTGACAAAGGAATTGGTAAACTGGAAAGTGAAATTTCCGGATCAACAGCACCTCTCAGATATTGTCCGAAAATCAATATCTCCATATTGCTGAAATCCACAACAACATTCCCTATGAGGGGCTTATTTCCCTTTGCCTTATTAGAATTTCCGGGTTTTGCCTGAAGAGTATCTGCAGAAACAAAGATGAAACAGAGAACCACTGCAGCCACAATGAATCTACTCTTTTGCATGTATTCTCCTCCCCGCAATTAACTCAGCCGGATTACCGGACGCCTTTATACTTAGCCCACAATAACCTGGTTGCCCAATTCGTTTTCATCATCAGGCTTAGCTGGGAAATGTTCAGCAAGTAAACCTCCCAACTTGCCGATTTCCATGCATAAAACCTCAGCGGCCCGGCCCTGTTTTATGCCGTCTGCCATATCTCTGGCATAGACCCGCAGCTCATAGTCGGAGATTTTGCTGTTGATCCCCTCATCCGCAAGTATCCACAATTTATGTTCTAATAAGGAGATAAAGAAGAATACCGCGGACGCATCCCGGGTTTTATAAAGCCCCTTTTCATAAAATGACTGAATAGCCTGCTCGCGGACCAGTTCATCCAATCTGTTTTTTGATATGAATATACGTTTCAATGCCGGGAGGTGCTCTGCCATCCAGCCGATAAAAAGAGAAGATACTGTAAAAAAGATCATAAAATAAGTAAGGGAATCTTCAAAGAACAGTTGCGTTATGATAAGAGAAACAAGCACGCCAAGAATAAGGCCTGCAAGAATATTGGATTCTGGATAGGAGTCGCTTTTATCGGTCACCATGACGGCAATCTCACCGGTGGTATTTTTTTCCACCTCCTTGATAGCCGCAGCAATTTGGGCTTTCTCGTTGTCGCTAAAAAAATTCTCTGCTTTCATAAATTACCAACCTCCAGAGGCACCGCCGCCGCCAAAACCACCGCCGCCGAAGCCACCAAAGCCTCCACCTCCGAAACCACCGCCGCCAAAACCTCCACCACCGGTGTAAAAACCACCACCCCTGCCACCGCTGCTATGCTTCGCCGCTGCATTAATCAGAAAGGACAACAACAGGCCGACAAAAGCTCCAAGCGGTACCAGCATCAGGAGAAGAGGCCAATTGACCGCTCCAGGCGATCCCATAAAAACTATGAGGGGCAGCAGAACAGCACCACCCGCTACTCCAAGCTTTCTGGAATTAAAGGACAGAAAGATTATAACGAAAGCGCCGAAAAAAAGGTATTTGAAAAGAAGCGGGGGCTCTCCATCACTTTGCCTGCGCCTTTTCCCGGCTTCCGGCGTATATTCCCCCCTGGTGACCTGGATAATGGCGAGGGCACCGGCCTCAAAGCCATCATCAAAACGGCCTGCCTTGAAGCGTGGTGCTACGACAGTATCGATTATACGCCCGGCGGCCAGATCGGTCAGTACGTGCTCCAATCCTCTGCCCACCTCTATTCTCATCTTGCGGTCATTTTTAACAGCAAGGAAAAGCACACCGTTGTCCTTGCCTTTCTGACCGATTTTCCATTGGTCCACAACTCGGATACTGAAGTCTTCGAGTGGATCTCCATCAAGTGAATCTATGGTAAGGATAGCTATCTGTGTTGAATCGGATAGGTCAAAGGAGTGCAGATCGCTTTCAAGCTTTGCTCTGACTCCGGCGGACATCATGGATGCATAATCATTTACATACCCCTTATAACCAGGGACCTCCCTGCCATCAGCAGTTGAAGCAGCGCCTAAAAACAGCAGAGTGATATACGCAAAGCAGAACGCTGCAAGTAAAGTCCTGCTTATGAACCGCATTCTGCGGTTCGCCGGATGAACAGAAATCTGCGCCACCGTAAGCCGCCTTTATTAAAATTTGACTGTAGGCGCTTTTTCCGAGCCCTCTTCCGCCTTGAAAGGTTCTTTTCTGGGCAACTTCAGGATGAAATTATTAGTAAGGTTGTTCGGAAATGTCCGTATGGAAGTATTGAATATACGGACGGCATCATTAAAACGGACACGCGCCACATTAATCCTGTTTTCAGTTCCTTCAAGCTGGTGCTGCAGGTCGAGAAAATTCTGGTTCGCTTTCAGGTCCGGATATCTCTCAACCACAACCATCAGTCGGGACAGCGCCGAGCTCAAGCCGCCCTGGGCCGCCTGGAACTGCGCCATTGCTTCGGGGTTGTTAACAACATCGGCACCTATCTGGACTTTGCCGACCTTGGCACGGGCTTCGGTAACCGCGGTAAGGGTCTCTTTTTCATGTGCGGCGTAGCCTTTTACAACCTCAACCAGGTTAGGAATGAGATCGGCCCTTCTCTGGTAGGCGGCCTCAACATCACCCCATGCAGCAATTACCGTCTCGTCATTCTGCTGAATAGTATTATAGCCGCAACCGCTCAAACCGGTCAGCAGCATGACAGCGGCAACAAACAGGAAAAGCTTTTTCATGATGTGATCTCCTTTTATAATTTGATATTTCTATGTATTTTATAATGTTCATACTATAGATATCACCTGGGTAATGTCAACGGTATTGCAACAAGGAATCGGTGTCCTCAAAATTCTTAAATTGTAATTATGTCCCCGGATTTCAAAAACAGGCTCTTTTCGTGCCGATCGGTGTATAATAACTATTTGAACTGTATGCGAATTCTTCCTGTAAAAGTGTAAACAACAACGCGGACCATCTCATGAAGACATATGATTGCATAATTGTTGGCACCGGTCCTGCCGGACTGGGTGCGGCGTTTCGTCTGAGCGATCAAAAACCAGCCCTGCGGATTCTGGTAATTGACAAGGAAAAACTCTGTACCGGAGGCCTCAGACACGACTGCAAGATGAATTTTACCTACCCGGTCGGGTTCCCGCTAGACTGTTGGACCGGCAAACAGGCGGAACATTATCTGCAGATGGTCATTGAGTGTCTCAAGCCTGAGTTCATGCAGAGGATTGACCTGGAAACCTATCAGCAGCGGGCAGAACGGCTGGGGGTGAGCCTGCTTGACATCCGCCAGTGCCATCTGGGAACCGACGGGGGGCTCCAGCTGATCAAGCGG
>JAHEID010000008.1 GCA_024639555.1 Deltaproteobacteria bacterium
GTTGTTTGCGGCCCAAGCTGTTTTTGGACAGCATGCCTTTTACCGCCATCTTGAGAAGCTCTGTCGGTTTCTTCTCAAGTACTTCCTTGGCAGTCATTTCTGTAATGCCCCCCATATAACCGCTGTGCCGATAGTAAACTTTATTATCAAGCTTGTTTCCTGTCAGTTTAACTTTATCAGCATTAACAACTACGATGAAGTCACCTACATCCATATGGGTGGAAAAATTCGGTTTATGCTTGCCGCGCAACCGTGATGCAATCTCAGACGCCAGGCGGCCAAGCACCTTATCCTCGGCATCGACTACAAACCACTTCCTTTCAATCTCCTTAACCGGAGTATGATAGGTTTTCATGATACAATCCTCAACAAACGTCAAATCTGGACCTTCAAAAGGCCGAAGAGTCAACCTATGACTAATTTATAAGAAGTTCCCCGCTCAAAGAGAATATACCCTTCAAGGCGCAAAACCCCAACTCGCAGACAAACTCTTAATTTATATTGCGAAACCTTTATTCTGTCAATAAAAAAAGGCCCGACAGCAGTCGAACCATTCCAGCAAATAATAAGTTTTGAAAAAATGGAGCGGGAAACGAGATTCGAACTCGCGACTTCAACCTTGGCAAGGTTACACTCTACCACTGAGTTATTCCCGCTCGCGCAAACCAACTGGAAAGCCAGGGAATATAACGAGTCACCTGGCTGTTGTCAACATAAAACTATGGTTTATCCCAGCACCATTTGCAGGCTGAAATGGTTTGGTGCATTATTTTTTTAAAAAAATATCACATCTCTATTGCCCTCTAACCATACAAATTGTATAGGTATTTATCATGCTTATTTCTAAGTGGTGTGACAAAAGTAGATAAATATGCCACCTGGCTTGATTTTATTCCTGCATACAGAGTTTAAACACACTTTTACACTGGAGCAACGTTTATGAGCAATACATCCAGAGTCGGCAAAATACATCGCAAGACCAAAGAAACAGATATCAGGCTGAGTCTCAAACTTGATGGATTTGGCACCACTTCCATACGTACCGGTGTTTCCTTCATGGATCATATGCTGACACTTTTTGGTGTGCACGGTTTTTTTGATCTCGATATTGAAGGTGGAGGCGACATAGAGGTGGATGACCATCACACCGTTGAAGACCTCGGCATCTGCTTAGGGCAGGCATTCAAGACTGCCTTGGGAGACTTGAGTAGTATCTGCCGTTACGGCTTCAGCGCTATCCCCATGGATGAAGCCCTGGCCCAGGTTACAGTTGATATTTCCAATCGGCCCTATCTGTACTTTGATGCTCCTATTAAAGACCAGAAGGTCGGCACTTTTGATACCGCCCTTGCCAAAGAATTCCTCAGGGCCCTGGCTTTGCACGCAGGCCTTACGCTGCACGTAACAGTTGAGCATGGCGATAACACACACCACATCATTGAGGCAGTCTTCAAGGCCTTGGGCCGTGCCCTTGGCCAGGCGGTCAGTCCTGAACCACGGAGCAAAGGCCCTCTTTCTTCCAAGGGGTCTTTATAAGGGAATAATTTTACAAGATTAAAAATTACCGACTAAAAACAAAGGTTGTCAATCTCGCAAAAAGCACTCGCCGGACTGGCTTCTCGTCTGTAACCTATTGATTTTATTTGACCATGTTGCCGACTGCGAGACTTTTTTACAAGTGTATCAAGGTTGCTTGTACTTTATGAGGAGTGCCCCTGTGAAAAACTTTTACACAATATGTATCGGCTGGGTCGTCATCTTCCTTATTGTTTTTTCCGCCGGTTGCGCCAATATTCCCCAAGAAGAGGCGGTAAAGGAACTTGTTCCCATAAAGTCCATAGGTATCCTGCCGGCACAACCTGCCAGGGTTACCATTCTGCCGTCCGACACTAAAACAAGGCAACAGCGTGAAGCTGGATCGACAATCATCAATTCATTGCTGAGTGATTATTTCAGGGACTACAAGGATGTGCGTTTTATTTCACAAACCGAGTTGGAAGGCCTGCAGCCGGCAAAATCAGGCCAAGCCCTTTACCTGGCAAGAGAAGCGGGGCAGCAACTTCATTACGATGCTGTACTGGTCACAGAAGTAGAACGTTACCAAACCAGGACCGGATCGGCATATGCAGTTGACAACCCGGCCTCGGTTGCCTTCTCCCTTAAACTTTTAGCTATAGCAAGCGGTCAGGTTGTCTGGAGCGCTGATTTTGACCAAACCCAGCAACCGTTCTTCGAAAATATCCTAAGCTCACGTTCCACCGGCTCAGGTTTTCGCTGGCTCACTGCTGCGGAGCTGGCTAAAGCCGGCCTGACAAAAAAACTCAACAGCTGCCCTTACCTCATCAAGGATTAATGCAAAGGTTTGCAACTCCCCGCAGCCGCTTGCACATGAGCAGCATAACCCGCGAGGAATGGCCTCACGGATAGTGTTCATGAGTATATTGAGCAAGGCTGCAAACAGGAAGATCGGCCAGGCCATGCACAGCTATACAATGCTGGCTGATTCGGACCGGGTGCTCATTGCTGTTTCGGGGGGCGTCGACAGCCTTGTGCTTTCCTGGATTCTTAAACATTGGCTGCACAAGGCCCCGATCCGTTACGAAATATTAGCTGCTTACATTGACAACGGTTTTGACAGTTCAACAAGTGATAAGGTTGCCGAACAGCTGCAGAACATCGGAGTCCCTTTCCTGATTGAAAAAACAGATTATTGGCGCAGGGCGGCCTCTGCAGAAGAAGGCAAAAGCATCTGCTTTCACTGCGCACGCTTACGCAGAAATCGCCTTTTTGCCATAGCCCAAGAGCAGAGCTTCAACAAAATAGGCTTCGGGCACCATAAGGACGATATCCTGGAAACCTTTTTCATCAACCTGCTTTATGCCGGCAATATCAGCACCATGGTCCCCAAACAAAAACTTTTTGATGGCCGCATACATATTATAAGGCCAATGGCCTATCTTAAGAAAGAAGATATCATGGAAATAGCTGCTGCCGCCTCAATCGTGCCGGTAAAAAATCCCTGCCCCCAGGACAACGACTCGAAGAGACAAGAAGCACGAAAAGTGGTTGCTGCACTCAGCAAACTGGACCCCAAGGTCAAATCCAACATTTTTGCAGCACTTTCAAATATACGCCGGGATTATCTGCTGGACTCCTAGCTCGGGATTTCTCCGGGGTTGGCCTTCAATCCCACACGTAGTTTGAAGAATACAGTCATGCAGTTGGCCTGACAATTTTTGTCGTTTTCCTGTGCCATTCAAAAATTTTCTGCAATTAATCCCTACCATTTCCATACCCAGATCCCAAATTATTGCACATGTAATTATTTGAAATAAAAGGAAATTTTAAAAAGTCCC
The DNA here is from genome assembly GCA_024639555.1 of Deltaproteobacteria bacterium. GTDB lineage: Bacteria > Desulfobacterota > Desulfobulbia > Desulfobulbales > BM004 > BM004. Next base: position 3,357 of record JAHEID010000008.1, read on the forward strand.
GGGGCATACTTCCACTTTTTCTACTGCTGGCATATTTCTTGCTTTGCTAATTAATGACAAAAGTCCAATGAATACAAGGGGTAAGCCCCTTATTCATTTGGAGGACAGATCGCAATACATACCTGGGGTCTTGCTCTGAGGAGGGAGCACCCGTGAATTATCCGGGATGGGTCAAAGCAGAAGGAGGTAACTTATGGGTGTCTGGAGATTTTCAATACAGGGAAACGAAGTAGTACTCGGCAATAAAAAACGAAAAAAAATAACTGCAGATGGCTGCAATGAGCCTTACAGAGACCGATACTGGTGTCCCAAGCTGCAGTGGTTCCAATGTGAGCCCTGTCCTTTCCTGAACCTGAAGGAATGCGAAAATTTTGAAATCATGTGTGGTGCGCTCTAACTGAGTGAGAAGTATTCTAGAACGTGGTTCTTTAAAACTATCAGGCAAGGGGGATTGGAGTGACCGCTGTTTCAAGAGAGCGTGACCGGTTACCTCCTGGATAAACTGACCAACTCCCCAACACACACCTGGCTTGCAACTGAAACCCGAACCGTAGTGTCCTTGCAATGAGGATTGTTATGCAAGGCTTCCACAGCTCCATGCAAGGCAATTTCTGGATGATTATTTTCCTCGCTCAGGTGGGCAAGAACCACATGCTGTAGTTTTTCATGTGCCAGATCCTGGAGAAAAGTTGCTGCTTCTACATTATCAAGATGTCCCTGGCTGGAGCGGATTCTCTGCTTCAGATACGGAGGATATGCCCCATTTAGCAGCATTTCTATGTCGTGGTTGCTTTCAAGAACGAGCGCCTGGCAGGATGCCAACCGATGCAGCATGAGTTTCGACACCTTTCCAGTGTCCGTGCAGTATCCCAGGGAAACGCTTCCGTCTGAAATGCGGTAACCTACGGGATCTTCTGTATCATGTGATATGGAGAAGGGATGAATCTCTAAATCGCGACAATAAAAAGGGGTTCCAGTTTCAAATTCGTTATAGGAAAAAAGTTTGTTAACAGTTTTCGAAGCTGCGGAAAATGTTGCCGGATTGGCGTATACCGGGATCTTTGCCCGCCGGGAAAGAACCCCAACACCCTGGACGTGATCATTATGTTCATGGGTTACCAGGATGGCATCAATTGCTGACAGCTCAACACCTATGGCTGAGAGCCTTTTCTCCAGCTCTACGCCGGACATGCCTGCATCTATGAGGATACTGGTCTCCCCGGACTCAAGATAGGTGGCATTTCCCTTGCTGCCGCTGCCCAGAACACAAAACTTCATTCTTAATCCCGTATATTTGATTTTGAGAATATTTTTTTAAAAAATAAACAATACATGCCAGCTAGTTTATACTGTAACCTTTCTATAAAACCTCGAATTAATTTGATGATAAGATTTTCTCAAAATCAATTACCCTTCGGGAGTTTCGCATCCATCGAAACTGCTTTGTCATCAGACATTCGGCATAGTTTACTATAGCCAAATGCCTTCTTCCGTGCATTTTCACTAACTGCGAAACTTACAGGAATCAAGAATATAAATGACTTACCGGTGTGTGACATGGCTAGTAAGAATTCTCAGGTTAGAAGGGAATTGACAAGCCTTTGAACAATTTATGTACAACTCAAAGAGTCGTGGAGCCTAAAATTACAATCTGCTTGAGCCGCCGCAGGCGGTGAGTTTTGTAATTTAGCGGAGCGACCTGTGGAGTTGAATAAATTGTTCACTCAGCGCCGGAAATTGCCTTCTGACCTGAAAACAATTGAATATTACCGCAAAAAAAATTTAAAGATGCATTATTTGCGGGATAAATATTTACTTCCTGATTTCTTATCTCACTGTGAAACTCACAGTAATTAAGAAGAAAAATTACTTACCCGTATGCCCGAAACCACCGGTCTGGCGGACAGTTTTATCCAGTTCAGCAACCACCTGCAGGTCAGCCCTTTGCACCGTAGCAACCACGAGCTGGGCCACCCTGTCACCGCGATGAATGGTATATGGTTTGGGGCCCAGATTGATCAAGCCGATTTTTACCTCACCGCGGTAGTCAGCATCAATGGTCCCCGGACTGTTTATTATTGTCACTCCATGTTTTATAGCCAGGCCGCTGCGGGGCCGCACCTGGATCTCATACCCCGACGGGATGGCGACAGCAAAGTTGGTGGGTATCATTGCAATTTCGCCTGGAGCCAATGCAACCGGCCCTGCAACCGCGGCCGCCACATCCATGCCGGATGCCTCAGCTGAATGATAGACCGGCAGGTTCATATCAGCTGAATTTTCAGGATCAAGCCAGCTGAATTTGATAACAACAGGTTTCATTTCAGTATCAGTTGACAGTCTTTTTTTGGGGGAGTCTGGCACATTATGACTTCCAGCCAACCCCGGTTTTTTCTAAAGGGCCGAGGCCGGTAATGGTTAATTCCTGCCTGCCAAAGACCTTACTGCCAAGCCTCAGTATATCTTCACCTGTAACCCGGTCAATTGAATCAACCACCTCTGCAAGCGGAATATATTTGCCAAAATACATTTCATTCCTGGCAATGCGGGTCATAATTGCTTCCATGTTCTCCATGGACAGGAACAGGCCGCTTTTGACAAAATCCTTGGCATTTGCCAGTTCCTTTTCGGATACAGAAGTATTCTGAAAAATGCTCATTTCCTGGGCTATCAGTGCCAACGATTCACTGACAGACTCTCTGTCAACTCCCAGATAGATGGAAAGGTAACCGGAATCGGAATACGAGGCGATATAGGAATAAATGGAATAGGCCAGCCCCCTTTTTTCCCTGATCTCCTGGAAAAGCCGCGAACTCATATTCCCGCCGAGCAGAACATTGAGCAACAGATAAGCAAAGCGATCCGCATCAATTATGGATAACCCGTAAGCTCCCAGAAGTAGATGCACCTGCTCCAACGGCTTAGAGTATATCTTGCGGCTTGAGGGCAGCAGCAACGGCTCACAGCGGGCCAGGGCCGGATCAGCTGTTTGTCCGAATTTGTCAAAAGCCTTTTGCCACAGGGAGACAAAAGCATCATGCTCAACATTGCCGGCCGCCGCCACGACTATATTGTCTGTTGTGTAGTATTTCTGCACATATTCCCTGAGTTTCCTGGAATCCATGGCCGCCACAATTTCATGGCTGCCGAGAATGGTTTTACCAAGGGGATGCATACCCCAGAGCAATGCGGCAAAAAGATCATGTATATGGTCGTCAGGCATATCCTCGACCATATGTATCTCCTGCAGGATGACCTGGCGCTCCCTCTCTATTTCCTCGTCAGCAAAAAGAGAATTGGCGAGCAGATCCGTAAATAATTCCACCAGTATGGGAAGATTGCTGTCCATGACTGTGGCATGCAGGCAGGTATTTTCCCTGCTGGTAAATGCATTGGCTGATCCTCCCAGAACATCAAATTCCCTGGCAATTTCCTGGGCCGAACGCTTGCCTGTACCCTTGAAGAGCATATGCTCGACAAAATGAGCCGAACCACTGTTCAGATCATGTTCATCCCTGGAGCCTACATCTATCCAGACCCCTACGGAAACTACCTTTGAATGCGGGAGGGCTTCAGTAATTATCCTGATGCCATTGGGGAGGACTGTTTTGTTAAACATGGAATAAGAAACCGGGTAGAGACGGATGTCTCATAAAAAGGCAAGGGGCCTATAGCCGGCTTCATTAAAGCCCCCTGCCGTAATTAGATCATTTGTTTTCTTCAGCAAGTACCGCTTTACGGCTCAACCTGATCTTGCCACGGCTGTCAATCTCAAGGACTTTCACCGTGACTTCGTCACCCTCTTTCAGGATATCCGTCACCTTGCTGACCCGTTTTTCGTCCAGCTCGGAAATATGCACCAAACCATCGGTGCCGGGCAGGATCTCTACAAATGCCCCGAAATCCTTAATGGTTTTGACAATCCCCTTGTAGATTTTGCCAACCTGGGCCTCCTGTGTAATATCCTCGATGCGGGCAAGCAGCTTTGCAGCAGTATCACCACTGGGGGTAAACACTTTTACATTCCCATCATCGTCCACTTCAATTTTTGCATCGAACTCGGTGCTGAGCCCTTTGATAATTTTTCCGCCAGGGCCGATGATGTCACGGATCTTATCCGGGTTTATTTTGACTGTGAAAAACTTCGGTGCATGGGAGGCGATGTCTGCACGGGGTTCTGAAATTGCTTCCTGCATCTTGTCAAGAATATGCAACCGGCCCTCCTTCGCCTGTTCAAGAGCCATGCTCATTATCTCCCGGGTCACCCCGCTTATCTTGATATCCATTTGTAGAGATGTGATCCCTTCAGAGGTGCCGACCACCTTGAAATCCATGTCACCCAGATGGTCTTCGTCTCCGAGAATATCAGAAAGAATTACGACCTCACTACCCTCCTGAATCAATCCCATGGCAATACCTGAAACCGGCTTTTTGATCGGTACGCCTCCGTCCATGAGTGCCAGACTGGCACCGCATACGGTTGCCATGGATGAAGAACCGTTTGATTCAAGTACGTCTGAAACAACACGCATGGTGTATGGAAACTTCTCTGCCGGGGGCAGGACAGCACTGATCCCGCGTTCCGCCAGTGAACCATGGCCTATGTCCCGCCGGCTCGGACCACGCAAGAAACGCACTTCGCCAACGCAGAAGGGCGGGAAGTTATAATGCAGCATAAATTGTTTGAATGACATGCCCTCCAGGGTTTCAACTCTCTGTTCATCACCTTCGCTGCCAAGAGTGGCTGTCACTATGGCCTGGGTCTCACCTCTTGTAAACAGTGCCGACCCATGGGTACGGGGCAGGCAGCCTACCTCGCAGGTAATGGGCCGCACCTCGTTAAAGGCCCGGCCGTCAATACGGGACTTCTCAAAAACAATTTTATCCCGCATCATCTTTTTCTTAAGATCACCCAATAGGTCTTTGACTTCTCGGGCACGATCTTCCTTCTCATTTTCCAATTCGGCAACAACCCGTGCCTTCAACTCATCATAAACCCGTCCACGTTCCATCTTATCGACAGTGGTGATTACCTCGGCCATCCCGGTAGCGGCCACTTCTTTAACCTTATTGGCCAAAGCTTCATCGATTTCAGGCTTTTCAACCTGGCGTTTTGTTTTTCCAAGAGCAGCCCGCAGTTCCTCCTGCATATCGAGGAGTACCTGCAGTTGCTGGTGCCCATAAAAAATTCCTTCCATGACCACTTCTTCGGATAGGTTGTCAGCTCCGCCCTCAACCATGACCACTGCATCACGGGTGCCGGCAACCACAATCTCCATGCCCGATACTTGCAGTTGATCCTTGGTTGGGTTTACCACATATTGTCCATCAATATATCCGACCCTCACCCCGGCAATGGGGCCCAAGAAAGGGATATCAGAAACTGTCAGGGCAGCGGAGGCACCAACCATGGCCAGTATATCCGGGTCGTTTCTCTGATCAGCGGAAAGCACTGTGGTAATCACCTGTGTTTCGGTCATCCAGCCTTCTGCAAATAAGGGACGCAGCGGCCGGTCGATAATTCTGCAGGTCAGGGTTTCTTTTTCAGTCGGCCTGCCTATTTCCCGCCGGAAAAAACTTCCCGGAATCCGACCCACCGAATAGAAACGCTCCTGGTATTCGATGGTCAAGGGCAAAAACCCCATATCCGGTTTGTTTTCCTTTGCAGCGGTTGCCGTTACCAGCACCACGGTTTCATCATATGTGACCAAAACTGAGCCATTTGCCTGTCTGGCCATTTTGCCGCTTTCGATCGACAATGTTCTGCCGCCGATTTCGGCCTCAATTTTTTTATACATGTATTCTCCTTCTGGTTTTTTTCAGCTGCAAGCGCTGCAATCCCTTGCCCCTGGCAAGGATCATACTCGCTTCAACCTGATATGTTTTACTGCGAGCATCCCAGCAAGCCAGAATCCCCCTAACTACCCGGACAACCCCGGGAAGAAACAGGGGATTTCTGCAGCCCCAAAGGTGTAGCGCGGCAGCTGAACCTTTCCTGCCGCCTATTTGCGGATTCCAAGTTCCTGAATTATGGTGCGATACTTGGAAATGTCCTTCTGCTTCAAATATTGCAGAAGCCTTCTCCTCTGGCCGACAAGCTTCAACAAGCCGCGGCGGGAATGATGGTCCTTCTTGTGTACCTTGAAATGCTCGGTCAGGTAGGTGATCCGGTCACTCAGCAGTGCGATCTGCACTTCGGATGAACCGGTATCGGTATCGTGCGTTTTAAATTTTTCGATGATTTCGTGTTTCTTTTCAGCTTGCTGTGCCACAACTATCCTCCTATCATGTGTTTCATTAATTGCTGGTTATGCCAGGCTTCATCATCTCTGGTGAAAATCAAAGTGGCATGCCTGAAATAGTGTCCAGCCAGCCTTGTTATCCTCATTAATTATTTTCTCCGTTGCCGACAAATAATTCCTTTACTTTGTCCACCGTAATTCGATGTGAATCCAGCAAAGGTCCGCCTGTTTCCACTGTAAACAATTTCTCCCCCGGCAGGGTTTCATCAAGGGAGAAAAATCCGTTCCGGGTTCTCTGCAGTTTACTCAGATGCGCACCACACCCTAAGAATTCTCCCATGTCTGCAGCAAGAGTCCTGATATAAGTGCCCTTGGAGCAGACAACCTTCAGGGTTACAGTTTCCCTGTCCAGTCCAAGACAATGCAGCTCCTTAATTATTATTAAACGGGGCTCCTTTACCACCATTATACCCATGCGGGCATAATGATACAAAGGTTTCCCCTTGTGCTTTAAAGCAGAGTAGGCGGGCGGCGTCTGCATCTGCTCCCCAGCAAATCGCGCCAGGCACTCTGCAATATCCCTTTGGGATATGTCTCCCACAGGCCTCTTCTCAACAACTCTTCCTTCAGGATCCTGGGTATCTGTGATGACACCTAATTGCAGGGTGGCCACATACTCCTTATCTCCCGCCATCAACTGCGGGATGAGCCTGGTCGCAGGTCTTCCGGCACAAAGAACGAGCACACCCGAGGCAAACGGATCAAGGGTGCCGGTATGTCCCACCTTTTTTATGCCCAGAATACGCCGCACCAACTGCACCATACGAAAGGATGAGACACCTTCCGGTTTGCACACCGGGAAAACCCCTGGAGCCGAAGATGCTGCATTCGTACCGGATAGGGTATGGCTGTTCTTCTTCAGCGGCAGTTCCTGTGTATTGTCAGTTGCAAATCTTGTCATAACAATCTGGCGGATTCCTATTCTGCAGACCACCTTAACTTCAATCGACGCTTGAGCTCCTGCAGGAGTTCATCCCGTGCTTCAGCCATTGTTCTGTCTTTTACCCTATAGCCTGCCGCATTTCTATGGCCGCCGCCGCCATACTTCGAAGCCACCTGGGAAACGTCGCATTCTCCCTTGGCCCTGAGACTGACCTTGATATAGCCGTCAGGTGTTTCCTTAAAAAAAACGGCAACTTTAACCGAACGAAGCGCCCGGGGCAAGTTGATAAATTCTTCCGTATCCTCCGGTTTGGCCCCACTTTCCTCAAACATTTCATTTGTAGCAGAAATGACAGCTATTTGTCCCTGAGTATAAAGCTTCAGGGAACCGAGGACCTTTTCCAGCAGGCGCAGGCGGTTCACCGAATAGTTATCAAACAGTTTTCCGGCAACTTCAGACGGCACCACTCCATGGTTTAACAAATGGCTGGCGACATGGAAGGTATAGGCTGAAGTCGATTCATATTTAAAAGAACCGCTGTCCGAAACAATTGCAGTATAGAGGCAATAGGCTGCGTTATAGGAAATATCAGCATTAAGGGCCAGGGCCAGGTCAAAGATCATTTCCGCGGTCGAGGATCGGTCTGCTTCAACCCAGCTTATCTCTCCGAAATCCCTGTGACCGGCATGATGATCAATGACGATAAAAGGATGTATCTGCAAGAGGGTATCCATTTCATGGCCAAGCCGGAAACGGTCTCCGCAATCAACCGCAACAGCTGCATCAAATAAATTTATGTCAGGAAGATCATTCTTGAGCTTTTCAGAGCCGGGCATAAACTCATACATTGTTGAAACAAATTCTTCACAATAATAATATACCTTCTTGCCCAAAGACTCCAGAATTTCCCCAAGTGCAAGTTGCGAACCCAGCGCATCGCCATCCGGAAATACATGGCTGGCAATGAGTAAGTTGTCTGCCTTGTGTAATGCTTCGGTGATCTGACTAGGAGCCTGTTTCGCCGGGCTCAACATCAACGTGTATCTCCTTCAGCAGTCTTTCCATTTCCTCTTGGCGGGCCATGGAAAGATCATGCTTAAAAACAAGATCCGGGGTAGCCCGCATGCCAAGTTCCCGGGCAAGATGACTGCGGATGAACCCTTTGGCTCGCTCCAGTCCCTCAGCTGCTTTTTTGACCTGTTTGTCATCTCCCAAAACACTATAGTAAACAACCGCCCTGCGTAAATCTTTGGTCACTTCTGCTGTGACTATACTGACATTGGTCAACCTGGGATCTTTGACCTTGCGGAGCAGAAGGAGAGCGATCTCATTCTTTATCATATCTGCAACCCGCTTCGGCCTCTTATTGCCTGCAGCTTCCCTGCCAAACGGGTATAAACTATTCTTAGGATGTGCAATCATGATTCCTCTGCCTTTTGCGAGCCCACACAACAATATTTCTTACAGGCTGGCCTCGACCTCTTCCATTATAAAGGCTTCGATAACGTCTCCGACTTTAATGTCATTGAAGTTGTCGATGCCTATACCACATTCGTATCCGCTTGCCACTTCCCTGGCATCATCCTTGAACCGTTTTAATGAGCCCATCTGTCCGGTATAAATGACCACACCGTCGCGCAGCACTCTAACCTTGGCATTACGCGCCACCTTGCCGTCTAGGACATAACAGCCGGCGATGGTACCGATCTTTGGCACCTGGAAGGTTTCCCGCACCTCTGCACTGCCGATGACCGCTTCTTCAAATTCGGGCTCCAGCAGGCCGACCATGGCTTTCTTTATATCGTCAAGGGCATGGTAAATGACATCATAGAACCTGATATCAACATGCTCTTTGCCCGCCAGATCTTTTACCTTTACCGGCGGTCTGACATTAAACCCTATGATAATGGCTTCCGAGGCGGATGCCAGCAGAACATCAGACTCAGTAATGGTACCTGTTCCCTCATGCAGTATCCGTACCTTGATCTCATCGGTGCTGAGTTCTTCCATAGCCTTTCTGAAGGCCTCAAGCGTACCCTGAACATCTGAACGTAAAACTATGCGCAGTTCCTTGACATCCCCCAGTCTCACCTGTTCAAACAGCTTGTCCAGTGAAATTTTGGACGTGGAAGCAAGTTCCAGCTCCCTGGCCTTTAGCTGTCTCGAGGCACTGACGTTTTTGGCCATTTTATCATCCCGCACCACCGTGAATTCATCGCCGGCCTGGGGAACGCCTGAAAGTCCCTGGATTTCGACGGGTGTTGCCGGGCCTGCTTCCTCTACCTGTTCGCCCTTGTCATTGATAAGGGTTCGGACTTTGCCTGAGTGCTGGCCGATTACTATTGGTTCGCCAAGATGGAGGGTGCCTTCCTGCACCAGTACAGTAGCAACGGGGCCCCTTCCCTTATGAAGCTGGGCTTCAATGACCCTACCGCGTGCCTTGCGTTCCGGGTTTGCACTTATTTCCAGGACCTCTGCCTGCAGTAAAATATTATTTAACAGGTCTTCAATACCAACGCCCTTTTTCGCTGAAGTTTCGCAGTAGATTACATCTCCGCCCCATTCTTCCGGCACCAGGCCCAACTCAGCAAGCTCTCTTTTCACCCGCTCGGGATCGGCATCAGCCTTGTCGATCTTATTGATCGCCACCACAATCGGCACCTGGGCAGCCTGGGCATGGTTGATTGCCTCCTTGGTCTGGTCCTTAACCCCGTCATCTGCAGCAACAACCAGAACAACAACATCGGTTACCTTGGCGCCACGGGATCGCATTTCGGTAAAGGCAGCATGTCCCGGAGTATCGAGAAAGACAACATCCCCTGCACTGGAGCGGACATAATAGGCGCCTATATGCTGTGTAATACCGCCTGCTTCTCCCAGAGCAACATCGGTTTTGCGGATTGAATCCAGGATGGAGGTCTTTCCATGGTCAACATGCCCCATGACAGTTACAACCGGAGGCCTGGGCAATGTTTGGCCACCGACTTCCTGTTCCTGCTCCTCCATTTGCATTACGTTTATCTCATCTGTAAGGCCCTGTTCAACCTCATAACCGAAATCAGCAGCCACCAGGGTAGCAGTATCAATATCGAGAATCTGGTTAACCGTAGCCATGACGCCAAGACCCATAAGCTTGGCAATGACCTGATTCACTTTTACAGACATCTTGTGGGACAGGTCACCGACGCTGATGGTTTCAAAAATCTTGATACGTTTCTTGATGGCCTTGGTCTCTGCAGCCGGGGGGGGTTGTTCGGCTTTTTTCTTTTTGCCCTTTGGCCCCCGCAGCCCCCTCGGGCCATACTCATATTCCCCATTGGCGCCGAATCCTCTGCGGTCCTTACGTTTTCCACGGAAGCCTTTTTTCAGGCGTTCTCCGCGTTCCTCAACCTCGGAACGGAACTGGACAAGCCTTTTACCCTTTTTCTTGCCTTTACCAGCGCGGGTTTCCTCAACCGGTTTGGCTTCAGCACCCTTTACATCCAAGGCTTTTTGCGCCGGTGTAACTCGTGCTTTTCCTTTTGCCGGTCTTGCTGCCACTTTTGGCTTTTCTTCCGGGATTTGTATCGCGGCCTTCTTGATAACCTTGGCCAAGCCCTTGCGGGGAGGCACGATACGTTTTACCTCCTTAAGCTTCGTTTTCTCTTCTTCTTTCTTTTCTGCCTCAACAACCGCTTGTTCCTCGGCTTTCTCTTGCAATTCAACTTCTGCAGCCGACTTCTCAGCTTCAGGCTCATGGGCAGCTTCCGGTTCTTCAGCCGCGGTTAAAGAGGGAGCCTGTTCTATGGCTTCCTCTGCAGCAGCAGCTTCAGCGGCGACATCTTCTTTTTTTACCTTTGAAACTTTCTTTCTGGCCGGCTTTGCCGCTTTCTTTTTCGTTACTTCTTTAGCTTCGACTTCAGGTTCAACCTCTTCTTCTGCGGGAGGGGGAGTCTCCGGTTCACGGCGTACGGTCTGCGCGCGTCTCCGTATAATTGTCGCACGCCCTTTTGTGCTGATCCTCTTTTCAACTACTTCGGTCTCAACAGTGCCGAGTACATTTCTGCGGATCTCGTCAGCCACTTCAGCATCGACTGTTGAACTGTGGCTTTTAATAGTATAGCCAAGATCGATTAGCTTATCCGCCAATTCTTTACTTGCCATGCCGGCTTCTTTGGCTAAATCATATACCCTGATTTTGCTCATTCTTTACTCCCAGTCCTTCAACTCAAAACTTATTTGACCGTCCTGAACCCGAAAGGCCCTGGACAATTTCTTTTTTTGTTTTAAAAAAACACCTAAACACTTTTTATTATTACAAGAATAGACTGAACGACCTTGTCCAGACCCTTTGCTCTCATGCCTTACAATTCCATTATTTAAAACAAATTTCATGAGCTGATTTTTGGGAAACCGCTTACCGCATCCCAGGCAAGTCCTTATTGGTTGCGCTTTCATCTCCTGACGCTTTCCTGCTTAACTCTTGCGGTCATTTCATCCGCAATTTTTATTATGTACTTACTGGTTTAAAACCTCATTCCGGATTTTATCAGCTGTTTCTCCATCTACTGTTGAGCTATATCCTTTTATATCATAGCCAAGTTCAATCAGTTTATCTGCCAACTCCGTGCTTTTCATGCCAGCCTCTTTGGCCAGATCATATACCCGGACCTTATCTGTATCCGAAGACTCCGGCCCACTTTCAGTCTCTGGTGCTTCTGATGCTTCGCTCTCTTCAGTTATTGGTGGCGCTGCTGCTGCAGATTGCATGTAGCCCTCAATTGCTTCGGCAAGTTTTGCAGCCCGTTCCGGCTTCATGCCCTTCAAACCTTCCAGTTCATTAACAGTTATGTCTTTCAAATCGCTGGCTGCCCTGAAGCCGCTGTCATAAAAAATATCAGCCATACCTTCATCAACACCCTCAATATTAAGGAACGACCTGTAGCCCTCCTCTTCCAGTTTTGCATACCTGGATTCACTCTTCACATCAATATTCCAGCCCAACAGTTTTGAAGCCAAACGTACGTTCTGCCCCTGGCGCCCAATAGCAAGAGATAACTGGTCATCCGGCACAACAACCATGAGTGATTTTTTATCCTCATCAACCAAAACCATGGATACTTCTGCAGGCGCCATGGCATTGGATACAAATTTTGCCGGGTCCGGACTCCAGGGTACAATATCAATCCTTTCACCCTGTAGTTCCTGGACAACATTCTGCACCCGGGATCCCTTCATGCCGACACAGGCTCCTACAGGATCCACATCAGTCTCACTGGAGGAAACCGCAATCTTTGCCCTAAAGCCAGGCTCCCGGCTGACACCCATTATTTTAACAATATCTTCTGCAATTTCAGGCACTTCCATCTCAAAAAGTTTTGAGAGAAAATCATTATTGGTCCGGCTTAGAACAAGCTGCTGTTCCCTGGCGCTCTGCCGCACATCAAGCAGCAGGGCCCTGATCCTGTCACCTTGCCGGAAAGACCTCTTGGGGATCTGTTCAGCATGGGGCAGAACGGCATCGGTACGGCCCAGGTTGATAATCATGTTGCCCCGCTCAAATCTCTGCACGATACCATTGACGATCTCGCCTTTGCGGCCCTTGTACATATCGTAGATGACATCAAGCTCGGCATCTTTCATCTTCTGGATGATCACCTGCTTGGCTGACTGGGCTGCTATCCTGCCCAGTTCAGCAATATTTTCCATCTTGGTCCCGATTTCATCATGCAGCTTTACACCAGGATCCAGGGCACTTGCCTGCTCCATGGATATTTCGGTCTGTTCGTCCTCAACTTTTTCCACCACTGTGCGGAACTGGAAAATCTCAATCTCGCCGAGTTCTCCATTGTACTGAACCTCCATATCCCTTCGACTCCCGAATTTCTTCCGGGCTGCGGAACGAACGGCCTCTTCAATAGTCTCGACAAGCAGGTGTTTCTCTATTCCCTTGTCTCTACTGATCTGTTCAATTATTCTCTTCAAATCCGACAACATAATTAGTACTCCATGGCAAACCGGCATCTGCATAAACTGCATCAAGGTGTTGATGCCGTGATTTGCCCGCCTAGTAAAGATTTTTTAAAGTTCGATTTCCAGTCTGGCCCTGGCTACCTGTGAAAAGGGCATAGCCACTTCCCTGCGGCCAACCTCCAGAATAATCGTTTCTCCCTCAGTTTTTTTTATCCTGCCGATAAAAACATGCTCACCGGCAATAGGTTCAATAGTTTTTATTTTGGCTTTGCGTCCTGTAAAGCGTTGAAAATCTGTCATGCTTTTCAAGGGCCGGTTAAGACCGGGTGAAGACACCTCCAGGTTATATGCCTGGTCGACAAAATCCTCGATGTCCAGGAGCTGGCTGATTTCCCGGCTGACAGTAGCACAATCATCCAGGCTGACACCGTCCTGCTTGTCAATAATCAGCCGCAACACCCAGCCGTGCTGTTCACGCCGGTACTGCACCTCCACCAATTCCAGCCCCATTTCCTCAAGCACCGGGAGGGCAACTGCCTCTACTCTTTTGTCTACCGTATCCGCCATATGCGGCCTTTAGCCAGTTTCCGGATTGAAAATAACGTAATGTAACCGTCCGGAAGCCAAAAGGTTTCCGGAAAGACATTGGCCAAAAAAATAAAAAAAGCGGGCAAATGAAGCCCACTTTCAACATCAGCCCCGACGAAAAAAAGCCTGAGCTTTATAACGCGAAAATCAGACCGCAGTACTGTTGCCAATTCTTTTACGGCCTGATGGAGCTTTTCGCTTCATCCCGGCTGCTTCAGAGAAGAGCGGGGCACTTCGCAAACCTTCAAACAGCCGAACGCAGAGCTTTCGGTGGAGCGGGCAACGGGGTTCGAACCCGCGACCCCAAGCTTGGGAAGCTTGTACTCTACCAACTGAGCTACGCCCGCCCTCTGGCTCATACTGCAAGCGGACAAGTATACTTATTTTGTTTAACTTGTCAAGTGCGATAATTAGTCAGGCACGCAAATTCCATTGCTTTTTTATTGCCTGTTAACGCCTTGGTGTCAGCCCCGTTCTCCTGGCACTTTAAATGCACTTCCTCTAAATTTTTGACACCGCGGAACTGATCAGAACCCTCCTTTTTCAGCTGCCAGCACAGCCATGCCAACCGCCTCTTCAGGTGTTTGCGCAATAAGTAATCCAGGTGGTTCCATAGCGCCGTGCGGTGTAATTGACCATGATTTGAGTAAAATTATGGGGCAGCCACATTTCAGAGCCAGTGCTATTTCTGAAAGGGTTCCATATCCTCCGCCAATAGCTATTGCCGCCCCGCAACTCTTGACATTAACGGCGTTCCGCGCCTCACCCATGCCGGTATAGATATGAATATCAACATACTCATTCGCAGGGCCTGACTTCCGGGTACCAGGCAATATGCCGACAGTTATACCTTCTGCCTCCCTGGCTCCTTTGCTGGCAGCAGTCATGATGCCTCCAAGTCCGCCCGTCAAAACCACATAACCCCTCTCGGCAAGCTGTTGACCAACACTGAAAGCAGCCTGCCATTCCTCGTCTGCATCAGACACATTACCGGGACCGAAAACACCGATGATATTTTTTGTCATATCCATCTCTTTGTCTGTTATAAATAATGTATTGCAACTTCCTTTCATTCTTGACACAGCACATGATATTTCACTAGACTTGTGAATTTAGCACAAATACTTATTGTAACAGTAAAATAAAAAACATTTACCTGCCTTAATACAACCTGTAATCAAACCTGATTATGATGCGAAAAGCAACGACATCCATCCTTGGCAATGTTTTACTTGCTGCTCTCGCATTACTTTTCAGCACTGGCTGCACCTCCCTGATTGTTAATCCTCTCCTGGACCCTTTAGCGCTCTCCCTGCAAAAACAAACGGATCTTGAACTGCTGGAGGAGGGCTCCCCTTCCCTGCTGCTGCTGCTTGACGGACTTATTGCCGGCGACCCGGACAATGTGCGTCTACTGATGACTGCCACCAAGGCATATGGTGCTTATGCCACGATCCTTTATGAAGATGGCAAAACCGAGCGGGCAGCAAATATGAGCGTAAAGGCCAGAAATTACGGTATCAGCCTTATCAACCAGCTGCACGGCCTCAAAAATATCAATGGCCAGACACTCGGTGAAATAGAAAAGGCTCTTGCGAAAATTCCGCCGGACCAGGTCGGCTATCTTTTCTGGGGAGCTTATGGCTGGGCCACATGGATACAACACCAGGAGGGTGCTGCAGCCGCCATGGCTGACCTGCCCATCGTGGAACTTATCATGCTCAGGGTCGTGGAGCTGGACGACTCCTATTACTTTGGCGGGGCCCACATTTTCCTTGGCTCGTACTATGGCGGCCGCCCCCGGATTTATGGCGGCAAACCTGAAATCAGCCGCAAACACTTTGAACGGGCACTTGAAATCAATCAAAGACAATTTCTGCTCACGCAGGTTGCCTATGCCCAAACCTACGCCCGCATGATGTTTGACCGGGAGCTCTACCTCAAACTGTTGACAGAGGTGATTGAGGAGCCTCTTAAGGATTCCGATATGGCTTCAAGCAATAAGTTGGCCAAGGTCATGGCTGAAAAACTCATCGACCAGGTCGATGAATTCTTCTAAATATCAATACGATGAAAACTCTTAATAGATTTCTCTGGTTCGGCCTTGTTGCATTTTTTCTTGTCACAGCTGTTGAAAACGCATATGCGGGCAGCCCCAGGTATATTTTCAAGGTTGCCTCACTGGCTCCGGAAGGAAGTGTCTGGGCTAAAAGGTTCCGTGACTTTACCGATGAGGTTGTGGAAAAAAGCAACGGCGAAATAGGCTTTAAGATTTATGCCGGCGGCGTCATGGGCGACGACAGGTCCATGTACCGCAAAATGCGCGTGGGGCAGCTCAATGGCGGCGGTTTTACCATGACCGGCATTGGTGAAGTTGTACCTGATTTCAGGGTGCTTGGCATTCCCTTCCTGTTTAATTCCTATGATGAGGTTGACCGGGTCAAAGAGAAACTCATGCCGCGCTTCGAAAAAGAGTTTGATGATAAGGGCATGGTGCTCCTGGCTGTGTCCGAGGTTGGCTTTGTCTATACAATGTCCACCACCCCGATCACAACCCTGACGGAATTGAAACAGAGTAAAGCCTGGGTGCCGGAAGGCGATCCCATCAGCCAGGTGCTTCTTGAGACAGTTGGAGTGACTCCCATCCCGCTTTCAATTCCTGACGTGCTTACTTCGCTGCAGACGGGCCTCATCAATACAGCATTCAATTCATATTACGGCTCCATTGTCCTGCAATGGTTCACCCGTATTTCTTATATTACGGATATCCCTTTTGCCTATGCCTACGGGGCTTTTATTCTTGATAAAAAAACATTCTCCAGGCTGCCGCCGCACTATGCCGAATTGATAAAATCTGCAGCCAGGGTGCATTTTGACAAACTCCTCAGAGATACCAGAAAAAGCAACGAGGAAGCAATGCAGGTATTAATCCAGAACGGCATAGCCCTGGTCAAGCCTACTCCCATGACCAAGGCAGAGCTGCAAAATAACTACCGGGAAATGACTGTCCAGAAACTGGTGGATGACGCCTTTTCCAAAAGTATTTACACTGAAGCCATGATGTACCTGGACAACTACCACAAAGAGCTTTCAGCACCCCAGCAATAAATTACATGGGCAACCTGAAAAAGTTTTTCACCATTGTCACGGCCATTTTGAACTGGACAGAGGCGGCCTTTGTCTGTTTTCTGCTTGTGGCCATGGTCCTGCTTGCCTGTGTCCAGATCTTTTTACGGACTTTTTATTCCAGCGGTATTTTCTGGGCTGATCCCCTCCTGCGCTACATGGTCATCTGGGCCGGTCTCTTTGGTGCTGCGGTGGCCACAAAACAGTCCAAACACATCAGCATTGACATTATCTCCCACCTTGTGCCTGAACAGTTCCTGCCATGGCTTAGGGTTCTGCTCAACCTGTTCTCAGCCGGCGTCTGCATTATCCTCACCTATGCAGCTGTAAAATTTGTCCGTGACGAGGCATTGTACGGCGGCAGGGCCATTCTTGATATACCTTCCTGGGAACTCAACCTCGTCTATCCTCTTGCTTTTGGTATTATTGCCGGCCGCTTCCTGATCCATGCCCTGAAGGATTTGGGTAGCATTGTTCTAAGAAAACCAACTATCGGCCAGACCTGAGCCATTCCCATGGGTATCACAAAAGTTCTCATCTTTCTTCTGGCTCTCCTCGGGGCCCCGCTTTTTATAGTGATTTCGGCCCTGGCCCTTATTTCTTTCCACGGTATAGATATTGACCTCTCGGTTGTGATCATCGAGATGTCTCGCTTATCAGACACTCCGCTGCTGCTCTCCCTGCCGCTTTTCATTTTTGCCGGTACGCTTTTGGCTGAAAGCGGCACACCCCAGAGGCTGCTCCGCCTTTCGCAACTTCTGCTGGGCTGGATGCCGGGAGGACTGGCTGTTGTCTCCCTTCTGGTTTGCGCCGTGTTTACAGCTTTTACAGGTGCCTCCGGGGTTACCATCTTTGCCATCGGCGGCTTGCTCTACCCGGCTCTTATTAAAGATAATTATTCGGAGCGTTTTTCTCTGGGGCTCATTACATCTTCCGGCAGCCTCGGGCTTCTTTTCCCGCCTAGCCTGCCGCTCATTCTCTACGGTGTAATTTCCGAAACCCGTGTAGACCAACTCTTTTTAGCAGGAATCCTTCCCGGTATCCTCATGCTCATTCTCCTCGTTGCCTACAGCATGGTAAACGGGCCGGACCGCAGAATGAAGGAGGCGGATAAACCCACCTATAAAGATATGCTTTCCGGGCTGAAAGAGGCGGCCTGGGAGTTGCCGCTGCCGATCATTGTCCTGGGGGGTATTTACGGTGGATTTTTTGTGGCAGGTGAAGCTGCGGCAATAACCGCCCTGTATGTTCTAATCGTAGAGGTTCTCATATACCGCGACATATCCATAACAAGATTGCCGAAGATCATGGTCCAGAGCATGGTGCTTTTCGGTGGCATACTGGTCGTCCTCGCCGCTTCCATGGCTACGACAAACTACCTGGTTGACCAGCAGGTGCCCATGCGTCTCTTTGAGCTCATCAGGGAGTATATTTCCAGCAAATACACTTTTTTACTGCTGCTCAATATCTTTTTACTCATCGTTGGTTCCATGCTCGATATCTTCTCGGCCCTGGTGCTTGTTGTGCCGATCATTATTCCCATTGCCGAGGCATACGGGGTTAACCTGATCCACCTGGGTATTATTTTCCTGACCAACCTGCAGATCGGCTACTGTACGCCTCCGGTCGGCCTGAATCTTTTCCTTGCCAGCTACCGTTTTGATAAACCGGTGGTTACTCTTTACAGGGCAACGCTACCCTTTCTCGCCCTCCTCATGCTCACCCTGATCATCATCACCTATTTCCCAATCATAAGCCTGTTCCTGGTAAACCTTTGGGGATAAGCATGTCATATCTTGCAGGTTGCAAAAGGGAGCCACCTTCAGTAGCTTAATAGTTTCCGGACGAACACAAAATAGCAATGGTTTCCTTCTGTTAGAAGCATTATAGTAATTGAGGGTTTATTATATACAGAAGTTTTCACCTTTTTGCTGACTGACCTATGAGAAAAATTCTTTTTGGCATTCTGGTTCTCGTTGTAATCGGCATTGGCCTGCTGCACTATACCACACCCGGCTACATGATATTTTATCATGATATGTTCAGGCGCCTGAGCTATTTCCCTATTGTTCTAGGGGCAATATGGTTCGGCGTCTGGGGCGGGCTCGCACTCGCTGTCCTGTCATCAATAGCCTTTATTCCCCATATCCTTATTTATATAGGTCAGGAAACGGGAACCTATCTGGGTGAGATTACGGAAATCGTTCTTTACCTGGCAGCAGGGACAGTGACCGGTATTATTGCGGGCCGTGAATCGCTCCTGCGGCAACGTTACAAAGAGCTCTCGGAAAAACTGGAAAGATCCTATGACAAGCTGCACCGCGAAACCCAACTGTTGCTCGAAGTCGAGGAACAGTTGGGCGCTGCGCAAAAACTTTCCGCCCTGGGCCAACTTTCGGCCTCCCTCGCCCATGAAATTAAAAACCCTCTCTCATCCATAAAGGGCACTGCTGAAATTCTGCTGGACGAGTTTCCCAAAGATCATCCAAAACGAGAATTTGTAGAGATCCTGCTCAAGGAGACAACCAGGCTCAACAACACGGTTGAGGAGGTTTTACAATTTTCGCGCCAGGGTATGCCTGGCAGGGAAAAGGAAGATGCAGAATCCGAACCCCTGCCCCAGGTGATTGACCGGGTTACCAGTCTCCTTGCCAGCCAGCTGCGGAAAAAAAGTATCACGCTTACTGTGAGCGGCTGGGAAGAGGCAAAAGCATTTCTTGTTGCCGGTCAAAAATTATCCCAGGTTTTTCTAAACATTATTTTAAACGCTATAGATGCAGCTCCTCCAAAAGGGGAGATAAAAATTGAGACCATGAAACATGCAGCCGGCTATACAGTTACAGTACAAGACAATGGCTCCGGCATACCGGAGCAACTCAAAGAAAAGATTTTTGACCCGTTTTACTCCACCAAAGAAGGTGGCACCGGGCTCGGCCTGTCCATCAGCAGGAAAATAGTTGAAAGCTATGGCGGTTCACTACAAGTGACTGATGCTGAGACAGGGGGAGCATGTTTTACAGTTTTTCTACCTGAATCAGGCGGCGCCCCAAAAAAACAAACAGGAAATGAGTTCAAAAATATTGAAGGTAATTTATAATTTCCGGATTATGCATAGAAACTTCCTTCCATTTTACGCAGAGGATTAAATGGCAGATACTATTCTTCTTATCGATGATGATGAAAGCTTACGGAGGGTCACCGAATACAACCTTTCAGAAGCAGGGTTTGATGTAATCCCGGCTTCTTCCGGGCAGAAAGGGTTAGAACTTTTCAACAAAAAAAATCCCAACATCGTGATAACAGATGTCAAACTGGGTGATATGGACGGCCTTGAAGTTCTTGCTGCCATAAAAGCCGAATCTCCGGATACACCGGTCATTGTCATAACAGCCTTCGGGTCCATTGAAATGGCTGTTAAGGCCATGCATGAAGGGGCTTTCAATTTCATTACCAAGCCCTTCGACCGTGACACCCTGCGGCTTTCCTGCACTAAAGCCCTTGAACTCTCCTCCCTGCGCTCCCAAAAACAGCAGCTCGCCGATGAGGTCAACAGGCTGACCGGCACCTCTGGCATGGAAACAGCAAATTCCGCCATGGCCGAACTCCTTGAAACGGCTCTCAGGGTAGCATCCAGTCAAGCAACGGTCCTGATCACGGGTGAATCCGGGACGGGGAAAGAAGTTCTGGCCAGGCTGGTACATCAGCACAGTCCCCGCAAAGGTGGCCCCATGGTGGCTGTAAACTGTACCGCCATACCTGACAACCTTATTGAGAGCGAGCTTTTCGGTCATGTCAAGGGTGCCTTTACAGGAGCGATTGCCAACCGGAAGGGACGTTTCCAGACTGCTGATCAGGGCACCCTGTTTCTCGATGAAATCGGTGAATTAAAAATGGACATGCAGGCAAAGCTGCTGCGTGCCATCCAGGAACGGGAAGTTGAGCCCGTCGGCTCAGACCGGACTGAAAATGTTGATGTACGCATTATTGCCGCGACCAACAAGGACCTGCATGAAGAAGTTGAAAAAGGGCGATTCCGCGAAGACCTCTATTACCGTCTCAGCGTCATTCCCCTGCACATACCCCCGCTGCGTGACCGGCGTGAAGATATTCCGGCCCTGGCGAATCATTTCCTGAAAAAACTCACCGCGCCGCGCGGGGTAAAATTTTCCGACAAAGTAATGTCACTCCTGAAAAGGTATGACTGGCCGGGCAATATCCGGGAACTGCAGAACACTGTTGAACGGAGCCTTATATTACGCAAAGGCACCATCATCGGGCCTGATGATATCAGCCTGCCCACTGCAAAGAGTTCCGAAACCCTCGAAATTCCTGACATTCCACCAGATGGAGTCTCCCTGGAAGATATCGAGAAAGGGCTTATTGTAAAAGCCCTGGAAAAAAGCGGCGGCAACCGCTCCCAGGCAGCACGCCTCTTGAAAATACCCCGCCATGTCTTCATCTACCGCCTGGAAAAGTTCGGTATTGAGTAGGATGGGATGAGGTTTATTTTCTTTCCCGCTAAATCCCGAAAACACCTTTTCTCCTTCTTTCACCTGCACATACTCTCGTCGGCCTCGAAAAATCCCGTCCACAGGTATCGCACCCGTAATCCTGATTAATCGGCCCCCGAAAGATGACTGTGAGATTTTCATACGAAATTATCAATATTATGCAAGATGCGCTTTTCCATTAAAGAATATTCTTCACTTTTCCCTTTTCCTCGATTCCGGGCCGGATTCCTTATTCTTTATTTTCTGCTACAATTTCAAATATATAAAAATTAAGTTGCAGCAATAAACAAAAGTGGCACACCCTTTGCTGAAGGAATATAAGAATCGGCTATCGGGTTATACAAATTTTACAATTCAAAGAGATGAAAAATGAATAAAAACAAAAAAATAATTGCAGCCTTAAGCGCGCTTCTGCTGGGTCTTCTTTTCGCTTTTCAGGCGAATTCGACCACAGTGCAACGCTCAAGTTTCATTGTGGACAATCTTTCCTGTACTTCCTGCCTGGCAAATATTGAGGCTAAATTAAAGTCTGTTCCCGGAACCCTTGGCATGGACGCAGATCTTCGTTCCGGCCGTGTAACTGTTGACCATCTGTCCACTCTGGATGATGAACAAATCGCCGCCACGATCAGTAAACTGGGCTACCCTGCCACTGCTGACTGGACTGCAACCGTCCCGGAACAGAGTACCAGGCGATTTACCCGGCAAAGCAGTTTTAGTACCGGCTGCGGCGGTTCCGGTGGTAGCGGGGGCTGCGGCGGTTCCGGCGGCAGCGGAGCCGGTCCGACTGCCTGGAAAGCTGCCCCGGCTGACGGCACCATCAGCCGGACAACCCTGCAGGTCGGCAACCTGACCTGCACTTCCTGTCTGTCCAATATAGCTGCAGAACTGAGCAAAATCTCTGAAACCTATGGCATGAACGGCTACCTGAACAGGGGGATTGTAATAGTTGACCATACAGACACCCTGGAGAACAGCAGGATCGCGGTAGTCATCTCCGGCCTCGGGTACCCGGCAAGGATTCTGGCAACCAACGAAGTGCCGGCCCAAAAAGCTTATACATCAACCCCCCGTGCGGGTTCCCCAGGGCAGGTAGTCCGTGCCGGCGGAGGCTGCAACAGCAAAGGCCCGTGCAATGCAACTTCAGCATCCTGGCAGAAATTATACAACCGTTACTTTACACAGACAAATTCTAATAAATAGGCAATCTATTACTAATCTACGGAGGTTTTTTAAAGATGCTAACTACCAGAAAAAATTTGACAGTAACTACAATTCTTCTACTGCTTATTGCAGTTACACTTAGTGGATGCTCAGGTTCTACCGGGGGCAAAGGTGGTATAACAGCTGGCCCGTTGACACCTACTAACGGTCAACTCGAAATCCCGATTGCCGGCATCAGTGACGGCAAATCCCATCATTTCCAGGTCAGGACTGACGACGGGACCATGGTAACTTTTTTTGTGCTCAAAAGTGCTGACGGTATTATCCGCGCTGCCATTGACGCCTGCGATGTCTGTTACCGTTCCGGTCTCGGTTATTACCAGGAAGGCGACAAAATGGTCTGCAAGAATTGCGGGCAGAAGTTTGCCTCCAACAAGATCAATGTCATCAAGGGCGGCTGCAACCCGGCCCCATTGAACCGGGAAGTTGTTGGAGAAAAACTGGTCATTCAGATGAGAGACGTTAATATGAACAGCTGGTACATGAAGTACCGCCAGTCATAACAAACAGTATCGTCTGCAATGACAGATATTCACAACATGAGGAAACAGACAATATGGCTTACGATATAGAAAAATATAGAGAAAAACGGGAAAAGGTCCTGGGAGTGAAAAAGCGGGGCGTCAGCTTCGGCACCATGGCCGCTATTGTCTCACTGGTAATCATCCTTGGCTTAGGTGTTGTGGTGGTTCCAAAATCCATTGCTTACTTGAACACAAGGCATCTGGATGATGCTATATACAAATTGCAGACTGCCGAAACCTGGCCCCAGGAATTAATTGTAAGTATCCAGGAACTGGCTGGTGTCAAAGGTATTGAAACGGACTCCCATAGTTCAAGAATTGTTATCACCTTTGACAAATCCATTACTGACACAAAGGAAATCAACTCGTATTTCAAAGCCAAGGAAATCGAGGCCATTCTGCTGAACCGGATCAGCCGCACACAGCGTCTGAAAACATTAGCAAAAGAAGCAAAATTTGAGGGATAACAACAGTGAAATTACATAATATTTCATTCAACAACCTAAACCGCCGCAAGGGCAAGATGATCTTTCTGGTCCTTGGGTTGTTTATAGGTATTGCCACTATCGTAACGCTTCTGTCGATCACTGAATCGATGAGCCGAGACATTGAAGATCGGCTCGACCAGTTCGGCGCCAATATCGTCATGGTGCCCAAGAGTGAGAACCTGTCGCTTTCTTATGGCGGCGTTTCCATGGGCGGCGTTAATTATAAAACAGTGGAATTTGACGAAGCGAGAATCCCCGATATCCGGACAATTGAAAACTCAAAGAACCTGGGCCTTGTGGCTCCAAAGGTACTCGGTGCCGCTAAGGTTAAGGAAAAAAATATCCTGCTCATGGGGGTGGATTTTGAAACCGAGCTGCAGCTGAAAAACTGGTGGCAGTTTGAGGGAACACCTCCTGCCGCGGCAAATGAACTGCTTATCGGCTCCCAAACTGCAGCAACATTCAAGCTGTCAGTAGGCGATAAATTGACAATCGGCGGCAGTGATTTTGTCATCACTTCGATCTTAAAGCCAACCGGCGCCTCAGAGGACGGAATCATTATCGGCGACCTGCATGCTTTCCAGAAAATACTGGGCAAAGAGGACAGGGTTTCCATGGTAGAAATTGCCGCCTTCTGCCGCGACTGCCCCATTACTGAACTGGTGCTGCAGATTAGTGAAAAATTTCCCGAAGCCAAGGTAACGGCCCTGCGCCAGGCAGTCATGTCAAAAATGCAGTCCATTGAGATGTTTAAAACTTTCAGCTACGGTATTGCCGTACTGGTTATTTTCATCGGCTCGCTTTTGGTTTTTGTAACCATGATGGGCTCAGTTAACGAACGGACCCGCGAGATCGGCATATTTCGTGCCATTGGCTTCCGCCGGGGTCATGTCATGCAGATCATTCTGCTCGAAGCCATGGTGGTCGGACTTATCGGCGGTCTCCTTGGATATATCGGCGGCAATGGTATTGCCTGGGCTGCTATGCCGCTGGTCATGAAAAACGGTACTTTTGCAGGACTCAACTATAGCCTCGGAGGTGTCGCGCTTCTGCTGTCTGTTGCTCTCAGCCTTATTGCCAGTCTCTACCCGGCCCAGAAAGCAAGCACGCTTGACCCGAGTGAAGCTTTGCGGGCCCTGTAATAGAAGACGAACAACGAAAAAAACTTTATTGATTAATAGGATTTAACCATGAAGGATAACACCATGCATAATTCTGCTGTTGAGCCAAACGTGCAGCACCTTATAGAAATCCAGGATATAGGCAAGGATTACCAGGAAGGGGAGACTACCGTGCAGGCTATCAAGCAGATGACTTTTTTCATTGATGATGGAGAGTTCGTCTCCATCATGGGGCAGTCAGGTTCCGGCAAATCCACTCTGCTTTCCATTCTTGGCGGCCTCAACCATCCCAGCCGCGGCAGGATCCTGCTGGATTCCCTTGATATTTATAAACTCTCCAGTGAGCAGCGTGCCGATTTAAGAAGTGAATACATAGGGGTCATCTTTCAGTCATTCCAGCTGATCCCTTACCTCACGGTGCTGGAAAACGTTAAGCTCCCCATGTCCATTACCGGCAGAAAAGCCAGGGAACAGGACACGATGGCACGCGATGTTCTCGCCAGGGTAGGCCTGGCGAACAAGGCCGACCGCCTGCCGGACAAGCTTTCCGGCGGTGAGCAGGAAAGGGTTGCCATAGCCAGGGCAATTGTCAATAAACCGCCGATTCTTCTTGCAGATGAACCAACCGGCAACCTGGACTCGACAACCGCAGAAGAGATCATGAATCTGCTTAAACAATTGAACAGTGATGGCCAGACCATTATCATGGTCACCCATAACCCTGAAGCATGTAAACATACATCTAGAATTATTCAGGTTAAGGACGGTTCCTGTTCTGTAAATTAATAAGACAATGACAATATTAAATTCTCTGCCCGCTGTGTGCCCTTTTACCAACAACCCTCCCAGGTTGACGGGGCATCACATTCCCTCCTCTGGAGCCGCACCCCTATTTTGAACTAGGAACTCGGCTACACACAACGCCCAAGCCCAGAGGGCCATCCCATTACAGTACGGGCAGAGTATTAGTGCTGTTAAGGGGATGGCCCTCATTTTTTCACCTGCATTAGATCCCTGCAGCATAACACCTCCTCTATTCAAAATACTAGTTTATAGCTAGTATTTTGCTATTTATCTTCTATTTTTATATTCTGCATAAAGTGGTGTATGGTAATCGAAAATCCCACGAGTGTTCTTGTTCAAATGAAATCCCTCAACCCGCTGGAGGCACCCATGGCTGTTCCTAAAGTTCTTGTTATTGACGATGAGCCTGCCCTGCAAAAGGCTATGCAAAAAATCCTGAAAAACGATAATTACGCTATTGCCTTTGCCAACAATGGCCTGGAAGGGCTCGCACACCTGGGAAAAGAGACTCCGGACCTGATATTCCTTGATCTTCGCATGCCCGGTCTTGATGGTTTCGGCTTTCTGGAAAAAATACATATCACGCCCTACGATCCCTATCATGTTGTAGTCATAACCGGCCACGGTGATGATAAGGAAGTACTGAGAAGCTATGAACTCGGAGTTAACTTTTTCCTGCGCAAGCCTTTGAGCCTGATTGAGGTGCGCTGCCTTGCAAAGCGTTGTCTTGAAATGAAGGCAATTGAAAGGGAACTGCAGGAACACCGCAACAGCCTTGAAAAACTCGTAGCTGCAAGAACCCTGGCTCTTATAAACCAGGTACGCTTCCAGCAGAACCTGATCGACTCGATACCAGTCCCTGTCTATTTCAAGGATAATACTTTGCACTATCTTGGCTGCAACAAGGCTTTTGAGAAATCACTCGGTTGTACAAGGGAAGATATTATAGGTAAAACCGAGAATGAAATCATGGCGAAAGATCATGCCAGGATTCATCATCACCAGGACTTGGAACTTTTAAAAACAGGCGAAACCATATCCTATGAGCTTTCTTCCGCCTATCCTGACGGCAAAGAGCATGATCTGCTCGTGTTCAAGTCTCTATTCTACGATATAGACGGGACAATAGATGGACTTATCGGCACCAACCTGGACATTACCGAAAGGAATCAGGCCAAGGTCCAGGCTGAATTGCATGCCGCAGAACTTGAAAACACAAACACTGCATTGCGGGTGCTTCTGAAGCAGGTCAATGAAAATAAAACCGAGATGGAAAGCAAGGTCCTGGATAATTTGACCCGACTGGTAAACCCTTATCTCGATTTGCTGGAGGAAAATCTTGCTCATACACCGCAGCAGGAATATGTCAAGGTTATCCAGGAGAACATCAAGAAGATCACCTCTTCTTTTTCGCTCAATCTCTCATCAAGCTACCTTGGCTTAAGCCCAAGGGAAATACAGGTGGCAGACCTTGTACGCCAGGGAAGAGCGAATA
>JAHEID010000009.1 GCA_024639555.1 Deltaproteobacteria bacterium
CATCGCTGTAGCTGATTCCCACGATCAGATCAACGCGCCTGGTCTCCTTGGCATTGATATTTGTGATGATATCACTGATGATCTTACTGTTGGGCACAATGATCAACTGGTTGTCCGGAGAACAGAACAGGGTGTTAAAAATGGTGATCTTTTCTACCTTGGCAGTAATACCTGCAGTTGAAACAACATCTCCAATGGTAAAAGGCCTGAAGAGCACGAGCATGACACCGGCGGCAAAATTGGATAATGAATCCTTCAGCGCCAGGCCGACTGCCAGGCCCGCGGCGCCGATAACGGTCAGGAAAGAGGCGGTATTAATGCCAAGCCTGCCTGCTGCAGCAACCACCACCAGGACGATGAGAGCATAGTACGACATGTTTGTCAGGAAGCTGACAAGGGCCGGGTCGAAATTGTGTTTCCCCAACAGCCTGGCCAGAAGATTGGATATGCGGCGGGCCACCCATTTCCCAACTATGAAAATCAGTATGGCCCCGATTATATTTAGCGAATACACTGAAACCAATGACCAGACCACGTCAACATTAATATCCATCCTCACTCCTCCTCTGGATATTCAAACTTTCAATGCTTTAAGCATTTTTTTTTGTAATGCCAAAAAAAATGCCTCGATGAATCCCCAAATACAACTATTTAAAAATGGAATTTCTTCTGCTGCACAAAACCGATTGGGATCAAACCTCGGACAGGTCTGCCTGCCAGCCTATACGGAAACGACTATGGCAGTTGGGACAGATGAGATAGATGGCGGCCTTCCGGGAATTGTCATCTACCTTGAAAGAGACATGGAATCCGTCGCTATAACCGCAGCTCGGGCAGGCATAAATCTCACCTTCAGGTCTGATCTTCACTGCCCTTACCCTGGATCCCATTTCCATTTAGGGTTCAGCTCCTGTTTTTACTTCTTCCCTTTGCCCTTGTTGAGATATTTTGCGATTCTGACAAACCTGGTGGGGTTTACAATCTTATCATCATAATTGATCTCGTAATGGACATGCGGGCCTGTACTTCTGCCGCTGGTGCCCACCAGGCCGATAACCTGTCCCCGTTTCACAATATCACCCTCTTGCACCAGGCTTTTCTTGAGATGGGCATACTTGGTTCTGAAGCCGTTGCCATGGTCAAGCACTATATATCTGCCTCTAATTTTGTCATAGTTTTCGGTTTTGACACTACCGCCGGCTGTAGCCTTGACATCAGATCCCATCCGCCCCCTGATATCCACACCGCGGTGATATGCTGATTTGCCATTAATGGGATCGGTGCGCCGACCGAATCTTGAGGTAAGCACCCCCGGCACAGGGGCGCCTAAGGGCACATTCAGAATGGTATCCCAATACCTCTCTGTACGCAGAATAAGACCATCCTGGGAGCCGCCGGAAGAACTTGTAAACGGGCCGCCACTGTTCTCCTTGCTTAACTGGATCTCTAAATCAACTCCTGCACTGCTCAGTATTGACTCTATAATCTGGCTTTTCTGGTTCAAGTCTGCCACGGCACTGTCAAGAAGTACCGCCTTTTCCTCCTGAAGAACTGACACCCTGTTTTTGAGCCACTCATTACTCGTTCTTAATGCCTGCAATTCGACGACCAGAGCATTATCGGCCTCAAGTTTTGTAACCAGTTCCTGCAGCATTATGCTTTTGATGAAAAAACCTATGCCTGCCAGAGTACCCAAGAAAAGAATAAAGAGCAGCACAACCGGCACAGGCACACTCTCTTGCAAGCGAAACCCGAACATTTTCCTGCAGGTGTCTGTGTTGGTTTGCGACGCGCATTGCGTGCTTTTCATTGTAGAGTCACCTTTCCTATTCTATATGTAAATTTATAGTTCTAGTTTTTCCAATATGTTAGGCAGAATGTCATGAAATTAATACTGATAAAGACAGGAGTCAACTAAAAAATTGGCACCTCAGGTCCAGGCTTCTTTATTCTTTCATTAATATTAGGCTATAACGGATTCCCTGCCCTGGCAAAAATCCTGACCGGCGCCGGATAACCTTCCACGGTCAAAGAAGGATCGGCCGTATCAATAAAATCCTCGTACGATTCAAAAACCATCCATTCCGTGCGCCGCTGTTCCTGGCTCGACATAGGATGGGAAAAAAATATTTCCACTTCAGCAAAACCCGCCCTGGACAACCAGTTGGCAAGACAGGCTGCGGTTGGCACAAAGTAGGTGCCAGGCACTTTGGCATACCTTTGTTCAGGAAAAAACGCCCACGGCTCTTTGCCAGGTATACCCTGGGATTCTACCATCAAAACCCCGCCGGGTTTCATAGCTGTCCTGATCTCCCGCAGGACTTCAACCGGAGATGAACGGTGATAGAGAATTCCCATGAGAAAAATTACGTCAAAGCTCTTTTTGAACAGCCCGATATGTTCGACACCGAATAATTCGCAGCATAGATTTTCACAACCTGCAAATCCATTCAGGGCCTTGAAGGTAAAATAATGCTGCAGGTATGGCTCAAAGCCTATGACCAGCTTTGGTTCATGGTGGGCCATCCTGAACATGTAATAACCATTATTGCAGCCGATATCTGCCACGATTTTACCCTGCAGGTCAGGAAGTTCCGGTAGAACCCTTTTCCATTTCCTTTCACTGCGCCATTCGGCATCAATCCCAACACCAAAAACTTCAAAAGGTCCCTTACGCCAAGGCATAAAATCACGCATGGCCTTATATACCTTTTCCTGGTCCTGTCCTGAAAGTTCATCTGGACTGCCGATTTTCACCACATCACCTGAAAAATCACACTGTTCAGCCCTGATATGCCGCACACTTTCATAGGGTTGGCGGAAACGTTCCACACCTTTTTTGCCCTGAGCCAGCCAACGCGCTTTCTCCTGCAAAAGGGCCTGTATCGCCTGCATATCGGCATTGGGTAAAAGATTGGAATAGGGCATAGAACAAAGAATAATAATTATTTACAGGCAATGATCGAAACAAAATTGAACCACTGGAAAAAAGTTGTTGTCCTGCTGAATCCAGCCTGCAGAAGCATGTCCATGTTTTCCTGGACAGAAACGGGGATCAGCACATTTTCCAGGGCCTCACGCTTGTTGGCTATTTCCAGTTCGGAGTAGCCTCGTCTCTTTTTATACTGATGATATGAACCCAGAAACTGCTCATTGAATTCTTTATCCTGGTTGACAATCTTTTCACTGAGAATCAGGACACCACCGGGCCGCAGTCCATTATTTATATCCTTAAGAAACCCCGGTCTAGCTGAGGGTTTGATAAACTGCAGGGTGTAATTCAAAATTACCCCGCCGGCTCCAGAAAAATCAGCCCGGGTAATATCCTGTTCAATGAAAAAAATCCTGTCCGCCATGGAAAACATCTCTGCTTTGCGTAATGCCTTATCCAGCATGGCCCGTGAATTATCCACCCCGATAAATTTGAGATCCATGGATTCCAGCATTCTGGCCAGATAAAGAAGCGTTGTGCCTGTTGAACAGCCAAGGTCATAAACCGCATCACCTGCCAGCAATGACCGGCCCAGGAGCTCGGCTGTCATTTCAATGACCTGTTTATAGAAAGGGACTGAACGGTCAAGCATATCGTCAAAAACCTCTGCGACCCGTTCATTGAATTCAAACTTCTCTGCAGCTGCTTTTGTATTGAAAAGGGTGTCCCGCGCCATAGAAATTTTTCCTGAACCTGCAAAACCTGACAGTCATTCATCAGATCAAGCAGGGGTTTCTTATTGCTTCATGTTCATGGTATAATGCTTATTGCGGCAACTTGATCCTGTGCTCATCCTTCCGATCAGGGTTCTCCCGGAAAACCAAGAAGGTTTTGCCCAAGACCTGGACTACTTCGGAACCGGTCCTCTCAGCTATGGCTTCAGCTGCTTCCATTCGCTCCAGAGGGCAACCATTGCCGATCTTTACCTTTACCAGTTCATGGGCTCCAAGCACTGCATTCGCAGCATTGATGACATTGTCGGTTATTCCGTCACGGCCCAGCATGACAAGGGGCTTTAAGTGATGTCCCAGGCTTCTCAGGTAACGCAGCTGTTTACCTGCAAGTTTTTTGTATTCCTGCTTTGTTTTCATAAATTACTTAATGTATTTTTTCTTAATCTTTCTTTCGGGTAAGATTCCGTGACCCTATGTCAGTTTAATGATTTAGTAATCTTCTAAAATAAGGCTAGTCAATCTCGTTTAAAGCACACGATGGACTGGTTTAGCGCCTGTAACTTGATATTTAGGCCCTGTTACCGACTGCGAGAATTTTCGAAGTCGAAGTTTATACCCCTCAAGGGGGTACTAAAGAGAGTACCCCTCAAGGGGGTACTAAAGAGAGCACCCCTCAAGGGGGTACTAAAGAGAGTACCCCTCAAGGGGGTACTAAAAAGAGTGCCCTGCAAGGGTGCTTATCTATGGATGTATCAGGTTTGAAATAATTTCAACTCCACCAATCCAGGTGCCGATCATACTTCCAAAACCCGGCAGCAAAAACGCTAAAAAAACGCGTAACAGTTTATTTTTCCACCAACCGGGAAATGTGGCCATATCCTCGGTTACTGTTTCAAATTCCCGCACTACTGGCGGCCTTACCAGCACCTGCACAAAGGCTGTAACATAACCTGCCCCAATTACCGGGGTCAGGCTGGTTACCGGGGCAGCAGCAAAGGCACTGGCTATGGTTAGCGGATGAGCCCAGGCCAGCGTGGCGCCAATGGCCGAAGGAATACCATTGGCCAGGATCCAGTAGAGCAAATTGGCTCCGGCAGCGGTACCGCCTTTTAGAATGCCTATAGCAATGAGAGAGCCAATTATCAGCAAAGGAATAGCCCAGCCCAGGGCTTTCAATGAAGAAGAGACCGGCGGAAAGGTACTGATTGAGTGCATAACACTGCTATGGTCTTCCCGTATCCTTTTTTTGATACCCTCCACATGCCCGGCTCCGACAACTGCCACCAGTTTCCTTCCGGATGATATCTTGATTTTTTCCGCCAGGTATATGTCCCGCTCGTCTATCAGTACCTTTTTCAACTCAGGCATAGCCGCACCCAACTCGGACATCAACTCTGACAATACATCCTTTTTTTTGAGCTCCTCAAGTTTTTCCTCGGTTATCTCGGTCTTGTCAAAAAGACTCACCAGAAGGATTCCCAGCAGATATCCCTTTTTAAAGAAAGAAGTTTCATGCCAGGCCCTGCGCAGCGTTACCCTGACATCCCGGTCACACAACGAGACCGGGATGGAATGTTTTTCAGCCTCGCGGGCGGCTTCCAGGAGTTCTGCTCCCGGCATGACACCCAGCTGCATACCCAGTTTCTTCTGGTAGGACGAGAGGATCAGGTTGACAAGCAAGGTGGACAACTGCTTTTTCCTGATTATTTCTTTCAGGTCAAGGGATTCCCAGCGTTTTCTCCCGGAAAGCGCCTTGTAGCGCTTGTCATCGAGTTCCACGCATACACAATCGGGCCTCTCGGCGGCAATCACTTGCCTTACCAGGTCAACTGATCCCCGGGACACATGCGCTGTGCCCACCAGAAGTATTTCCCTTTCGCCTATGGTCAGGTGTTCGACGTCATCAGAGTAGACACGGTTAACGTCTCCCTGTTCTTTCATATGATGAATGTTTCCTGTCATGATCTTGTTCAACGCCCGCTTTCCCTGCAGCTCGAATTAGAAGTTTATTCCCCTCAATGGGGCACTAAAAGAGTGCCCAGAAAGGATGTTTATTTGCTGTAAAAGCGCGAGTGCTTTTGATTACTACTGTTCATACATAAGAGAATCCCCCCAAGCTGCGCTGCGCGTGCGCACGCCGCTGCAGGGGCCCAATTATACCTTCAATGCCCGTCAATCTGTAACAACGTTCAGTGCTTCCCTTCCTGTGAATATGTCTCTCTAAACCTAATCGCCCCAAAAAACAAGCACAGGAGTCAAAAGAATAAATCGGTCCTGTGCAGCAGTACACCATAACCATTTACTGAATGAAATCCAATACTCTGTTTTAAATATACGAATGGGGATAAGGAGAAACTTCGGGGGGACTCAAGGGGGGCAGGGAAAATTTTATCCCTGAAAATCATCCGCCGCTGGCAAGTTTTAAGAGCAGTCGGTTACCTGGATAAATTGTGTTGCCTTTCAGCTTATTCCATCTCTTTATCTCTTCCGGGGATATCTTGTGCATTCTCGCAATGGTCCACAGTGAATCACCGTTACGGACCTGGTAGAAGGTCTCAACCATGGGCCCTTCAGCATCTGCAACCCTGAGTAACAACTGATTGCCGGGGTGGATCATATTGTTGGGAAGATTATTCCATCTCTTTATATCTTTTGTTGAAATTCTGTATTTTCTGGCAATGTCCCAAAGCGAATCACCGCTGCGGACGAGATAGTAAAACTCTGCTCCTGTCGGTTTAGAGCTTGCCACCAGAAGGCGGTCACCGGGATGAATGACATTCGTTGCCAAACCGTTGAGCTGCCGCAATTCTTTTGAGTCCAGATCAAACTGCCGGGCAATTCCCCAGAGGGAATCTCCTTCCTTTACCAGGTAGTATTGGCCTGGGTCTTCATTGCGCACAACTTCTTTTTTGCGCTCTGGTGCTAGTCGATTCACCTGGTTGCCGCCGGAAGCATTCCCCGCAATTCTGTTCTCACTGTTCTGCACATAAAAAATAAGCTGGCGCCCGGCCCGTATCCTGCTGATATCATTTATATCATTCCAGGCAGCAATCAAGTGAACCGGGACACTGTAAAGCCTGGACAGATGTGATACTGTTTCACCCGGACGCACTTTGTGCAAAATAAAATTGCCACCCGCTGCCTCTGCTGCCAGATATCCCTTAGCCACACTTCCTTCAGGCAGCATTTGATACGCGATGGTCTGGTAAGGAATGCGCAACCGCTGTCCAGCCTGTAATCCTGAAGATCTCAGGTTGTTTGATTTCAGAACCACGGTTTTAGTCAGTCCGTATTTCCTGCAGACTCGATCCAGTGTCTCTCCCTTTCTGACAGTATGGGTCTTGAATCCGGTTGTTACTACAGCCTGTACGCGGGGCAGGTTTTTTTCGATCTGTTCTTTCTTGCCTACAGGGACTTTAAATGGGTAGGAAGCCTTATGAGGCGGGGTAAACTCTTTACGCAGTTCGTTGTTATATCTTTTCAGGAGCTCCGGTTCCATGTCACCGGCCAGTGCCACTGCCTTAAAAGCGGTCCAGCGCGGCACTTCCACTGTTTCGTATGCCAGAGGCGGTTCATACTCTATAGTGGCAAAACCATACTTTTCCGGTTCCCTGGCAATTAAGATTGCAGCGATGAGCTTGGGAACATACCGTTTTGTTTCCAGTTTCAGATACTTACCCTGGGCTATTTTCCAAAAATCAGTGGTGTTGTATTTCCTGATGGCTCTTCTGATTTTGCCCTCGCCGGCATTATAGGCTGCAACTGCCAGATACCAGGAGTCAAACTCACTGTATAGGTCCCCAAGGTATGAAACTGCCGCCTGGGTCGATTTGACCGGGTCGCGCCGCTCATCGACATAGGTATTGATTTCGAGGCCATAATTAATGCCGGTGCTTTTAATGAACTGCCAGATGCCTACTGCCCTGGCCCGTGAGTAAGCCCTCTCATTATAGCCGCTTTCAATCATGGCCAGATAGGCGAGATCCTCAGGCAAGCCGGCTTCTCCAAGTCGTTCCTGTATGATGGGGAGAAAGCGCCCGGACCTGGAAAGCCAGACTGCAAAGCTGTTGTGGTGCTTGCCCATAAAAAAATCCAGATAATACTGAACCTGTCGATTGAGTGTTACCGGGAAAGCATACTCCACAACGTCATCGGAATATGTAACTGCGGGAATTCCCTGCTCCCATTCGCCAAGAAGCTCGAGTTCCTGCAGTTCCTGATCCTTTGTCTGCTCAGGTTCCGGCTCAACATCGCCCTGCAGCCGGCCTTCCTCCACTGTGCTGTTCAGAAAGGGAGAATAGTTGCCGGAGGGTCCCCAGTCAAAATCAGGGCTTTGTTCAACTGCAGCAGTTCTCTGTGCACGGTGCTCCCTGTCAAGATCTCCTGTTTTTACAGGAGCGCAGGCAGCTAAAACTACAATGCAGCAGCAAGTGGTAAGGATTTTATAAATGATTGGCCTAATAATACTCATGCATATCCTTGGAAAAGGTTTTCTGGGTGTAATCTTTCCCGCAATTCACGAGATTTGCAAAAAACATGCCGATTCTAATTAGAATAATTAAAACTTTATGCTGATTACTATCATGATATCTGGGAAAGCATGAGCCGGCTTGGTATGGTTCCTTTTGAAACAATATTTTCAGAGAAAATACAACCAGACAGAAATTGCACTACTTACCATGAAATTCCTTGCTGCTGCAACAAAAAATAAGTCAGGGCTTGAATTTAGAAAACTTTTAGTGGAAAATGCAGCCTCCTGTTTGGGCCTGTTTGGCAAAAAGCCAAATGGTAAAGCAAAGAAGCTGTTTTTCTCATAAGAAAACGGCTGTTTTTCTGTTTTCGTTTTCTTATTTAATTACAACATGTTATATTCTATTATATTCCTTTATATTGACACATTGGAACGCTTGTGAAGACCGATACTAAACAAATGCTTAAAAAACTTCTTTATGCCACTGCAGCTTTGAGCGGGCTGACAATTATTGTCAGCTTGTGTGCCTTTTTCTGGCTGATTGTCTTTAATCCTGGCGAGCAGGTCACACAGAAGAATATAGAAAAAATCCTTTCCATGGAAAGCCCGGTCTATTACAGCGACGGCCTGAACAAAATAGGGGTTTTTTTCCAGGAAGCCCACAGGCAATATATACAATATGATGAGATTCCCGATGCTTTTATCAATGCCATTATCGCTTCTGAAGACAATAACTTCTTCGAACATTTTGGCGTTGACATCCCGGGAGTGATACGGGCCTTGCTGGCAAACATCAAGGCCAGGAAAGTTGTCCAGGGCGGCAGCACCATCACCCAGCAGACAGCCAAAAACCTTTTCAAAAGAAAAGACCGCTCCCTGAAATCCAAGCTGACTGAACTGCTATACGCACTCAGGCTTGAGTACCATTACCCGAAAGAAAAAATAATGGAATTTTATGCCAACCAGTTCTATGTCAGCGGCAACGGCCATGGCCTGGGAGTCGCGGCGCAATATTATTTTGACAAGACAGCTTCAGAGCTGACTCTCCTGGAATGCGTATTTATAGCAGGCTCTGTCCAAAGACCTAATTACTATAACCCCTTTAATGATGAGATGGCAGACCTGGCCATCAGGCGGGCAAAACGGCGTTCCGGTTATGTTCTGGATCAGATGCTAAAGCTTGGCATGATATCTCGTGGCTCATATGAAGACTATATGGAGCAGGAGGTTGCCTTTAAACAGGGACAGATGTTCTTTCCGCTTAATACGCTGATGGATTTTGTCAAGAGAGGCCTTTCTGCCCCCGAGGTGGAAGAAACACTGGCCGCCCACGGCATTGACAATATCGCTACTTCGGGCGTAAGAATTTACACCACGGTTGAAAAGGATTTGCAGGATCAGGCTTTTTACGGCCTGCGCAAAGAATTGTCCAGGTTGAGCGTTCGGCTGAAGGGCTATATGCATGAAGAACTGCAGCAATATTATGGGGACCTGGCACAGGCCGGGGACTGGGGCCTGCATGATGGAGCCTTTTTATTTGGCACAGTTTCCTCCGTTGAAATCTCTGACAAGCCATTGATAACCGTTTCCCTTGGAAAACCTGACTCCAAACAGGACTTCACAGGAACAATTGATCGTTCCGGTTTACTCCCGGTTGTTGATTCCCTCGTCAAATGGGAAAAACATCGCTGGACTGAACCCGGTGAGCAGGACCTTCAAAGATTTCTTAAAGGATTCAATGTCGGGGACAGGATTTTCGTCAGTGTGCGCCAAATTGACCGGAGCAATAACTCTATCCTGCTTGACCTGGAAAAATATCCGGAAATCCAGGGCGGCCTGATAAGTCTCAAGGATGGAACTATCCGAGCCATGGTGGGAGGGATGGAGAACCGTTTCTTCAACCGGGCAGTCTCTGCAAAACGTCCCATGGGATCCGTGATCAAACCCCTTGTCTATACTGCAGCTATCCAGCTTGGCTGGGACAGCATTGATGAACTGGACAACGACAGAAACCTGTTTGTCTACCAGAAGCAGGCTTATTTCCCGAGACCGGACCATGACAGCCCGCATAAGCAGGTGTCAATGAGCTGGGCAGGTGTCCATTCTGAAAATGTGGCTACGGTCTGGCTCCTGTACCACCTGTGTGATCAGCTCACTCCGGCCCAGTTCAAGGAACTTATCTCCCACCTTGACCTGAGCCCGCGCGATTATGAGTCACATGCCAGCTACAGGCAGCGTCTGCGCGATACTCTCGGGATCCTGGTGGACGAAGAACAAACCTACCGTGCAGCATTCAGACAGGCTGTCTTTGACCTTGAAGCCGACCTGATCTTCAGCGGCAGACTCGACGAATACCAGTACCTGAAGAAAATGCAATATGGCGCTAATTTTGAGATTTTCCTTGAAGAACTTGAAAATCTTGAAGGGCCTGGATACGAGGAGGAAACAAGGCGCCAACGCCAGATTGATGCAGAAAAAAATATCCGGCAGCAGATCCTCAAAAACAATTATCTTCATCATAAAAAATTATTGCAGGAACTTGACTTCCTGCGGGCCAGCCTCTCCGGTGAACTGCAGTTGAGCAGAACCGTAGCGCCGGAGATGTTCCTTGGCCGCTTTTACCATGACAGGTTCAATGACATATTTATCTATGCAAGCGAGCCTGTTGAAGATGCTTCCTGGCAGATGCTAAGCCTCGCGGACATCCAAAAAGAATTGCGCCCCCTGTCATTTGCGCGGTTCAGGAACAATTTCCAGGATAATTTCTGGAACAGTATCCTCATTGAAGGCAAAGTCAGCCTGTCAACCCTGCAGACACTCAGTGAAGCCGTTCAGGCAGAATTCGAATATATCTCTTCTCTCCCGCCATACAGTTTCGAGGTCCTGTCACTCATTCCAGATTTCCGTGTTCTTGCAGGGCTGCGTTACGTGACAGCGTTGGGCAGGGCCTTCAATATCAAGAGTGAACTGGAGCCCGTCCTGTCGTTTCCCTTGGGTTCAAATGTTATTTCGCTCCTTGAAACGGCCATAACATACCAGGCCATGACAATGGGCCATATAACTTTGAGCAGTTCGGATAACAGTATTGATGAACTTGCAATTATTGACCGTATAGAAAATGCTGAAGGCGAAACCATCTTTGAGCCGGTGAGGAAAAATATCAAAGTCGTTGATGCCAGGACAAGTATAGCGCTAAGTAATATATTAGAAAATGTAGTAAAATTAGGTACAGGGCGGTACGCACATAGAAATGTCCGACTTCACAGTCGCGACCCTGAAATTGAGCGGCAGCTCAAACAATTTAACCTGCCTGTTCCCATCATGGGAAAAACAGGGACCGCAAACCGCTTCACAAATTCTGCCTTTGCTGGTGTGATTCCCGGCCCCCACAGTGGGCAGAACGGATTTGCAACAAAAAACGGCTATATTGTTGCGGCCTATGTCGGCTTTGACAACAACGACCCAATGGTCCGGAATAACACACACATCACCGGTGCCAGTGGCGCCCTGCCGGTCTGGACCAGAATGGCGAACAGCATTCTTCTTGAAAAAGAATTCGGCACCGAATTGGACCTGGTTGATCTGGCTTTTTCCTTTGATCCTATCACCGGTCAGACAGGTTTACGCTTGATCCAGCCGGATCTCGAACAGAAAAGCATCCCGGTTAACTCAGGCAACGGTTTGCCTGTCCGGGCTCAATATGGCAGCACCGTCTCTGCCTATTCCTCAAATACCAAAGTTTTGAGCTTCGGCACCATCCTTCCAAGCGGTGGAATTAAGCCGAACAGGACCTTTCAGCCATTCTGGAGCAATTGATTATTCCGAACTCCTCCCATCCGTGAACTTTGCGCATACGCACCCCTAGCCTCCTTCTCTTTAACCATAAATAGTCTCTGCGCAAGTCTTAATTCTTGCATAATTGTCAAATTCTGTTTTATTGCTAAGGCTTGACAATTTAAAAACATTGAACCCCGAACTGAGTAGGTAACGTGGGTTCATGTTCTTCATACCGGAATAAACTGCGGGATAACATATGCTGCCTCCCAAAGCTTTCAAGCTCATTATCGTATCGATCTACCTTGCTTTCCTGTTAAACGGGTGCGGAGCAACCCGTCCGGTTACTTCCACCGGCAGGGTACAAGCCCCTGCACCATCAAGCCAACAGGAAATTGAGCAACCAGTCTTCCGGTCCCCACCACCAGAGCAGATTGAACAGGAAATTGATGAGTCAGCCCAAGCCTCCTCACCTTCGCCACTTTTCGAGCCTGAGGGTTCAATGGAGACCGGGGAAGCAAAACTGGATTATGCTGATATCGAGTTTATCCAACTCCGTTTGGATGAATATGAAAACAGGTTTGAATCCTGGCTGGAAATTTCCGAATTGGCCCGGGAGGGAGATCTGGCTCAGGAATTTTCAGCGTCTGAAGCAGAATGTGTGCAAAGGCTTGAACGTATTCTGAGCGGCTACGGTCTCCTACTGGAAAGGATGCGGTGGAGGGGTACCGTTCCCCTTGACAGGATTGCAACGCTTGATCTTAAAAAAATGCAACAGCTTGATATTGCATTTCTTGAAAGCAGATGCGAAGAATTGCTCGCCATGGATATTACGCCCCAGTATGATTTTATGCCCGAAGCCGAACCGAAACTTTCCTTAGCTGCTGCTCAAGAAATGATTGCTTCATATGTAGAACAGGGAACTTACCTGGAAGCACTCTTATCTTACGAGCGCCTTGCCCGGGATTTTCCTGACCAGAAGCCCTCCCTATCCACCCAGATGAGTTATGGCCTTGCCCTGCAATACAGCGGCCAGATAAAGGCAGCAGCAAGACACTTTAAAAACATGTATGAGTCTGACGACCTTTCTGTTGCCCCTCTCAGCCTGCAGCGGGAAATTGCAGATCTCCTTCTTGCCGGCGGCAATGTTACTGCAGCAGAATCCTATTATGACCGCGTTCTCTTTGGGCATGAACTAATCGGGGCAGAAAAAACTTGGGCTGAGGAACAGCTTGCCTTCCTGCGTTCTGTTGACCCAGAGTCTGCGGATATGGTTGCTTACATGGCGCTTCTGCGAGAATTTCTGATGTATGACTACAGGATTGACGCACCGAGGTTAAATGAAGCGATAAATGCTTTTGCGATGCAGTACACCGGCAGCCCTGTTGCCGTCAGCGCTTTACGGCTTAAAACTTATGCAAAGGACCAGCTAACGTCATGGTTTAGCCGCCAGTTAGCCAGAGTTGATTCTCTTGTCGCAGAGAAAAAATTTGCAGAGGCAACTGAAATTCTTAATAGCATGACGCGCTATTATTTTCCCGCAGAGCTGCAGGCAGTTCTGCAGGAAACCTATTACGAAGTGAACCAGTCTGAAATCCAGGAAATGGAAACACTGCAGCACATCCAGGAAGTGGAATTAACCGAACAGTGGGATGCCGCCACTAAGCTCCTGGACTCTCAACGCTATGATAGTGCCATATCAGCCTTTACAGCCCTGATGGATACCGAGTATGAACAACAGGCAAAAATGAAAATTACCGAAGCAGCCAACCAGGCTGCCGGCAAGATGCGCAAAGAGGCAGCCTCACTTTTTGTCAGGGCTGGCAGGACTCAAGACCCTAGACAAAAAAAAGAACTCCTTCTGGCTTCCCATAGATTGCTGACTGAAATCCTGGACAAGTATCCGCAAACCGATCTCCTGGACAAGGTGCATCAGAATATTGCCATACTTGAAGGGCAGATCCAACGGTTTGACCCGGCACTGCTGGAAGAACTGCAGCAGGGAAACCCTGCTGATCCTTCAGGCCCTTTCACGAGAAAACTTCAGTGATTAAATCTTTTTCTGTCCGCGTTACTTCTACAGTTTTGCTCCGGTTTGCTCCAGGGCCAGCAGAGCTTCTTTAACGGCAACACCTCCAGCAAAACCACCCAGGCCGTTTACGGCAACCACCCTATGACATGGGATTATCAAGGACACTGGATTAGCTCCACAGGCCATACCCGCTGCCCGTGATCCCTTAGGGGAACCTGCCGATTCAGCCAGTTGCTGATATGTAATGCAGCTGCCATAAGGTATTTCTCCAATATGGCGCCATATGCGTTTCTGAAAATCTGTTCCCGCGGCAATAAAAGGAGACTCATTGGAGATCGGGAAGGTGGTAAGCCTGCAGGAGAAATAATCAGCAAACGTGTTATCGAAGTGAAATTCTTTCTGCAGTATCTTTCTGATGGACACCTTACTGTTTAAACTCTCTAAACGCTTTTGGGCCCGTTCATGCTTTTCAGGTGCAAAACTTAGATGTACAATATTTTCTTCGGGCCCTATGATACAGTAAATGGTAAATTTTCCATATCTGCATGTAACAGAAGTAAAATCAAGGCCAACCCCTGAACTTGACAATTTGCCCAAGTAGGTGTGTAGATATTTTTTCATGTGTGCCTGAATTACAAAAACTGGTTTACCTATGCATCCTCTGGAAAAGAAATCTCTGAAAATCGTCGAGCAGGAGCACCTGCTGCAGGCCGGGGAAAAAGCTGTTATCGGAGTCTCCGGCGGGCCGGACTCCATGGCACTTATGCACGTGTTGGCCTGTTTAGCCCCTATTATAGATATAAAACTGGCCGCTGTCTATGTCAATCACGGACTCAGGCCGGGTGAAGCAGAAAAGGAAAAAAATCTAGTTACTACTGAGGCAAATCGACTTGGTATTGATTTTTTTCCCGGCGCCGTTGATGTCAAAGGCTTGGCCGCAAAACAAAAATTTTCCATTGAACATGCAGCCAGATTGCTGCGCTACGATTTTCTTGAAAAAACCGCCCATGCTTTCGGCGCGCAAAAAATTGCCCTAGCACATACCGCAGACGACCAGGCCGAAGAAATTCTCCTGCGCCTCGTCAGGGGAACAGCCCGGAAAGGACTTTCAGGTATGAAAACCCTGCGCGCCGGGAGATTTATCCGCCCCTTCCTGCGTTTCCCCAAATCTCACCTTATTGACTATCTTCATAAGCATTCCATCCCATTTCAGCTTGACAGTTCCAACACGCAAAATCTTTATCTACGCAACCGCATAAGAAATGACCTGCTGCCTTATCTGGCAGAGCGATACAATCCGGATATCCGGCAGACCCTGACCCGCACGGCAACTATCCTGCAGGACGAAGAAGAACTGCTGGAAGCGCTCACAGAGACTGCTTTTGCACAAACTGTTACCATTAATCAGGGAACATTGGCTCAGGTGCATGAAAGCACTACTCGTTACGCTGAATCGTCTGCACAGGCCCTGCAGCTCAGCCTGGATCTTTTTACCATGCACCCCCATGCAATCCAGAGAAGGCTTCTGGAAAAATGCTGCTGGCTCATGGCCTGTGAACCCCGCTCCAGGCAGATAGAACAACTCCTGCACCTCGCCATGCCAGACTCTAGTGCCGGCAGTCTCCACCTTTCTGATGGGCTAAGGGTTACGAAAATCAAAGAACACCTTAACTTTGCATATCCTGCCGGGCGGGGGCCCTTTCGAGGCAACCTCCCGACCGAGACGGGTCTTGAAATACTCGAAACCAGAATTCCCGCACCGGGCAGTTACGAGTTTCCCGCATTGAACAAAAGGCTGGTGGTGGAAGACATTGAAGGCTCCATTCCAGGACCAGGGGATATTTTCCCTGAAGGCGAATATCTCGACTCCGCCCTATTCTCTTTTCCGCTTACACTCAGGAGGCCTGAGCCGGGTGACCGCTTCCATCCTCTAGGTGCACCGGGGAGCAAGAAGGTTTTTGATTTTCTCAGCGATCAGAAAATTGACCGGCATGAAAGAGGCCTTGTGCCGGTCTTATGCATTGATGATTCCATTCTTGCGCTGCCCGGCCTTCGTATCGATAATCGCTTCAGGATTACTGAAAATACAAGCCGTGCTGTCAAGGTCAGATGGGAGGAGATGGAGTGAACAGAAGGGATCAGGGAAAAGAGCATAAATTGGGGGGGGAAAAGACAAAAAAAATAACCCCAGCTTGCTTCCCTCTTTGCTTTTTATCGCGTTTTTAATAAATGTCGGAAGCCGTGTGGGGTTGTAATTCTTATACCATATTCTCTCTGCTCTGCCAATAAAAATTTAACACCCCGATCAGCTTCGCAACAGAATACATTAATATCCTTGCATAAACTTACCCGTGAATAGAGTAGCCTCCATCCACCACGATGGTCTGTCCCTGTATCATGGAAGCAAGATTGGAGCACAGGAACAGGGCAACATCTGCAACATCTTCAGGTGTAGTCAGGCGGCCTAAAGGGGTCTTGGAGATTGCTGTATCCAGAATCTCCTGACGGTTGGGAAATTTTTTCAGGGCTTCTGTATCAACAGCGCCGGCACTGATGGTATTTACATTAATGCCCATCGGGCCCAATTCGACTGCCAGGTGGCGAACCAGGGATTCAAGCGCTGCCTTTGAGGCCCCCACCGCTGTATAATTTTCAATAGCCCGCACAGCGCCAAGGCTGGAAACAGCCATGATCCTGCCCCCCTGCTGCATGAGCGTAACACCTTCCCGTGCCAGGGAGAGCAGGGCCCTGGCATTAATATCCATGGCCCAGTTCCAATGACGGCTGCTCAACTCCAGGGCTGGTTTCAGAACTCCTGAGGCAGCGTTGCTGACCATGAAATGCAGTATGCCGAATTCCTCTTGAATGAGGGCAAACATGGACTTGACATCCTCGTCATTTGCCACATTAGCCTTGACCACAAAGCACTTGACCCCGCAGTTCTCTATCTCACTGGCTGTACTTTCCGCGTCCCTGCGGTGCCGGACATAATTGACTACTACGTGGATACCGTTTTGGGCAAATTTTAAGGCAATTGCC
Organism: Deltaproteobacteria bacterium; assembly: GCA_024639555.1. GTDB lineage: Bacteria > Desulfobacterota > Desulfobulbia > Desulfobulbales > BM004 > BM004. The sequence goes on from JAHEID010000009.1 coordinate 16,983, forward strand.
CTGCCTATCCCTCTTGAGCCGCCTGTAATTAATGCCACCTTGCCATTGAGTTGAAACATCGAAATTCTCCCCTTGTCTGGCCTGTAAAGACAACCTCAAAGAATAACTTTACTAATTTTCCTGCTTATTTAGATAATGCTGGGGCAGGATGATTTTATTCAGATGGAAACAGGCTGAAGATTACCCTCTAATTTTCAGGCTTTCAAGAGGATTCTTTGACTCGGGCCGTAAAACGCCTGAAAGCACTGATCAGCATCCTCAAAGGGTTAAAGGAAACGGGATTGAGCGTTGTCGGGGCTTTGAAATTGCTGACTGAAATTTCTGCTGGTTGTAACAGCGGAAAGTCGAGCATAGCTGGATCTATTCCTGCAAGACCCCGGTTTGCACATTCCTGCCAGATGACACTCTGAGTCGGATCCAGACCTAGAATCTGCAATAGAGCAGTATCCATTGCTACCGGGTTGATGGCCCCGGCAACCAGACCCAAAGAAAACGGCCGGCCGGAAACCGGCCCGGTGCCATGCATGGCAACTATACCATCGAGCAGTGTTATACCTGCCGGCAGCACTGTCAACAAATCGACCAGATGTGAAGCAAATTGCTCAGCATGATTTCCATAGCGCAGGTGCCACCATGCTTTCTGAAAGCCGACCACCGTGCCAAAATAATTTTTTACGGCCAGGGTTACAAATAACTGGCTATGTGCTTTCACCCTTGGAAGGTTGACCAGCAAATCACACTCCATGGAAGCACGCGCCATGTCCACCGAAACTCCTCCTGAAAGTTTGACCGTAGTGGATTGGTCAAAATTGATGCACTCAACGGGCAATCCCGCCAGCGCTTTTTCAACCCCAATGGCCCGCATGACACCCTTTGCCGTGCCAAAAGCCGGAGAGTCCCCTATGACAACCTTTGCGCCCTGGTCCAGAAACCATTCGGCTACAGCCGCGACAAATGCTGGATGCGTGCAGGCCAGATGTTCGCCACTTCTGGCGCTCAAAAGGTTTGGCTTCAATAAAACCCTGCTCCCGGCGCCCAATGTGAAACCAAGCGCAGTGCAAAGCCGATCAATTTTTTCTGCTATTTCCCGGGTTCGATAATGGCTGCAATCCAGAAGTGCAACCGAAGTTGACGTAATAAGCATTTAAAGACCACCTGAGACAGGGGAAGGGTATATGCGGAATGCCAAAATAGAAAAAGGCCTACTTTGGGGGACAAAGCTGACCTTTTTCAGGAGAAAGGAGATAAGAGTATCACTCTTAATAAGTTTATTGCAATCGGTGTGCCATTTTTCTCTTTTGTTGTTTTTCTTAAGAAAAGTCAGCATAGGCGCGGATTATACCCCTTTTCCATTTTTTCCCACATGCCTCCCTGGGTACAATTTTTTGTACTTCCGGGATCCCCCTGGGCACCTCAAACGGGCATAAATAAAATTTTATTTAATAATAACGGGTTGTTAAATGGTTTAAAAAAATTGTACCCTCACAAAAAAACTGGTTAAAACTGTTGCAGCAGGGTTGCGGCCGAACATCCGGAGTGCATGGTCCTTTAATTACTGTAAATCATTGTACTATAACCGGGCTGCCGGTCAGGCCCCTTTGGCCCAGTTCAAAAGCCCTCCGGTAACGAGGATCTCGCGGTGCCTGCTGGATGCTTCAAGTATTGCCGGGATCGGTTTTTTGTCAATCAGCACCGTAAGCCTTTGCTGCCCGCTGGAAATTTTCTTGCAGATGCCAGGGATCTCAACTGCCGCCCCCTGTTTCAGCAGTTCATAGTCATCAGGGTTTTCAAAAGTCAGCGGCACAATACCGAAATTAACCAGGTTTGCCTTGTGAATACGGGCAAAACTTTTCACCAGCTTGACCTGGACCCCCAGAAAACGGGGGGCCAGAGCGGCGTGTTCCCTGGAGGACCCCTGGCCGTAATTCTCGCCCCCTATAATCATGCCGCCGAGATCTCCGGCAGCAGCATCCCTGGCCCTCATAATAAATTCCAGATCAACAGAGTTAAAGACATACTCACTGATTGCCGGAATATTACTGCGCAACGGTAAAATCTTTGCCCCTGCAGGCATGATATGATCTGTGGTGATATTATCACCAACCTTCAGTAGTATTATCCCGTGCCAGGTATCTGCAAGCGGTTCAAACTCAGGAAAGGGGGTAATATTGGGGCCACGGATTATCTCCATCTTTTCTAACTGAGCACATGGGGGCTCTATTCTCTGATCACCGGGCAAATATTTCTCCGGCAGCTCAAAATGCGGATATTCTCCTAAATCCCGGGGGTCTGTGATTCTGCCCTTCACAGCTGAGGCAACTGCCACCTCCGGGCTGCACAGGTAAACCTGATCGTTGACCGTTCCGCTGCGCCCGGGGAAATTACGCGGAAAGGTACGCAGTGAAATTGCACCTGTCGGCGGGGCCTGCCCCATACCTATACAACCCAGGCAGCCAGCCTGGTGCACCCTGGCACCTGCCCTGACAAGGGTCAGCATATCACTTTGGGCTGTTATGTTTTCCAAAACCTGGCGGCTGCCGGGATTTATCTCAAAACTCACATCAGCATGTATCTCCTCCCTTTCAAGCACCTTGGCAACAACCATTAAGTCCCGCAGAGAAGAATTTGAACAGGAGCCTACCAGCACCTGGGCAACAGGTTTACCTGCCACCTCAGTTACCTTGACTACGTTATCAGGTGAGGATGGACAGGCTATCAGGGGCTCCAGGCTGGACATATCTATATCAATCACTTCATCGTACTTTACGCCCTCGTCAGCACTTAAAGGAGTCCACAGGTCTCCGCGGCCCTGGCTTTCCAGAAATTTTTTCGTGTTTTCATCCGAAGGGAAAACAGAGGTGGTTGCACCCAACTCTGCCCCAAAATTAGTTATGGATGCACGGTCTGTGACGCTGAGTTCATGCACACCGGGGCCGAAATATTCCATGATATAGCCAACCCCGCCTTTCACCGATAACTGCCTGAGCAGCTCAAGAAGGATATCACGCGCCGATACCCAGGCCGGCAGCTTGCCGCTCAACCTGACCCCAAAAACCTCGGGCATTACCAGGTAAAAAGGTTTGCCGGCCATTGCCATGGCAACATCCAGGCCGCCGGCACCGATAGCCAGCATCCCGAGCCCGCCGCCTGTTGGTGTATGACTGTCGGAACCGAGCAGGGTTTTTCCGGGAGCACCAAAACGCTCCAGGTGAACCTGGTGCGATATACCGTTTCCTGGAGGAGAAAAATAAAGACCGTATTTTCTGGCCACTGACTGCAGGAAGCGGTGATCATCGGCATTCCTGAAATCGGATTGCACCAGGTTATGGTCAACATAGCAGACTGACAATTCTGTCTGAACCCTGGGAATACCCGTAGCCTCAAATTCAAGATAGGCCATGGTCCCAGTCGCATCCTGGGTGAGGGTCTGATCGATGCGAATGCCTATCTCCGTCCCTTTTTCGAGGCTTCCCTCAACGATATGGGATGCCAGGATCTTTTCAGTAAGAGTTTTCGCCATAGTAATGTCCTTCACGTTATTTTATGAACCGCAGAATTCCCAACACCATTCCGACCGGGCAAATGAAGCGCCTGGCATATTACCGGAGAGTTGCCATTTCAAAAACCGTGCATTCATACCACATACTCATGGCAAAGTACACGCTTCACTCGTGATACAATTGGAAAAAATCTCGCAGCCAGCAACAGGACCAGATACTATCAGACGGTTCCGGGGAACACCTGTCAGTGGAATTTTTATTTGCGATGGCGACATCCCTCATTTCTTAAAAAATACACCTGCGTTCAAACCTGTTTTTCCCACATACAACCTGTCTTAATTAGTAAGGCATTAACCCTGCATGTTTTTTGTATTAAATAATCTAGCCAACAGGTTCGATTACGTATTATTGTAATAAACAGTCCTGCTGTTTCTTGGATAAGCAAGCTGGATGTAACACTAACCAATTCAGTTTAAAATAATCAACGGGCGTTGTAAACTGCGTCCCATATTATATGAAAAAAGTTTCCCGAAACATATTTTTCTTCATCATAGTTTTTGTTATCTTTCTTGGCCTGGCGCCGCGTTTTTTTAATCTGAATAAAGTTCAGGGAACAATCACCGAACAGATAAGCAAAAGCTTTGACAGTACGGTCGTCATAAAAAATATGCATTGGGTCTGGCTGCCCTTGCCTCACCTTACACTCGTCAATACGAACATCGCCAGTGCCCGGTATGACCTCTCCCTGCCCACGGTAAAAATCTACCCCAACTGGCGGTTATTTCTTGGTCAAACCCGCAAGCTGGGAAAAATCCTTCTTGAAAGTCCTGAAATTCATATAAATAAAACAGCATTTCTGCCAGGCGCATCATCCGAACTCCTCTTGCCTGAGGCCACCATTATCATTAACGACGGAGGGTTGGAGTTTGAATCCACAAAGGAATTTACAGATGTCCTCCTCACGGATTCTCTGACATTCAGATCTATGCACGGCAAACTCAAACTGCTGCCTCAGGAAGTTAGAGTAGACATCCAGGCATCCTCCCCGTTCAGCAAGGACATCGCCTTGCAGGGCAACTTCAAAATGCCTGAAAAAAAGTATCTCTTCTCACTGGACTGCCGGGACATTAAACTGCATAAATCCGTAAAATCTTTTTTCAAGGAGCGCCTGATACCTGTCGAATCAACTGCCAGGCTTGCCGGCACCTTTACCGGGCAAGGGCTGCAACATATCTCAGGGGACCTGCATGGAACATTGCCCTCTTTTGCCTTCAAACCCCGGGATCGTGAAATACCCCTTACCTTGGGTTTCGCCGACCTGAAACTTCTCAAGTCAGGCCCGCTTCTTCGGCTTGACATTAATGACCTTGAGATTAAGGATCCCCAGGTCAACCTGTCCGGGCACATTGAACGAACACTTCCAGCAACAGGCGACCTGGACAAACATCCAGCTGCAGAACCTATCTGGACCCTCGATATCTCCGGCCGTGCTCTGGACCTGACATCAATTCGCCAAAAGATCCTTACCCTCTGGAGTGATAATAAAGTCGCAAAAATTGTAAGCAATATTGTGCTTGGAGGGAAAGCCCGCTCCGCCTCCTACCGTTTTTCTGGCAGAGCAGCAGATTTCAAAAGTCTTGATTCCATGATTATACAAGCAGACGCCCTCAACGCAGCCATCCATGTTCCCGGAGCAAAACTGGACCTGACTGAAGCAAGCGGCCCCATCCTGATCAAGGATTCCATCCTGACCGGCCAGGGCCTCAGTGCCAAACTTGGACAAAGTTATGGCCGTAATGCGGAACTGCTCTTGGATCTTGGAAAGCATGACAAACAAACTTTCAAGCTTGATATTGATATTGACGCAGACCTGGCGGACCTGCCGCCAATTCTCACCCGGCTTGTGGTCCATGACGGTTTTCAGCGGGAACTCAGAAAATTTACTGAGGTCTCCGGCAAAGCAACCGGGACTCTGCACCTGGGTGACCATCTGCAAGAAATCTTCACCCGGGTCGATGTAAAAAACATGCAGCTTGCAATCATATATGATCGGATTCCCCAAACCGTTTTTATTGACAGCGGCGCACTGCGTCTCGAACCGGGGAAAGTCGATTGGCTGAAGGTAAAAGGCCGTATCGGCCAGCAGGAAATCAGTAGCACAAGCGGCAATGTATCCTGGCAGACCGAAGACACAATGCTGCATATTGAAGAAATGCAGGCGCAGCTGGAAGGGGCATCACTTTTTCCCATGCTGCAGCAGACAGGAATAATGGAGCAGAAAATAGATAATGTCCTTTCATCCTTAACCGGCACCATCAACCTTACCGGAGGGGCATTACAGGGGCACGCCCTGGAGCCCGGGACCTGGGAGTACGATATTGCTGTGACAACAACAGGGCTGACTCTTACAAGTCCTCTACTGCCGTTACCCGCAAGCACAGAAAAATTTACCGCAGTCATAAACCACAATGAGGCAACAATTCATGAGGCAAAAGTACAATTCCTTGAGCAGACGTTCAGCCTCGAAGGCGTGCTTAAGCATCATCTCCTGGAAAAATGGTATGGGACACTTGAATTCAATGGCCCGCTTCAGGCTAAACTTGCAAACTGGATTCTCAGCAAGGGATGGCTCACGAAAAAACTGCGTCCCCAGATACCCTGCACCATGGAAAACCTGAAAGTGAGCTGGCAGGGAAAAACGGTTACAGTCTCAGGACATATCCTCCAGGGTTTAGCTGGGGGCAGACTCCCCATGGCCAAGCTTGATTATGAAAATACTCCTGAACATCTGCGTATTAATGAACTGACCTTTTACGCCCCCGGAGAGCAGGGCAGCTTAAAGCTCAACTTCTGGCGCCTTTCACCCCATGGCCTTGAGCTTTCCTGGGAGGGCTTTGTCAGCGCCGACACTGTTGAGGCCCTGTTCCAGCAAAGCTCATTTACCTCCGGCACTCTTTCAGGAGATTTTTCGCTAAATTACTTTGCCGACCAGCATGAAGCCACTCGCTTTGAAGGCCTTCTGAAAGGCGAAAATCTGCTTTTGAAGACAAAAAGCGACACGCCTTCCATTGTCATTACAAAATTAGATATTGCAGGGATCGGCAGGCAATTAAGAATTATAGATTTAAATCTTGCTGTTGGTTCTGAGAAAATTACAGGTTCAGGCCAGCTAGCAGCAGAAAAAGATGCTTTGCAACTCGATATTGCTATTGCCTCACCCTCTCTTTCAAGAAAATCACTGGCCAACCTGTCCCTGGCCATGCAAGAGGTACAAAATGTTTTCCTGAATGGTTACTTTGCTCAGGAACCGGGACACCAGAAGGCCCGGGGCTGGAATATCACAGGACGGATCGGTTTTGATTTTGACACTTTTACGTTCAGCCGCAGAACAACAACACCGTATGACGAAGAGCACACCACCACCTATACCTTTTATAATATGCTTGGTGATTTGCAGCTCGTTCCTGACAGAATTTCTAGAACGGAAATATTTTCCTCAAAACTTTGCGGCCTGGGCTTCAGGGGTTTCTGGTTTTCGGATGATGACCTTGGAAAAAGGTTTCAACTCGATACCAACCCGGATGAAACATTTCGCCTGGAAAACGTCTTGCCATGCCTGGGCGTGCAACAGGACATCATGGAAGGAGCATTCTCTCTGCGGGCCGATCTTCTGAAAGAATCAAATACCTGGTACAGCGGAAATATTTTTATCAAATCCTCCCAGGGCCGCATTCTGCGCTTAAAAACTCTTTCCAGGATATTCAAGGTTGTCAATATAACAGACCTTTTTGAAGAAGCCGTTGAAAATACAGGGAAAAGGGGGTTTCCTTTCTCCCAGATGGATATTGACACGCATATACATGACAACAAACTTATTGTTGACAGGACAATTATTAAAGGCGAAGGGTTGAATCTTTTTGCACGGGGCGAAATCCACCTGGACGATTATGATGCCGACCTGACGCTGCTCATTGCTCCTTTTAAGACTTTTGATACCATTGTTTCCAAAGTGCCATTCATAGGACAACCGGTTGCAGGTGATTCCGGGAGCAGGATGAGTATCCCGGTTGCCGTAAAAGGCCCGATTGCTGATCCGATTATAACGCCTATGCATCCTGAGGCCGTAGGAGACGCGTTTCTAAATCTGCTCAAAGATGCGTTCATGCTGCCCTACAACATACTTAAACCATTTGAAAAATCAGAAGAAGACAGCAGCGTGAAAACCACAGAAAAAAGTAAAAATTGATCATAGAGGCTCACATGACATACAGAAATTCCCTGTATTTTTTTCTCACTATCTCGCTAGTTTTCATGAGCTGCCTGGCCGGCAGCGCCAGGGGTGAAGACAGGCCGGCCAACCGCCTCAAAAATGAAGCAAGCCCTTATCTCTTAAAGCATGCAACAAACCCGGTAGACTGGTATCCCTGGAGCGAAGAAGCCTTTTCCCAAGCCAGGGAAAAAGACAAACCTATTCTTTTGTCCATCGGTTATTTAACCTGCCACTGGTGTAATGTAATGGAGGAGGAATCCTTCTCCGACCCCCGGGTTGCCGCGCTTATAAACGACGTTTTCATTCCTATCAAGGTAGACCGGGAAGAACGTCCCGACATAGACCAGATCTACATGAAAGCCTGTCATCTTCTGTCACCGTCTTGCGGTTGGCCGCTTACGCTCTTTCTTTCTCCTGAAGGCAAACCTTTTTATGCAGCAACTTATATTCCAAAGGAAAACCGTTTTGGCCGCCTTGGCCTCCTGGATCTCATTCCCAGGGTCAAGGAACTCTGGGCCCATGAACGTGACTCTGTCCTGAAATCTGCAGACAGCATCAACGCGGCAATTATTTCTTCAACTATCCAACTGCCTGGCGGCGAAATGAATGCTTCCCAGCTTGATGCTGCATTTCTCGCTTTTACACAGGACTTTGATCCACAGTATGGCGGTTTTGGCAGAAGCAGCAAATTCCCAAAACCGCTGAACCATTTGTTCCTGCTGAGGTATTGGCAACGGACCGGTAACAAGGATGCACTTGCCATGGTGGAAAAAACCTTGGCAGCTATGCGCCAGGGAGGCATATACGATCATCTCGGCTATGGCTTCCACCGCTACGCCACTGACCCGATGTGGCGCCTGCCCCATTTCGAGAAGATGCTCTATGACCAGGCTTTACTTGTAACTGCCTACCTGGAAGCATACCAGGCAACCGCAAACCAAGAATATGCAAATACTGCTCAGGAGATCCTCGACTATGTTCTGCAAAATATGACGGCAGAAAACGGTGCCTTCTTTTCTGCAGAAAGTGCTGACAGCGAAGGCGAAGAGGGCAAATTCTACCTCTGGTCAGCAGCGGAGATCAGAAAAGTCCTGGACCAGCAGGAAGCTGCTGAGGCTATCAGGATTTTCCATATCATGGAGGACGGCAATTATATTGATCCTGTTGCCGGGCAGAAAACAGGCCAGAATATCCTCTTTATTGAACAGGATGCAGGCAAATTTACTGAATTCAATAAAATCCGCAAAAAACTTCTGGCTGCCCGCAATATCCGGCCACGACCGGAACTCGATGACAAGGTGCTGACAGACTGGAACGGCCTTATGATTGGCGCCCTTGCAAAAGCTGCCCAGGTTCTTGATCAGCCTCGATATGGTAAGGCTGCAAAACGTGCCGCCCGGTTCATCATGCGCAACCTGCGTTCCCAGGATGGAAAACTGCTGCACCGTTGGCGTATTGCCCGGGCTGGTCTTGCGGCTACTGCTGCAGATTATTCTTTTATGATCTGGGGCCTTCTCGAGCTTTATGGCTGGGATTTTGACCCAACCTGGCTGCAGCAGGCCCTTAGCTTAAATGATGACCTGCTCGAAAACTACTGGGATGAAAAACTGGGTGGATTTTACCTGGCATTGGATAATAAACAATCTATGCTCCCAAGAATTAAAGAACTCATTGATACCGCCCTCCCGTCTTCCAACGCTGTTTCCATGCACAATCTGCTTAAACTCAGCAGGTTGACCGGCAACCATTCATTTGAAGAGAAGGCGGCAGAAATAAGCTCATTGCTGTCTTCCAGGGTAAAGGATTTTCCCCTTGCATTTCCAATGCTGCTGGCAACACTTGATCTCGCCCTTTCCCCTTCCCAGGAAGTTGTCATTGTGGGGAAGAAGGATGCTGATGACACTAAAAAGATGCTGCAGGCACTGCGCAAAACTTACCTCCCCAATGCAGTCGTGCTTTTCAAACCGGCAGAAGAAAAAGACCCTCTCATAAACAATTATGCGGGCTTTATTGAATTCATGTACGCCATTGACAATAAGGCGACTGCTTATGTGTGCACGAATTTCAAGTGCGATTTCCCCACCACGGATACTGCCAAAATGCTTGAATCTTTGCGTTCCATATCAGAAGAACCGCGTATGAAGCAACAGAAAGACTAAAGACAAAAACCCCGACCCATGGTGGCAGGTCGGGGTTTTTGTCTTTTTAGGAAGGGAGGTACAGAATGAGAGAGACGTGTTTTTTATTGTGCTTTCAGTATTAATATATTCACAAACCGTGCCAGGGTTCGGCAGGAAAAATCAATTTACTGAAATGATTAATAAAATAATTATTCCTGTCCCCTTTCGTTATAAAGCTTGTTTCTGCACAGCATCCGCAACGGATAATATTTACCCACCCGGAAAATCCCGTGGATACAATTTACACAATTATAATTTCACCTGACAAAATTTCTATCTGCGTGGTCTATCAAGCGCTGAGCTTAAGCTGCTCATGCAGGCTAAGTCTTTCCCTGCCAGTCGGTAAAGGAGGCAGGATAAGCATATCATCACCGTTCCACCCCGCGGATCTTCTGTTAATTCGTGAAACCTGGCGTCCTTGCAGCGTCGTACGTTTCAGACCCTTTTATCAAGAAGACCTGCAAGTTTTTCTAGATGAACCTGTTCCTCTTCGGATAATTTCTCAAAAATCTGCTGCGCCTGCTTATCTTCTATAGCCCTGCTCATCTTGATATAAAGATCAAAGGCATTGACTTCCATGGCAATGGCCAATTCCAGACTTTCGGAGACCCCTTTGCCTTGTATCCACGCTAGGGCCTCTTTAACAGCGATTCCACCTTCCATGACAGTTCCGCTCAGGCTGTCACTGAACTTGGCCCGCATCTTTTCGAAATCGGGCTTGGTTCCGGTCAGTGCTTCATAGGTCTCAAGCAGGTGCTTCTCATGACTTTTTTCTGCCGACACCAACCAGTTGAACATTTTATGTGCCTCTTTATCCTCACTGAAATGTTCAGCAATCCCCTGGTAAAAAAACTTTGACCCCTCTTCCAGGGCCCAGGCCAACCCGACAATTTCCTCAGCATTGGCGGCTGGAGAAAAATAGGCCATGCCTGCTTCAGGCAGGCCCTGGGCAACCATGCCTTTCCAGGCCCGAATACCGCCTTCCATGTTGTAAACATTCTTTAATCCAGCCCCAAGCAGAAACGTTGCAGCCGACCGGCTGCGCACCCCGGCTGCTCAGTTTACAATCGTTGGTTTTTCAGGATCAATCTCATGCAACCTGTCCTTTAATTCTGCCATGGGGATCAGGTTGGCACCAGGAATATGCCCCCTCTCGTATTCAGCTGGCTGACGCACATCCACCAGGTTATATTCATCCGGGTCCTTTTCAGCGAGGAACCGCCGCGCTTCTTCAGCGCTCATCGTTGGAACTGATTTGAAATAGTCCAGAACTCCCATTGTGCCAAAACTCCTTTACTTGATCTTAAAAAATTGCTGGCAAATCACCATAATTTCTTTTCAACATCCTTTTAAGCAATATCTGTCCTGTTTTGTCAAAAAAAAATATTTATTCCTCTGAAGATAGATTGAGGCAAAAAAGCTTGATTTTATTTTTTTTACCTGCCCCTATTTGCTTTGTTCCGCTGCAGCAAAACTTGCAGTGATAAAATCGCGCAGGCCATCCCTATAAACCTGTCCGCTCATGAGAAAGCCCTGGTTGTGATCGCCACGTATTTCAAGAAAACTTTTGGGCTCCCTGGCGCTTTTATAGAGCCGGCGCCCATTCTCATAAGGAATGATTTCATCATCAGGACTATGGATAATCAATACCGGGCAGGAGACAGAAAGAAGCGATTTTTCTGTATTGTAGTGAAACCTGCTTAACAGCCTGACCGGGAAAAAAGGGTACAATCGGGCCGCCATGTCCGGCACCGAAGTAAAGGCCGATTCAAGAATGAGGGCAGCGGGCTTTTGCTTGGCAGCTATATATGCCCCGACCGCTGCACCCAATGACCTGCCGAAAACAACGATTTCCTGTGCAGGAATTTTTCTTGCTTCAGTAAGATAGCTCCAGGCAGCCTCAGCATCAAGATAGGTGCCATGTTCTGATATCGAGCCCTGGCTGCGGCCGTATCCACGGTAATCTATAATCAGGGTTGAAAGGCCGAGGTCATGAAATATCCTCAGGGAATCGAGACGATGGGAAATGTTCCCTGCATTGCCATGAAAAAAAAGGAGCGCACCCCTTTCATCCGTTGCAGGAATGAACCAGCCATGGAGTTTCACGTCATCGCTGGTGCTTAGAGTGACGGTCTTGTAATCCAGGTTGATATCTGCAGGACTTGCTGTCAGCTCCCTTGAGGGTATACTGGGATAATAGAGAAGCTTGGCCTGCATAAGGAACAGATACAGGCAAAGGGCGCCATACATGCCGACTGCAAGTATTGCAATGGACCAGATTGTATTTGACATCTTTCCTCTTTGTGCCACCTGCCTGTTTCCTTCACCATATAAATATACAACTCCAGTTTAAAAAAAGCTGATGGACCCTGATGAATTCATAAAAAATCTCGCATTCAGCAACGGAGCCTAGTAAAATTTATATATTACGCTCGCATTACCTGTCCGTAAAGTGATTTTTACGAGACCGAAAATCTTCACTGCTTGTGCTTTATACTATTTGTCTTTCCTTTTTCAAACAGCAACAAAGTGTTAATTACTGGTCCCTTGATATTATTAATTTTTTTCAATGCGGAGTAAAAACCATGGATGCTGTCAAAACAAATATTTCTGTCTACCTTGCTTCCCATCCTTACCTGCGGCTGGGTACTGTCAACGCTCATTGTAAACCGCAGGTACATACCGTAGGCTATGTGTCCGAGGGCTGCACTGTATACTTTGTTACTGACAGAAAAAGCCGCAAGGCAGAAAATATGTTCAGGAATCCTGCGGTGGCCTATGCGGTTGATGAGAACTACGAGAATGTGATGACGATCCAAGGCGTACAGATGGAGGGGGAGGCTTCCCTTGTTACCATGGAAACAGAAGCGATGAGACTTCTCGGTTTGATGGCACAAAAATTTGCCTACATGGAAAAAATGGAGCCCAACCCTGACCTGGTAATTTTCAAGATTGAGCCGACCAGGGGGTATTACCTGGATAATACCCGTGCCTTCGGCCAAAGGGACATGGCCGAGTTTTCCTGATGGCCGTGATAGAATCATACAGTTTTGGCCGCATGGTAATCGCTGGATCAATCTATACGAGGGATGTCATCATTTTTCCGGATGGAAGCATCTTAAGCCCCTGGTGGCGCAACCAGGGGCATGTGCTTGCAACAGATGACCTTGCCGAACTTCTTGCAACAGGGCCGGAAATTATCATCTGCGGCACCGGTGCCATGGGCGTGATGCGACCCTCTGGTGAGTTGCAGGAATATCTGGCGGCCAACAATATCGAATTTATTGCCCTGAGAAGTTCCAAGGCTGTTGAAACCTATAACCAGATGTCAGGCAAGAGAAAAGTGGGGGGCTGTTTTCACTTGACCTGCT
>JAHEID010000214.1 GCA_024639555.1 Deltaproteobacteria bacterium
CTGGCAGGGGCTGGCCTTTCTTACCTTCGAGTATGGCAGAAAACATATCACCAGGTTGAAGTTTTTTCAGGTGCAGAAACGTAAAGTTCTTTTGAGTACTTAATCGCTGATCTAAGAGTTGTATATGAGAGCGTGGGTCGATATAGGTAGAATCGATCATAGCAATTCGATCGCTATCTGCAGGCGGCTTTCTTATCGCGGGAAGAGGTGCATTTAAGCCGATTACGAGGTGGAAAGAGCCAGAGGTAAATTGAGGATTAAAGGTATGGATAGACTGATTGGTAAGCATGCTGCCAGCGAACAGAAAATAGGTGCCATCAGCTGGCACCTGATATTTCAAAGCCGCATTGTAGCCGTCGCCACTATCATCGTCCCAGGCCCAAAAATACTTGTCGGCAAATTGGTTAGCAGCTTCAAGAAGATTGAGCCCTGGTTCTTTAGCTAATCTCATTACCTCGTTTCTTAGATTATGCAAGTCATCCGGTTCTTTTATAATGCCAAGCAGAGGGTCTAAATTATCGCCGGTATGCTTCATGGACAAAAACAGTGTATCTCCCTCTTTTAGATTATTAATCGTATAGACTATACCTACACCGTCTTCAATATAACCCCGGAGCTCTTGAATATTTCCTTCTGTCATCCCAAAAGCTGCTTGAACAAGGAGGCTTTTTACCAGCGATAAAAGAAGTATGGTTATGAGCGATACGAGAAATATGTCTGGGACAGACTGACTTGGCTGGTTTTTCATTGCGAAACACCATCAGAATTTAATTAGAATTTAATGTATTACTTAGTAAAGGATAATCATAAATTAACTATCAATTTAATAATTTGTATCAAAGAAAGGGACCCCGGCATTAGGACCACCTGTTAAGTTATAGTATGATGTTCATAGTTTCTCTCAATCATCCAGGAGGAATTATGAAGAAGCAGAGAAGGAAGCATTCGCCTGAGTTCAAGGCCAGGGTTGCCCTCGAGGCAATCAAGGGAGTCAAGACCGTAAGCCAGATTGCCCAGGAATACGAAATCCATCCGGTAATGGTCAGTAATTGGAAAAAAGAGATGCTGAGCCATCTGCCAGATGTTTTTGACAAGGATAAACGCCCAAAGACCGATAAAGACATCGCAAAGGAAAAAGAGCAGTTACAGCGCAAAGTCGGTGAACTAACGATGGATGTCGAGTTTCTGGAAAAAAAGTGCAGGCAGTTGGGAATCCCCGTAAAAGATCGGAGCTGATAGAAAAAGATTCTCACATGAGTATCCGCAGACAATGCCGCCTGCTGCATATTCAGCGTTCAATGAACTATTATGATCTGTCTGAGGAGACGGTTGAAAACCTGGAGCTGATGAAGAAGCTGGATCATCTCTACCTCGAGGACCCAAGCGCCGGATCACGTCGTATGAGTTCCTATCTGAGACGTCATACAGGCAGGGCTGCGAACAGAAAGCGAGTAAGACGCCTAATGCGAGTGATGGGAATAGAAGCGATTTATCCACGCAAACGAACGACCATTCCAGGAGGTCCTTCCGGCATATATCCATATCGATTGAAAGGGTTGAACATATCGCGGCCGAATCAGGTCTGGTGTGCGGACATCACCTATATACCGATGCGCCGGGGCTCCATGTATCTGTTTGCCATCATGGACTGGTATTCAAGAAAGATCATCGACTGGGAGTTGTCCAACACGCTTGATCTGTCTTTTTGTCTGGATTGTCTGCAGCGAGCGATAAAGCATTCCGGCATTCCAGAGATCATGAATACCGACCAGGGCAGTCAGTTTACCTCGGAACCCTGGATATCCTTTCTTAAGGATAAGGGAATCATCATCAGTATGGACGGCAAAGGCCGTTGGCTAGACAATGTAGCGATAGAGCGATTCTGGCGCAGCATTAAATATGAAGATATTTATCTGAAATCATACGAGACGGTCAGGGATCTGGCCAGAGGAATAAAATCGTATATACTCCGCTATAATCAGTATCGTCCTCATCGATCACTCAAGGAAGCGACACCCGAGGAGATATACAACGGAAAAATGAAAATTGCCGTGTGAAGCAAGCTCAGCGCTCCCCCTGCAGGGGGAGCGCTGAATATCACCCCCCGAGGGCTATGAATATAACTATAAAACTACACTTGGTGGTCTAAGAATGGGGTCCATCTTCGAGAGACCTGATCCTGATCAACAGCGGCAAGCGAAAAATCTATCAGGCTGTCGTAACACGGGCCATTAATCTGGTTGAGGCGGCGGGATTCGAGACACCAGGCAACTTTTTGGATAAAGAAAAATAGCGTTTGTCGGGAGCAAATGGGAATTGTCTGTCACCACCTTGACACTAACTGTCGCAACGTAACTCTATTCTTGAGCGTTGGGTTGCTTCTCAATTTCTTTTAAATATTTATCCTTATCCGTCAAATTAACCGCTATTGATGTAGGGGTGAATTTGTACGGAAAGCTAACCGTAGCAATATTTTCGTCAAATCCTGACGGCATCTTTGGAAAGGGCTGCATCTCAGACAATTGTTTGAGTGCTTCGTCATCAAGACTTTTATTTGAAGCATGTTGTGTGATAGTTGCCTCAGAAAGCTTACCCTCTCTATCCAGTACCAGCTTAATCGTAACTGAGTCTTGAAATTTCTCAGGTTTTACCTGATACTTCCAGTTATTTTTCAAATGCTCCATTAACGACCTGCTGTATTCTTTTTTGGGATTCTTTTCATCGGCTCCCATAGCTGAGGTGTTTAAAAGCAAGAAAGTTGAAAATGCGCAAACTGTTAATAATGAGAGATATCTCCACATTTTTTTCTCCTAAGCAATAGGTGCGGAATAAGAATATGAAAACGCGCAGTGTCTTATCCTTCATACCATAGTCTGCAGCAGAAAGTCTATTTGTCTGGATTGAGAAGAATTACTCAAAGAGGTGGTAGTGTGCAGAACTTTCTGCATACGTCCTTACGAATTGTCCATAATTTGGTAATTCTTCTTTCCATTACTATCTTGTCAGGTGAATAAACGTATCAGGGTTTCCCATAAGTGACGTAAAAGAGACCTCCATTTCGTAAGTCCCGTATTTAGAGTGG
>JAHEID010000215.1 GCA_024639555.1 Deltaproteobacteria bacterium
GCCCGGTCACTTCTTCAACAATACCCAGTCGCTCTAGTTCCCGCAAACAGGCATTTACTGTTGCCTGTGATAGCTCTACCTTCTCCTGAATCCATTTTGGTGAAGCCATAGGTCGCTCAAGGAACAGCGAGGTATCAGGCAATAATACAGATACACTGTCCAGTCTGCCCAATGCCAAAAAGGCCAGATCAAATTTCTCACGCAATTCGGCAGACCACTCAATAGGTGGCGACGGTGGCAGCGGTGCAGGAACAAAAGCCTGAGCCTCTTCTCCAACTGTTGATATAGTTACATAATGACCTTGTAGTTCTCTCTGCATAGTTTTATTTCAATCTTTGAATTAAGCACTCTCCTTATTTTAATTTGTCGCCTAAAATAAACTACACCGAAGATAATTACGAGATTGCGACTCATTAATAATTTTTCGGTAAATTGTATGATACGTTTTCCTGATTAAGATGAATATACTTCTTTTCTTGCAACACTTTAATAACACTTGCCAATTCTTTTTCCTCTAGCCTGTTTGTAAATAGAGAATTGATTGTGTTGGAAAGTGTTTTTACTTTTCTCGGCCTTGATTGTCCTCGACCAGAGAGATTTCTTACTATAGCGTCAATCTTCTCACTTTTATTTGTCGTATTCGAGATGCGCAGGATCGGTATTTCTGCCAAATCACTCACCCGATTTACTTTCATTTTTCTACCACGTAAATGCTTAACAAGGGGATCAAATCCAGTGTCCTTCGATATAATATGGAAATATCCCTCAGGATCTTCGAATGATAACTGCCCAATATAAAATGCAATATGGAAATCTAATGCGTTCTGCCCGTTACCCGATATCTTAATATATTTGGCTTCACTACCAAATTGCTGGAGTGCATCTGCAATTTCGAATGGAATCCGAACCTGGTTTTCACCAACAAACACAAATATCTTAAAAGGATGTTTTTTAAGTATTTCAATATTCTTTGGCTGAACATTCTCAAAATCGATCAGGACATAATTATTAGGTGGCAAGGTGATACCTCCTTCTGTTCTATTTTTGTAATTCAAATAAGTTAAGCAATTATTATTCCATTATCTGCTAATTATCTCCCCCCAAACACGGTAAACATAAAATGTCCTCAGCTCTCAACCTTATCCGCTCAACTCCGGCCAGCCTGGTACGACCTGGGCAAACTCCTGTTGAAACGCCGGACGCCGGAGATTATCCTGCTTGACCTTGTTTGCAAACTTTTCCCAGCGGGCTTCATCACCGAGCACATCGACAAGCATATGGTGTACTTTGACCATCACCTTTGCCTTGCGGTTGTATTCCTTGCGTTGAGCGTTACGGTTTAGATTTCCAAGTCCGTAAAGATAGTATTTGAGAATTTCTTCGGGAGACCGTCTTTCAAGCTTTTTGGCTACCTTGATCTCATACTCTCCTTCCCATTTTGATATGGGATAACGACCTTTGATCAAAATAGCCAGGGCCTCATCGTACTCCCTGCGGTGCATGCGAATTTTCAGACGATCTGTTCCCCAAGCGTTTTTCAACATCCCGAGGACCTTCGGCTCGAATGATTTCCACTCGGCGGAGGTACACATTTTCTTGAAAGTCTTGTATTTTTCAAGGCTCAGCCGGTCAGTGGTCTGTGCAAACTGAAGTGCCATGTATTTGTCCCGATCGCCGGCTTCCTGTGCTCGCACTGCGACAAACTCCCTGAGCTCATTCATGCGCCCCCGTGCTTTGCATAAGCCCTCCTCGGCTACATTAAGGGCTTTTTCCTTCTCGCCGGAGTCCCAGTAATAAGTGGCCAAATCATGGTAATCCGCCCCGTATTCCATATGCCTGGCACGCAGCTCAAGATATTTTCCGCGATCCCCAATACGACGATATATGTCTCGTGCATGCTTAACTTTCCATTCTCCGGACATCGCTTCGAAAGCCTTGGCCAGCCCTCTCAGATCGTTATTATCATAACAGGCGGCGTAGGCAATTTCGTAAAGCATATCGTCCATGCCAGCGTTGCCGCTTGTGATATATGGCAGCACCAGGTTTAGAATCTCATGTCGACTTTCGTTATCAACATTTTTGGTGTCTAACCGCTTACGAATCTGGTCCAGCAATTCAGCTACAAGGTCCTCAGTGGCATAATCGCCGCCGCCATAATTGTCCAGATCCTCCAAGTCAGGCGCCAGTTCGTACCAGAGAGCCAGAATGACTTCACCTTCAGACCGCTTCTCAAGGGATTGGGATATTGAGACATGGGATTTCAGAAAATCGAAACACTCCCGCCGGACTTCAGGAAACTCTGTTGCAAGCCCCAAAATCAGCTCCGACAACACTTTGTGCGGTGCTACTGCCAGCAAATCAGTTAGGGTATCGCCTTTTTTTGTTTTCTTTGCCATATCTATCTGCAAAAATAAAAAATGGGAACTGCCCGCCAGTTTGCACTGTCTTCCAATTTATTTTCAATGCTCGCCAAGGAAATATTTCATGATCATATCCGGCGATTTGCCCAGAGCAACCATTTTTACAATTTTTCCCAGAACTTGGTCATTCAAATCATTTTTTTCAGTGGGATTTACAGTGTAATCAAAAACCGGTTGAACGCCAGTTCCCCTGATTTCATATCCCGAGTCCTGCGACAGTCATTGTTTTGAGCCAATGACACTGTAAACAGCAGTTTCAAGGGCGCCGTGAGAAGAATCGACATATTGCAGGGCCGGTATCAATTTTTCAGTGATTTAATTGCTCAATATTATTTAACTTAATCGATTTTTAAAACTGCGCTTAGAAAGCTTTAAGTATCGCGGAAATAAAATTAGTAGAATCGCGGGAATGATGAGCATATCACAGAGGAGCGGTATAGCAAAATCAATAGGGTCACAAAATCAATAGGGGCATAGTAAAAATAGAGTCCAAAACTCATCATAGTAACCATGCAACAGATTGACATTTAATTTTACTCTGACCCTAATTGCTTGTAAGACGTCAAATCGTATTTAACTTCTTAATGATTTCTCATTAACTTTTTAATTAACTTCTTAATAAAGATAACTCATCAAATGCAAAC
>JAHEID010000216.1 GCA_024639555.1 Deltaproteobacteria bacterium
AATGCAGAAGGCTATCTTGTGGACAATGGGGACGGCCTGACCGTAACTGACAGGACAACAAAACTCATGTGGCAGCGGGGAGGGAGCGACATAAACTCTATCCGTACAATACAGAGCTGGATCGGCGAGTTGAACATGTCTAACTTTGCAGGCCATAATGACTGGCGATTGCCTACCTTTGAAGAGGCTTTGTCCCTGGCGGTAAAGGCAAAGAACAGCAAGGAATTATACCTGCATCGCTGTTTTTCAGCAGGCCAGCCATTTATCTTCACATCTGATAAAAGAAATCCGGGCGGGCACTGGTTTATTGATTATGCCCAGGCCCGGGTTTTTTGGGCCTCTGGGTTTAATCCCGGGGGGTTTGGCCGTGTCTGCAGGAATATTTAGTGCCTAAAGTTACAAGTTCCTAAAGTGAGCTAAAGTGATAGGTGTCTGTAGTTACTTGCTATATAACTGGAGTGATGGAGTAATGGTTTTAGAATATCTCATTAAATGTTTTATGTTTCCAATACTCCAGTACTCCAATGTGGACCAACATTTTTTTTCCTTGGCCCCATGTCCTCCTATACACCCCGATCCCTATAGTCTTTTACCCTAGCGCTATAAATCTTCCAGAGCGGATCGATTTTCTTGAGCCGGCTTTTGGGCAGCACATCCCAGAAGATCGCGGGACTCTGATGTGGCTGGTTGAAGGGATGTATGCCGGAAGGAGTTATTGCTCCGGACATTATAATATCCCAGGCGTCCCGGGGGAGACCATCCCGGGAAATCTGCTCTTCAAGGATAAAGGTCAAAACAGTCCAGTTCTGCTGCAGAGCGCCAAGTTCCTGGAGCAGGGCGCAGCATAGATCAAAAAAGCCATTGCCGTCCCCGAGCCTTCCGCCTCCAAGGTCAACTGCCAGTGAGCCGGTGAGTAAAAGATTCACAGAAAGTTCCTGAATAGCTTCGAATTTCAGCAGTTGTCCGTGCTTTTCAAGCCCTTTGTAGGTTACTGCCACAGAAAGGTTTTTGAAGGGGACAGTGTGCGCCGGCACTATGAAAAATCCTTCCCGGATGGAAGGGGCCGGCATGACAAGATTTTTGCCGTCAGCAAGGCAGTTGATGCGGGCCTGATGCAGTGTTTCGTCTGGAGTAGCAAACACAGTGGCAGCATCCCGGTATTCCCGCAGACCCCTCAATTTCTCAGCAGCCTTGCCCCACTGGGGTGCAGCTGTATGTACAGCAAGCCTTTTGCTCCAGGCAGACCGCGTTGCTTCTTTGTCTCTCATAGGAATTTTTTGCCTGTCTGGTCCAAGATATATTGGAGATGCAACCCGTTAAACGTTAAGCGCATTCAATCGTTACGATAAATAAACAGGGGAGAAGAAGAAAGGAATTTAGGAGAAGAGTTGGCAGCTTTTAAAGTTTTTCAGTTTTTTTGTTGTCGGAGAGGACAACCAGAGCGGACGTAAGTGAAGAGGAGTCACCCGTAGTTTTTGTCTTGTTATCTTCCGGGCCGGCTATCTGCAGCTGCTGTTTTTTGCTGAAGCCGTAATCAACCAGCTTGGCAATATCATTCCACATGTTGCGGCTGCCGAGGATTGCCACGATGATTTCTTTGCCGTTGCGTTTAAATTTGCCGACATATGTCTGTTTGGCAGCCCAGGTGTAGCCGGTCTTGCCGCCTTGGGCTCCCGCTATCTGCCACAGGGCCTTATTGTGGCTCCTGAGGGTTTTGCCGTAGGAGGTTCTTGCCTTGGGAAGCTTGATCCTTTGGGCAAACTCCTCATGCTTCATGGCTTCCCCGAAAATCATTGCCAGGTCTCTGGCAGTGGTCTGCTGACCCTTTGCTGTTAAACCGGAGGCTGTTTTGCAGATTGTTTGTTGAGCACCCAGTTCATTGGCCTTTCTTGTCATCATTTTGGCAAAACCGGATTCTGTTCCTCCTATCTTCTCAGCCAGGGCCACACTGGCATCGTTTGCCGAAGCAAGAAGCACCGCATTGATCAGGTCATTGGCATAGTATGATTTGTCTTTGCTGATATATATCTTGGAACGCGGCATGCTTGCAGCCCGACGGGAAACGGGTACCAGGGAATTATTTTTCAGGTAGTCTATGGCAATGAGGCTGGTGAGAACCTTAATGGTGCTGGCCGGCTGTCCTGGCCGGTCGGGATTATGGGAGTAGATTTCCTCGCCAGTTCCTGCGTCAATGACAATGGCGCTGCGGGCTGAAAGTTTCTTGCGTAATGAACTGTCTGCAATCCTGACAATTCGTACAGGCTTTTTCTTCGTTTCCGATGACCGGCTTAGAAGAACGGACGAGTTCTTCGGGGCAGGCTGGTAGGAAGCAATGATCTGCCGACGAACTTCAGAAAGCCGGTCTT
Source organism: Deltaproteobacteria bacterium (assembly GCA_024639555.1). GTDB lineage: Bacteria > Desulfobacterota > Desulfobulbia > Desulfobulbales > BM004 > BM004. Next base: position 2,367 of record JAHEID010000216.1, read on the forward strand.
CCTCTGGTGAAAATTTGTGGTCTGAGGTGAGAATAGCTGTTCCAGAGGAAGACGCACCTATATCGGCAGATTGTGCCGCAAATGGAAAATACAGAGCAAGAACGGCAAAGAATATCAATAAGACTGTAGATTTTTGCATCGAGTGATATGTAGTCGGCTAACTCAATAGAGTCATAGAAAAAATCTCCCCTTCTCCGATTCCATGGTGCATTGTGGGTGGGGAAATGTCAAGTATTTTTTAACTTTTTATTCCATATATTTGATGTTCGGTAATTTTAGGTAAGTCTATATATACAACATGTTGTGGTATGAACCAGGACGAGTCCCAACATGTTGCAGAGGGAGAGAAAATAAAAAATAATAATTCCAACTGGTTAATGTGTAGAAAAAAGATGATTTGTGGAATTTCAGCAGTAAATCCTGTTTAGTCTTCCTCGTTGTTTAATCTCTGCCGAACCATGCGGGTCACATTTCTGAAATCGATTTTACCGCTGCCCATCTTGGGGAGATCTTCGATGACAGTAAAGATTTTTGGCAGGGCAATCTTCGGCAGATCAGCTGCGATTTTTTTCAGAATTTTTTTCTCATCAACGGGCGCGGTTACGGCCGCAACTATGCGGGCACCCTTGATTGCATCAGGCACCTCAACCACACAGCAGATTACATCGTCAGGCAGGTGCTTTTCCA
>JAHEID010000217.1 GCA_024639555.1 Deltaproteobacteria bacterium
CGATCTGGTTTCGGATCTGCAGGCTCAGGGGCAAAAAATTGACCTGCTTGTCAACATTTCAGCCTCGCCCTTTCAGATCGATAAAGAAGCTGTCAAGCATGATATTTTTACAAGGGTATGTACGAATAACAGTCTGCCCCTTATATATGTTAACCAGGTAGGCGGTCAGGATTCGCTCCTTTTTGACGGTTGGTCCATGGCCATGGACAGCGGCGGCAAAATCATTGCACGGGCGGAAAGATTCAAAGAAGATATGGTTGTTGTGGATAGTGAAACCTGGCAGGGAGAGGTGCACGGGCGGCACATCCTGGAGGCCCATACTGAAGAATCAGGCCCCGAAGACCTTGATCTTCAGGAAACAGGAACAGTCTTTGCAGCCCTGGTCATGGGAGTTAAGGATTATGGAGCCAAGTGCGGCTTTTCCAAAGGGGTTGTGGGACTTTCCGGCGGCATTGATTCGGCAGTGACCTGTGCTATTGCCTGCGAGGCTTTCGGGTCAGAAAATGTTCTTGGTGTATCCATGCCGTCCCCCTATACATCTGGTGAAAGCATCCAAGATGCAAAAAAACTGGCTGAAAATTTTGACTGCAGGTTTGATGTCATTGAAATTTCGTCTGTATTTGCAGCCCTAAAAGAGAGCCTGGCACATATTTTTAATGCACCTGGTAATTCTGCAATTCCAACTGTTGATATAACGGAACAGAACATGCAGGCACGCATCAGGGGCAATCTTCTTATGGCGCTTTCCAATAAATACGGCTCTCTTTTGCTGTCAACGGGAAACAAGTCGGAAATGGCAGTGGGCTACTGCACCCTCTATGGTGACATGAGTGGCGGCCTGGCGGTCATATCCGATGTTCCCAAGCTTCTGGTCTATAAACTGGCTCAATATGTCAACCGGGAGAGGGAAATGATTCCAGCCCGCATTATTGAAAAACCCCCTTCAGCTGAACTGGCACCCAACCAGCTGGACCAGGACGACCTGCCGCCCTACGAAGTTCTGGATCCCATTCTCCAGGCATACCTTGAACAGAATCGAAGCGTTGCTGAAATAACGGCAATGGGTTTTGAGCGGCACATTGTGGCCGATGTGATAAAACGTATAAGGATCAATGAATATAAACGCAAGCAGGCACCACTCGGCTTAAAGGTTACCTCCAAGGCTTTCGGTTATGGACGGCGCTATCCTACGGCCCAGAACTTCAGAGAGGAGGATGCTTCATAAAAGAGATACAATTATGATAATAACACCAACAAAGTCTAGCAGCGAAGCAGGACAAAAGCTTATAGCACAGATGCTTAACAGGTTTCTGGAAACTGACACGGGCTGCAGGAAGATGGTCGCAGAAATTCTGGCCGCTGTCAGGGAAAAAGGTGATGATGCCCTGCTTGAATACACCCGGAAATTTGATGCAGCCAATTTTCAGATGAGCCAGCTGCAGGTGACGCATGAGGAATTTGACAGGGCCCATTCACAGGTTGATGCTGAATTTATGGAAACATTGTCTCTGGCTGTCGAGCGCTTGCAGTTTTTCCATGAGCAGGAGCTGGAAAAATCCTGGACCCTGACGCGTGATGATGGAGTAATCACCGGACGCCTGGTAAGGCCTGTGGCAGCAGCTGGGCTCTATGTTCCCGGAGGGCAGGGCGGTAAAACACCCCTGGTTTCATCAGTATTGATGAATGGTATTCCAGCGGGTATTGCCGGGGTAGAGAAGCGAATTATGGTGACTCCGCCTAACGAAAAAGGGGAAGTACATCCTGCCCTGCTGGTGGCAGCCAGCGAGATAGGTATTGATCAGGTTTTCAAGGTTGGCAGCTGCTGGGCCATTGCAGCACTGGCCTATGGAACCCGGTCCATTCCCAGGGTTGATGTCATTGTGGGCCCCGGGAACCAGTATGTTGCCGAAGCAAAACAACAGGTCAGCGGTATTGTCGGCATTGATATGATTGCCGGCCCAAGTGAAGTTCTGATCGTGGCTGATGGATCATCCCGGCCCTCTTATATTGCGGCAGATATGCTGGCACAGGCAGAGCACGATCCCCAGGCATTGGCAATGCTGGTGACAACGAGCCCTGAAATCGGGGATCAGGTTGTCCATGAACTTGAACGACAGCTGCAGGAATTGAGCCGCCGGGAAATTGCTGCAACAGCCTTGAAAAACCGTGGCATTATTTTAATTGTTGATGATCTTGATGAGGCGATAAAGCTTGCGAATAACATTGCTGCCGAGCACTTGGAATTGATGATCGAAAAACCTGATACCTGGCTGCATGCCATCCAGCATGCCGGCGCCATATTTTTGGGGAACTATTCTCCCGAAGCTGCCGGAGACTATCTGGCCGGACCAAACCATGTTCTGCCGACCATGGGCACGGCCCGCTTTTCCTCGGCTCTGGGTGTTGAGACCTTTTTAAAGAAAAGCAGCATTATCTCCTACAATCGGGCTGCACTGCTTGAAGATGGCCCGCACATTATGGCCCTGGCAAACCTTGAAGGACTCTCAGCCCATGCAAAATCTGTTGCAATGCGGATGAAAGGAGAAGATTGAAATACAGGATTCGAGGGGTCAAGGGCTCAAATTAAATATAAAAGTTTAGGTAGTAACCTCAATGTTGATTGAGTTTGCCCCCTCAAAACTCTATTCCACAGTCCTAATATTCTGTATGCTTACAGCTGATATCGAAAACTTCCTGGCTCGGGGCCTCAGTCACATGGAGCTTTCTCTTGACAACCCGCCTGAGGCCCTGGCGCGCCTCTCTCTTTATTCCCAAGAATTGAATAAATGGAACAGGAAGATCAACCTGGTTGCACGATCCCTGGATGATCAGCAGATTCTGGAAAACCATTTTCTTGATTCCCTGACACTTCTTGCATTACTGCCACCGGAAACACAAGTACAGGAAACAATCCTGGATGTCGGTACGGGAGCAGGTTTTCCAGGTCTGGTACTCAAGTCTGTCTGTCCTGCCCTTTCTGTTACATTGATTGAACCCCGTAAAAACCGCTTTTTTTTCCTGAAGCACATTGCCAGGGTTTTGCA
>JAHEID010000088.1 GCA_024639555.1 Deltaproteobacteria bacterium
AATAATGTTCTCCACAACAAAAATAAATCCTGTTTTAATGACAATGCTTGCTTTCTTTTTGTTTTCTGGCTGTGCGTATGCCCTTGATAATGAAAAACAGGAAGAAAAACCGGCGCATCATGCTGAAGATGGTTTTAGCAACCCCTATGTTGAGAAGGGGAAAAGAGGATTTTTTAAATATTTAAAGATGCGTTATTTCAGTGAAGAAGAGTTTGCAGACTATGAATCAAATGCTCATAAAATACCCAGAGTGGCAACGGACCTTGAAGTAATTCTAAACCCGCCTGATATGTTACAAGTCACATGGATCGGCCATGCAACAATGCTGATCCAGTACAAGGGAATCAATATACTTACAGATCCCATGTTCTCAGACAGGGCTTCCCCCTTGAATTTCTTGGGCCCTAAAAGACATACTCCTCCTTCTGTGGCTCTAAAAGACATTCCGGAAATAGATTATATTGTCATCTCCCATAGTCATTACGATCACCTGGATAAAAAAACCGTACAGCAGATCGGCTCAGACGTAAAGTGGCTAGTACCGCTTGGCATGCAGCAGTGGTTTATCAGGGCTGGAGTAAAAAAAGAGAGTGTTTTGGAGTTTGACTGGTGGGATATGAAAAAGTTTGGGAATGCAACCATTACGGCCACCCCTGCACAGCATTGGTCCGCCCGGAGCCTGTGGGACAGAAATAAAACATTATGGGCTTCCTGGATGCTGCAGATTGAAGACAAAACAATATGGTACAGCGGTGATACCGGCTACAATCCTTACCAGTTTAATGAGATCGGCCGCGAATTCAAAACGATAGATCTGGCGCTTATTTCCATCGGTGCTTATGAACCACGCTGGTTCATGAAAGAAATGCACATTAATCCTGCAGAGGCTGTACAAATACACCAGGATATAAAATCCCGACATTCCATTGCTGTGCAGTGGGGTACCTTCCAGCTTACCTCGGAGCCGATCGACGACCCACCTCTAAAACTCAAAGAAGCACTTGCCCGGGAAAGAATCCCTTCAGAGGAATTTGAACTTCTCAAAATAGGGGAAATCAAGGTACTAAAATAATGTGTCATTTTATTTTATTTTTAATTATCGTTAAAAAATTGCAGCCTGGCAGAAGTTTTTTTTTAGCAATTTATGTTTAAAATTTACGGCGGTAAGCCTTTTGTGCTAATAATTTTGAATAGTTTATGGCAGAATAAAAAATTCGAAACTTAACTTCTCAGGTATTTCACAACACTATGCTGAAGTTATTTCTCCTCCAATCCCTGGTAATTGTAATCTATGCCGTAATCTGGTTTATCGTTGCGGTTGTAAAGAATAGAAATGATGTTGCGGATATTGCCTGGGGCGGGGGATTTATCTGTGCCGCGCTCACTGCTTACATGGCCGCAGGTATAAATGAGGCCAGGGCAATACTGGTCCTTCTCCTGGTCATTGCCTGGGGCGCTCGTCTCATGCTGCACATCGGTGTCCGCAACCTGGGCAAGCCGGAAGACCACCGCTACAAAGCCTGGCGTAAAGAATGGGGCAGCACTTATCTGATCAGGAGCTTTCTGCAGGTCTTTCTGCTGCAGGGATTTCTGCTGCTTGTCATTTCCCTGCCCGTTACCCTGGCCATCACCCGCAGCGGACCGCCGCTTGCAGTGCTAGATGGTTTTGGGTTCTGTCTCTGGCTTCTCGGCTTTTTGTTTGAAGCCATCGGCGACTTTCAGCTCCTACAATTCAAAAAAAATCCTGCAAATAAAGGCCTCATCATGAACATCGGCTTGTGGCGCTATACCAGGCATCCCAATTATTTCGGCGAGGTGACCCTCTGGTGGGGCATATTTCTCATCTGTTTGGCTGTGCCTGGAAGCCTATGGACCGTGGTTGGGCCGCTTACTATAACCTGGCTGATCCTGAGGGTCTCCGGCACACCGCTGCTTGAAAAAAGATATGTCGACAATCCGGAGTACGCAGAATATATAAAAAACACGAGCTCATTTTTTCCCCTTCCACCCCGGAGATAAGGAGGCTGTCATGCTGCACAGTGTCAAGGTATACTTTGCAACCCTGCCGATCTTTCTGGCCATTGATTTTTTCTGGCTCGGATTCCTGATGTCAAATTTCTACAAGACTGAATTGGGCCCCCTGTCCAGGGGTGCATCGGGGTCCTATGCAACGGTCTGGTGGGCTGCGGCAATTGTTTACATCTGCATACCGCTTGGCATAGTTCTCTTTGTGCTGCCCAGGGTTTCCAGTGCAGCCATCCTGCCCTGGGCCCCGGTGTGGGGAGGCATGTACGGTTTTGTGATGTACGCAGTCTACGACATGACCAACTATGCCCTGGTTGACAAGTGGCCCCTGCGCATGTCCATTGTCGATATCTGCTGGGGTATTTTCATCTGCGGCACGGTCTCCACCGCTGCCGCTTATTTTGACCGATGGTTCCAGTAAGCCGATGACAGGGAAAGGCAAAAAACATTCATGAAGATTGCGATTATCGGCAGCGGCATTTCCGGCCTGGTTTGCGGACATCTGCTTTACAAGGATTTTGACCTCTCGATATTTGAGGCCAACGATTATATAGGCGGTCATACGCACACCATTGATGTTGCACGCAGGGAGGGTTCCTTTGCTATTGATACCGGCTTTATTGTTTTCAACGAGGTGACCTATCCGAACTTCTGCACGCTCATAGATCAATTGGGTGTCGCATCCCAGCCGACCCGCATGAACTTCAGCGTCCGCTGCGAAAAAACAGGGCTGGAGTATGGCTCGGATTCCGTTAATACCCTGTTTGCACAGCGCAGGAATATCCTGTCCCCGTCATACTGGCGCATGGTGCTTGAGATTTTCAGACTGCGGCGCCACCTGGTGGACTACATCGCATCAGATGAGCCGGACATGTCCATGGGCGAGTTCCTTTCCCGGCACAACTATTCGCAGCGCTTCATTGACCATTTCGTCGTGCCCCTCGGTGCATCGCTCTGGTCTGCCGAACCCGGCAAGATCCGGGAATTCCCGGCCCGTTCCTTTGGCCGTTTTTTTGAGAACCATGGCTTCCTGCAAGCGACCAATCCCTTACAATGGCGGGTTATTGCCGGCGGCTCCAGTCAGTATGTTGAAAAGCTCGTATCACCCTTTGCGTCGAAGATTCATCTCTCCACCCCTGTTACCCGGGTGCACCGCACTCAGGATTACGTGGAGATTGCATTTACCGACCAACCGAGCGAGCGATTTGACCAGGTCATTTTTGCCACCCATAGCGACCAGGCCCTGAAAATCCTTGCAGACCCGACAGAAGATGAACGCAGCATACTCGGCGCTGTGCCCTACCAGGAAAACGATACTGTACTGCATACTGATGATGCGCTCCTGCCCCGCAACCGCAAGGCCTGGTCGAGCTGGAATTATGCTATCCTGTCTGACCAGCTTGACAGGGCTTCTGTAACCTATAATATGAATATGCTGCAGTCCATTGAGGCATCAGAGACGTTCTGCGTTTCACTAAATATGCGGCACAGGATAGCAGAGGCGAGGATATTGGGCCGTTATCTTTATCACCACCCTGTGTACATGGAACGCTCCGTTCCGGCCCAGGCATCGCACAACGTCATCAGCGGACAGAACAGAACCCATTATTGCGGGGCATACTGGGGGTATGGATTTCACGAGGATGGCGTGAAAAGCGGCCTGGATGTCGGTAAATATTTCGGGAAATCGCTTTGACCATGAAAAGCTGTATCTACAAAGGCGAACTGTATCATCACCGATACCTGCCCCGGGAAAACAAGTTTACCTATACGGTATTCTTCATGTTTCTCGACCTGGAGGAACTGGGGCACGTCTTTGACAGGCGCTGGCTCTGGTCCGTGGGCCGGTCAAACGTGGCGAACTTCAAGCGCTCCGATTACCTGGGCCCTACAGATATTCCCCTGGACCAGGCGGTACGGGACCGGGTTGAGCAGGAGCTTGGGGAGCGGCCGGCCGGCCCGATTCGCATGCTTACCCACCTGCGCTACTATGGCCACTGTTTTAACCCGGTTTCCTTCTATTATTGTTACGATGCGGCTGACGCCCGTGTGGAATATATCGTGGCGGAGATCACCAACACACCCTGGGGGGAGCGCCACTCCTATGTCCTGGGCGTGAAGCAGAACCGGGATACGGGTTCTGGGGTGCACTTTCAGTTTGCCAAAGCTTTTCATATCTCACCCTTCATGGACATGGACTTCCTGTACGACTGGCACTTTGAGAAGCCAGGAGAATCCCTGCGTATCCACATGACAAACCTCAAGGAGGATAATAAGTTTTTTGAAGTATCATTGACCATGCAGCGCCGGGAGATCAGCGGGGCTCCACTGGCCTGGGTGCTCATTCGATTTCCGGCAATGACCATCAAGGTGCTGTCCATGATCTACTGGCAGGCTTTTCGCCTCTGGCTCAAGAAAACACCCTATTATGACCATCCAAAGTATGTGCCTGAGAGAAAACATGAGCAAGCATAACTGCAGCATTAAAGAAAACAAAGCAACACTATTCCCGGACCCAGTTCAAACATGGTGCAAGAAGATTCTGTTTTCCATGTTCGAAGACCTGAAATTCGGTACGCTGTCAATTGACAACTGCGGCAGGCACTACCGGTTTGGTGACCCGCAGGAAGGATCATCCATCGCAGCCGCTGCTACCATCCATGATCCCCGGTTTTATGCAGATGTCCTGTTCAAGGGCAGTTTGGGGGCAGCTGAATCCTATATGAAAGGCTACTGGTCCACAGACAGCCTTACCGAAGTTGTCAGGCTCTTTGCCGCCAATGCCGATCTGCTCAACCGCAAAATGGATGGCGGCTGGTCAAAGCTGACCGCACCCCTGCTGCGGATATTTCACCGGCTGCGCAAAAATACAACCAGGGGCAGCAGAAAAAACATTATGGCCCATTATGACCTGAGCAACGAATTCTTCCGGCTCTTTCTCGACCGGTCCATGGGTTACTCCTGCGGTATATTTGAACACGAGAACAGCACCCTGCACGAGGCCCAGGTTGCCAAATTTGACCGGATCTGTAAAAAGCTCGACCTGCAGGAGCAGGACCATGTCATCGAGATCGGCGGCGGCTGGGGAGGTTTTGCCCTCCATGCTGCCCAAAACTATGGCTGCCGTGTAACCACAACAACAATATCCGACAACCAGTACCGTTATATGCAGGAACTTTTTATTAATAACAATATGGCTGACAGAATAGAGGTGCTGAAACAGGACTACCGGAAACTGACCGGCAAATTTGACAAGCTCGTGTCCATAGAAATGATCGAGGCGGTGGGACACCATTTTCTGGACACCTTCTTCGACTGCTGCTGCAGGCTGCTTAAACCGGATGGCATGATGGCGCTGCAGGCCATCACCATTCCTGACCATGAGTTCAAGCGCCACAAGCATTCGGTGGATTTTATCAAACGCTACATCTTCCCCGGCAGCTGCATCCCCTCGGTTGCCGCCATGACGAAAAGCATGGCCCAAAAAACCGATATGCGCCTCATCCATTTTGAGGATATTACCTCCCACTATGCCACCACTCTGCGGTTATGGCGGGAACGGTTCTTTGCCAACCTGGTAAAGGTCAAGGCCATGGGTTTTTCGGACAACTTTGTCCGCATGTGGGAATTCTACCTTGCCTCCTGCGAAGGCAGTTTTCAGGAACACTACAACGGTGGCGTGCAGATGATCTTTTCCAGGCCCCAGTGCCGCCGGGAGCCGATACTGCCGTCTCTTGGTTCATAAACGGAAGTAGAAGATGGGAATAAAAAAATATTCCACGCCGGTTAATTTCATCATCTTCCAGGTCTGCTGGTTTGCCTGTGTTATGGGTGCAGCAAATAACCTCGGCTGGCTTGGCCCCTTCCTGGTCCTTATTACTGTTCCTCTGCAGATTCGCCTGTTGACTGAAAATCACAGGGCCGAGATCTTTTTTGTTATAATCTGCGGTATTTCCGGGTTTCTCCTGGAGACCCTCATGATTGTTGCCAACGTATACTCACCTGTGGAACAGGGATGGGGACAGGTCTGCCCGCCCTGGATGGCTGCCCTCTGGTTTAATATTGCCTTGCTTGTCAGCCTCAGCCTGGCGTGGCTCAAAGGCAAATATGCAGTGGCGGTCTTACTGGGAGCATTAACCGGACCGCTTGCATACTGGGGCGGAGAAAAGCTGGGCGCAATCACTGTTGCCACGACGTTCAGCAGGGGTTACCTGATACTTGCTGTTTTGTGGGCCCTGGCCCTGCCGCTGCTTGTTTATCTGCATACCAGGCTGACTGGTGCTGAGTTGACCAGGAGCTGAATTCAAAATTCCGGCGCCTGGTGCTGATTTTTTAAAGCAGACTTTTTTCAAAGTTAAAAAGATACTTGGAGAGGTATGTATACTCTTTATCGGGAACAGTACGTGACTGCAACGCTGGCTGAGGCTTGGGATTTATTGAAAAATCCGACCAACCTCGACCTGATTACACCCGAAGACCTGCAATTCAAGATAGTTTCCCCTGTTCCTCAGGTTATGTTTAATGGGCTGATAATCGAATACCGCATAAGAATTCCCTGGTTTGGGGTGCATACCTGGATAGCAGAAATCAAGCACATCAGGGAAATGCACTCATTTGTTGATGAACAGAGGCTAGGTCCCTATACATTCTGGTATCATTATCACCAGATAGATGCAGAAGAGAGCAGGATTAAATTAATTGACCGGGTGTATTACGAAGTACCTTACGGAATATTCGGCAAAATCATCCACTTTTTCTTTATCCGCAAAACATTAAAACGCATTTTTGATTACAGAAAACAAAAGCTGGCAGAACTCCTGACTATCAATAGCTAGTTGAAATTCAGGCATGATATCCAAAAGGCAGACTGCGGATATAAATTGCCAGGTTTAGATTGACTTGAACTAACCTTTTTCTAGAAATATATTTTACGATCGCGCCCTGCAGCCCATAATAAAAAAGCCTCTTTCATTAGAGAATGAAAGAGGCCTTGGATTCTGCAAATTATTGATTCTGTTCTACCAGCGCTCAGTCCCGATCATCTGGCTAACATCCATGCAGCTCTCCTTTTCTTCTTCAGTTAGTTCTTCTTTGGTTTTTAAATTGCCTTTCAAGGCAGCGGCAGTACATGCATACTCTTTACCGTCTTTGTCTCTGATCCACACCATAGATTCATATCCGCCTTTATTGTATTCTTCTTCAGCCATGATGTTCCCTCCTTGTTAAATTTATATATTTCCAATAGATATTTTATGACCTATGCATTAAAAAATTTCAACATTTGATTTATTGTAAATTTAATTTTCCAAGAATGAGATTTTTTGTTTACTTCAAAAATCAATTTATCTTAACACAATCTTGAGTTTTGCGGACTTGAAAACAAATCACCATTTCCGGAGGATATATTTACTTTTGGACATGATACCCCAATTGGTCAAATAGAACAAAAGATGGATATCGGCTGCCCCCTGCCAGGTAATTCCTCCTGAACCAACTTTGTTATGCAGAGGATATTACAGCCACTTTTTCTTCTTGAAAAACCAGATCTGAAAACCGACAACTCCCACAAGCAGAAAAACAAAAACCGCAAATCCCAGTTTGCTGTCTGCGCCGGGGATACCGCCGACATTTATGCCAAGGAGACCGGTCAGGAAACCCAACGGCAGAAAAATGGCGGCAACAATGGAAAGGATGTACATCTTGTTGTTCATCTGTTCCGACAAACTGTTGATCAGTTGCTCCTGGGTAACAGCTGCACGGTCACGGGCTTCGTCAAGGTCCTCAATATGGCGGGTCAACTGGTCGTAAACCTCCCGCAGCCTTATCCTGTCGCTTTCATCCAGCCAGGTAATCTTTTCAGTCAGCAACCGTGACAGGGCCTCCCGCTGCGGCGACAGGTAGCGCCTGAGGCTGATAGCCTGTCTCCGCAAGGTCGCCAGTTGGGAACGGAGCTGGTGGCTTTCTGATGTCAATACCTGGTCTTCAAGATCAGCAACAGCATCCTCGAGGTCATCAATGACATGCCGCATACGCTCCATCATCCTTCCGGTTACCTGGACCAGAAAATCACTTAATGATTCCGGTCCGTTTCCCTGTTCGATAGCAGCCCGAATGTCTGATATTGAGAGAATTTTACGCATACGCGTACTTATTATCCGATCCTTCTCAAGCCAGATCCTGACCCCCACCATGTCTTCGGGGTCAGCCCCGGGGTTCAGGTTCACGCCGCGCAGCCCGAGCAGCAAGCCTTCGTGAAAAGGAGTGCAGCGCGGCCTTGAGTCTTCTTCAGTCAGGGCATCACATATTACCTCTTCCAAACCGCTTTTTTCATACAACCAATCCTGCACCTTGGGAACGCTGTAATTCAAATGCACCCAGAGAACGCCCTGGCCCGGATTCCAGGAACCGATTTCGTCCCAGCCGACCTGTTTCCCACCGCCTTTTCCATCCAGGATATATGCTCCTACAAGCCCGTCATTGTTTTCTTCCAATGCACTATTACCCTTATTTGATTTTTGTCAGACCTGTAAATGCCTCTGTTACAGGCGGGTCAAAATGGATATCAACCTGGTGGAAGGCAATCGTTATATCGGCATCTATAAAGGCAAACCATATTGCCTTGCGCAGTTCAGACTTGTATACCCTCTGCTTCCAGGGATCATCAACGTTTACATATACCCCGAAGATCACAGCAGAATCGCCAAAGTCCTGCAGGAGAACCCTGGGCTCGGGCTGCGGCAGCCGCCAGGGGACATCACGAGCTGATGACTCCAGCACCTCGATAACTTTTTTCATGTCCGAGCCATACTCCACGCCGACCTCAACGCCGAGGCGAAATTCATTATCACGCAGGGTATAGTTTTTGACTGTTGTTTGGGCAAATACCGAGTTGGGCATGATAAGCTCTTCTTCACGCCATGTCCGTACAATGGTGGTCCTGATGCCCATGTCGACAACTCTTACAACATTTCCTTCTACTTCTAAAATATCACCGGGTTTTATGGTGCGCTCAATGAGCAGGATAATTCCAGAGACAAAATTCTGGACAATATTCTGCATTGCAAAGCCGATGGCAATGGCGAACACGGCCCCGGCAGCAAAAAGGGCGCTGATATTGATGCCGATGGTCTGCAGGCCGATACCGAAACCCATGATAACTACTGAATAATGGATTAGGCGTAAAATCGCTGCGAGCGTACCTTCCTGTTTCTTGAACCTGTGGGCCAGGGTTCTTTTCAGGGCACGCTGCAGAACAAATGAAAGTGCAACTGACAGGAAAACTACAACAAAGAATATAAAAACTGAAAGGAAGGTAACCTCGGTTCCTGAGAGCTTAAAAAGAGGCTTTGAAATTAATTCTGCAATATCTTTAACAAGAGTATCAACGTTCAACGTCCACCTCACAATTTAATTTTGCAGAATAGGACATAAATACCCAACAAATAAAACCTATTATGAATTTTACTATGATTTTCGTAAAACATTCAATAATAAAACATTACGTGCCCTCTTCCTTCCAGCTTAATAAAGACTGCTGCGCAAAACATATCGACCGGCGGATTATTTCAGGCAGCCAGAATTGTTTTTCTGCCAACAATAATTGAAGCTTCGTTGCAGCAGTAAGCGCCTGTGCAGAGTAACCCTCGGCAATGCATATGCTGATCATGTTCAAAGCAAGAAAATTGTTTTATTATCTTTTTTCATGTAAGTATAAATACCCATCTCTTTAATGACAATTTTTCAGTTGTAAAGTGCATGGAATTAAAGGTAGAAAAACAAGGTAATATTTTTTATCTGTAATTTGAGGGTAT
>JAHEID010000218.1 GCA_024639555.1 Deltaproteobacteria bacterium
CTGTTTTTGTGCGTGTTATGCATGTTTATGCTTTTTGGCGGCAAGCTTATGCTCGGCAAGATAGTCTTCGCTGCAAGTTTAGTTTTCATGTTGGGATCATTGGGAATTTCACTTCAGGAAATCCTGATTTCCATGCAGGCGCTCAATCTTGAATTAAGCGATATGGAAAAAGAACCCTGAGATCGCTGTCTCTCCATCCATATTAATCCTTCTTGCAGCCAAACTGTCTCAAATTACAAAAAAATTGTGTGCATGCCGGTTCTGTGGTACATATAATAATTGTTATTAGCTGTTTTTTCTCCTTTAAACCATGGAGGGCTTCACATGCATAATCTGTTATGGCTGCAGGGAGCTAGCTGTGGTGGTGACACCATCTCCTTCCTCAATTCCGAGCAACCCTCTGCGCTTTCATCATTCGAAGTATTAAACATCAACCTGCTCTGGCACCCGTTCCTTAGCCTTGAACAGGGTGATGATGTCTTGGAAATCTTTAACGACATCCTTACCGGCAAAATAAAGCTGGATATTCTCATCCTTGAAGGGGCTGTTCCCAACGGCCCGGATAATACCGGCAAATTCTTCATGCTTCATGGCCGGCCTTTCCGTGACTGGCTTGCCGATTTCAGCAAACATGCCGATATGGTAATGGCGGTAGGTACCTGTGCAGCCTTTGGAGGCGTGGTGACCGGCCATGAAAACATCAACGAAATGAGTGGATTGCAGTTCCTGCACAACCAGAAGGGAGGCCTGCTTGGCCCTGAATATGTTTCAAATAATGGACTGCCCGTAGTCAACGTCCCCGGCTGCCCCTCGCATCCGGACTGGATCGTTGAAACCATGACAGCTGTTCTTAAAGGCTGGCTGCACATGGACGAACTGGATGAATTTCACAGGCCAACGGTGTTTTTCAGCAAGCTGGCCCATCACGGGTGTCCCAGGAATGAATATTATGAATTTAAAGCATCAGCTGCACGTTATTCCCAGCAGGGGTGTTTATTTGAATTCCTCGGCTGCAAAGGAACCTTGTGCGAGTCTGACTGTAATGAAAGGCTTTGGCTGGGCCGCACGGGCAGCTGCACCAGGGGCGGCTTTCCCTGTATTGCCTGCACTTCTCCACTTTTTCCCGATAAACAGCGTCCATATTTCAGCACCAGAAAAATTGGGGATGTACCGGTAACTCTTCCCCTTGATGTGCCTAAAGCATGGTTCGTAGGCATTTCAGGAATGTCAAAGCTTGCCTGCCCTGAGAGACTGAAGAAGAACGCAGTTTCGTCAAAATGGATCAAATGAATACAATTTGGCGTGAGCTTTTATATGGGTGCTTTAGCTGTTGTATCAGATTTCCAAAAAATTATCGGTTGAAACGCCATGACTACATTGATTGCTATTGATCCGTTTAACAGGATCGAAGGCGACCTGCGTGTTGAGATTGAAGTTGAATCAAATTCGGTAATCTCGGCAAAGAGTTCCGGCATTATGTTCCGCGGTTTTGAAAGGATCATGCCGGGCAGGTCACCAATGGATGCACTGGTTATCACGCCCCGAATCTGCGGCATCTGCAGTGGATCACACGGCGTAGCCGCTGCGAAATGCCTGGCCCAGGCCCAGGGGGCTGAGATGCCTGAAAACGGCTTTTATATGAAAAATCTCATCCTTGGCATCGAGGTGGTTATGAGCCACCTGAGTCATTTTTATCTCCTTTTTGCTCCTGACCTCGCCAATTCCCGCTACAAAAACTTAAGTGTATATGAGTCAGTAAGTCAACGCTTCACTGCCATGAGCGGTTCATCGGTTGTCCTTGCCTTAAAGGCCAGACAAAGCGCCCTGGAGATCATGGGACTGGTGGGGGGGAAATGGCCCAACAGCCTTGCTATACATCCCACCGGTACAACCTCCACCATGAACCTCAGCACCTTGACCAGGACAATAGGCATTCTAAAGGAATTCCAGGATTTTTTAGAAAGAAGATTTCTGGGGTGTCCCCTGAGTGAATGGCTCGATATAGACAGTTTTGATAAACTGCTTAAATGGCATAAAAATGGAGCCCATGTTGAAAGCGACCTCGGCCTCTTTCAGACAATGTGTCTTGAGGCAGGCTTTGACAGGATAGGCAAGGGACCGAACAGGTATATGAGCTATGGGGCCTATGATCTGCCTGATGGGTCCACCTGGCTGCCTTCCGGCTACTTTGACGGCAGGATCCACTCCTTTGACCAAACACTCATCAAGGAACATATCGGATCATCTTTTTTCAGGGATGCGGTTGAAGCAAGGCACCCCCTTGAAGGGGTGACATCCCCTCTGGCGGAAAAAAGCGGAGCCTACAGCTGGGCCAAGGCGCCGCGTTATGACGGTAAAACCGTTGAGGTGGGCCCCCTGGCCAGGATGATTATTGCCGAAGATCCCCTGCTGACAGATATGATGTTGCAGATGGACTCATCCGTTATGACACGCATGTTTGCCAGACTGCGTGAGATGTGCAGGCTCACAATGGAGATGTCCGGGTGGCTTGAAAAAATCAATCCGGCTGAACCTTTTTACGCCGTACCCTCCAGTAGATTCTTAGCAAACGGGATCGGCTTGACAGAAGCGGCACGTGGCAGCCTGGGGCACTGGATGAAAATTTCCTCCAACCTGATTGACAATTACCAGGTTGTTACACCTTCTGCCTGGAACATGTCGCCCAGGGACGAAAGCGGACAGCCGGGACCTGTTGAACAGGCCCTTACCGGTGTAAGTATTGCTGATGAAAATGATCCTGTCGAGGTAAACCATATCATCCGTTCCTTTGATCCCTGCATGTCCTGCACTGTCCACTAACTTCAACTCTCCGGAATTGCTGCAGCAAAATGGTACCTCCACAAACATTCTCCGAGATATTTGGCGCAGGTTACAAGGAAGCGGTAGTCATACTTTCCCGTGACCTCAAAATCATAAGTGCCAACGAGACATTCCTGCAGGACAATAATCTCAGTCTGGAGAATGTTGAAGGCAAAACATGCCACGAGGTC
>JAHEID010000010.1 GCA_024639555.1 Deltaproteobacteria bacterium
ATTACAGATCTCCTGATTACCAGGTCCTCATAAGTGACGGGGAAACAATCTCCATGTATTTTGAAAAAAGCAATCAGATGATCGTAAGCAACGCCAAGGAATATCTGCAGTCAGATGTCACTTATTCATTCTTTGCAGGAACCGGCGATATATTGAAAGACTTTGATATAGCTGAGCCCGACCTTGTTGCCGACAATATGGAAAATTCCTTTCTTATCAAGCTCTCCCCTAAATCTTCACATCCACATGTATCCTCTATACATGCATGGATTTCGCATGATTCATTCCTGATCACACATCTGCAGATCGTAGATCACTTTGAAACGGTTACTGATTTGTTTTTTTACAACATACATATAAATGCCGACCATTATGGCAGCCGCGAAATAAAGGAAGATTTGTTCCTGTTCATACCACCGGACGACACTGAAATCATTGAACAGTATTAACAGGTTCAGCTGACAGTTGATTTTGAATTCCCATAGAAAAGCCCCTCATAGCAAACCGGCTAAAATCATCCTCATATCCATGCCGTGGGCCCTCTTTAACCGGCCCTCCATCCAGCTTGGCACACTTAAGGCATTCCTCGAAAGCAGGAGAAATGATTTTTCAGTGCACACAAGTCATCCCTATCTGGAAGTGGCATCCACCCTGGGTCCGGACCTCTATCACTGGATCAGCCAGAATCCCTGGGTCAGCGAAGCCCTCTACGCTCCCCTGCTCTTTCCGGAACAGGCTGCAACTGCCGAAGTTTTGGCACTCAAGTATGTTAAGAAAGCTGATCAAATAATAAAACGATCTTTTGACTATAAATCTTTAGTCGGGCGTCTGGAAAATCAGCTGCTAAAATGGGTCAAAACTTGTGACTGGACACAATACAAAATCATAGGATTTTCGGTCTGTTTCCACCAGCTTTTTGCCTCACTGGCAGCTGCCCGGGCAATAAAGAATGCCTCACCCCAAGTACCCATCGTATTGGGGGGGGCTTCATGTGGTGCCGGTACCGGACAGTCTTTGCTCAACGCTTTTCATTTCATTGATTATATTATAGAAGGCGAAGGCGAAAGAGGACTTCTGGCTCTTTGCACATACCTTTCCGGGGCACAGTCCAGCACCCTTCCTGAAAATATTTTTACAAGAGAAAACAGTAAGCAGGATGCACTGCCTCGAAAAAGTCGTATTGCTGATACCCAGTTGCCTTCGCTTGATGCTTTGCCCGTACCGGATTACAATGATTATTTTTTAGCCCAAAAGAAATGGTTTTCACAAACTCCGTTCATTCCTATCCTCCCAATAGAGTTTTCCCGTGGTTGCTGGTGGAACAAATGCACATTCTGCAATCTCAACATACAGTGGTGTGGGTATCGCCATAAAAAAGCAGCACACATAATGCATGAGGCAAAAACTCTTGCCGCCAGGCACAGTTGCCTAGATTTCACATTTGTAGACAATATGCTGCCCCTGAAAGAATCCCTGCATTTTTTTAAAATGACGAAGGAAGACCATTCTGATTTTAATTTTTTTGCCGAGATACGTTCAGCAAAGGGAGAAAAACCGCTTGCGGACATTTTTTCCGTTTACCGCGAGGGAGGACTTTCCACCGTTCAGGTTGGTATTGAAGCGCTCAGCAGCAGCCTTCTGCAAAAAATGCAAAAAGGTATCAGTGCTATTGAAAACATTGCGACCATGCGAGCAGCCCAGGAGAAGTCTCTTAGGCTGGAGGGCAACCTCATCCTGCACTTCCCGGGCAGCAGTGAGGCTGAAGCTGCCGAAACCCTTGCCGCCCTGGACTATGTCTTCCCATATCACCCCCTTGCCATTGCCTCTTTTTTCCTGGGGCATGACAGCCCAATTTACAGGGATCCTAAAGGATACGGCATCAAGGCAATCGTCAATCATGTAAATAATTTCAAACTTTTTCCAAAATCCATCCTCACTCAAATGAACCTCCTGGTAAAGGATTACCGGGGAGACCGGACATACCAACGAAAAGTCTGGAAACCGGTTTTGCAGAAAATAATAAAATGGCAGCAATACCATGAAGAAAGAAGACAGGATGCTCTGCAGAAGCCCCTTCTTTACTACCGTGATGGTGGTGACTTTCTTCTTATCCGCCAGGAGCTTCTGGACGGTAAAATCTTGCATCACAGATTGAAAAACACTTCACGACAGCTATACTTGTTCTGTACACAAATTAGACTCGAGAATGAACTTTTTGAGAAGTTTCCGGCTGTCCCGCCCCAAAAAATTCTTTCTTTTCTTGCAGATCTCAAGAAGAAACGCCTTTTATTTTCAGAAAAAAACAAATATCTTGCCCTGGCGGTACACTTCAGTGCTTAATATTGTACTAGCACCCACTAAGGACAAAACGAATTTTTACTTCCCATTTATTAACTATTAATTTTTTTACAGGTGATCTTATGACGGACAACACTTCAGATCATGAAAGTTTTGCAGATCTATTCAACGATGACACCATTACCAATAAGCACCTTGCACCCGGACAAAAAATAAAGGCAAGAGTGGTTGATGTGTCTCAGGATTCCATCTTCCTTGATGTCGGTGAAAAAAGCGAGGGATTCTTGGATCGCAAAGAACTCGAGGACGAAACAGGCACAATAACTGTCAAAGCGGGCGACACCCTGGAGGTGTACCTCCTGTCAACGACCCATAATGAGATGTTATTTACAACCAAAATAGGCGGAGGCTCTACTTCACGGGCACATCTTGAAGAGGCCCACCACAGCAGCATTCCCTTGGAAGGTCTTGTTAAAAAAGAGATCAAGGGAGGATTCGAAATTACTGTAGCCGGCAATGTCCGGACATTTTGTCCTTATTCCCAGATGGACCTGAAGAAAATTACTGATCCCGAAAAATATATTGGCCAGCATATGCTTTTTAAAATCACGCAATTCAGTGAGGGCGGCCGTAATATAGTTCTTTCCAGG
The DNA here is from genome assembly GCA_024639555.1 of Deltaproteobacteria bacterium. Lineage (GTDB taxonomy): Bacteria > Desulfobacterota > Desulfobulbia > Desulfobulbales > BM004 > BM004. Next base: position 2,949 of record JAHEID010000010.1, read on the forward strand.
CGCATTATTCTCGAGGAGGAAAGAGAGCAGAAACGTGAAGAGCTAAGAGAACATCTCCAGGAAGGCATGACTGTCAAAGGGAAGATTACCTCGATAAAAGATTTCGGTGCTTTTGTTGATATTGGGGGAATAGAGGGACTGATTCCAATCTCTGAGATCGGCTGGTCCAGAACTGAGAATATACACGACGTGCTAACAGAAGACCAGGATGTGGAAGTGGTGATCCTGAAGCTCGACTGGGAGAACGGGCGCTTTTCATTCAGCCTAAAAGAGGCACTGCCCGACCCATGGGAGGATATAGCAAAGCAGTTTCCAGTGGGATCCTTTCATGCCGCTAAAGTTATACGTTTGGCAAAATTTGGTGCATTTATAAATCTTGCTGCCGGAATTGATGGACTTATCCATATTTCCAAACTCGGTGGAGGCAGGCGAATCAATCACCCGAAGGAGGTTGTTGAAGAAGGCCAGGCAGTTGAAGTGAAAATTGAGTCCATAGATCAGGAGCAAAAACGCATATCCTTATCCCTCGCAGGAGAGACGGCTGATGAGGAAGCTGCTGACAGAGAGGAAGATGATGTCAGGCAATATATGCAGAAACATGACAAACCTGCTGCGGGTGATTCGCTGGGAACACTTGGTGAAATGCTCAAGGCCAAACTGAAAGAAAAGGAACAGAAATAATTGCCTGGAAACAGGGGAAATGAGAATGTTTGTCGGCATCGTAAAAAGCACGATGAGGACACATATCCCGCATGTGAACAATTAATTTTATCAGGTGGCGCTAACTCCATTTATTTTTTTTAGGAATACATCATGTTTGAGCAAATGGTTTCAGCTCTTAAAAACGGCACGCTTCCAGATGTGAACTTACTCCGCAAACGCTTTGCTGCCGCTCTGGTAAAAAAAATGGGTGTCATACGGACACCCTGTTCGTTCTGGCCTGCTGACACGAAAATAAATCCACCGTCAAAACAGCTTCTGTGGGCAACGATCCTTTTGCAAGATAAAGAAAATTTCAGCGTAGTTGAAGCAATTATCTCCACAGAACTTGAAGAAAAACAAAGAGCAAAAGGGCAACCGGACTCGACGCAAAGCCACACCGCCAAGGTTCAGCAAATCCTGCAGGCTTATCTTCTTGAATTTATTGAACTGGCACCAAGCCAAACATTCAAAGAAAACCTCAGGCATAAGGCGAAAGAATTCTTTCCCGCTCTTTAGGACCTTATGCCCTGCATAAAAAATGGAAAATCGTCAGGTTCCGCTGGTGACAAGGCTCATTAACATTTATCCTGCTTTCCAGCTGGAGTCCTCCGGCGCAATCAAGCCTCCACCAAGCCAGGTTAATGGATGAGACGCCTTTCTTCAGACAAAATATAGGTAAATAACTGCTAGGGACTGACCTCTGATCTGTCCCCCCGAATGAAAAATAAATCTGTCCCGGTTTTTAATATTTAAACATCTCATCCTAGAAATTCACGTTTCTTTTTATTCAAGAGTCCAGTCCTGAGGCCGCTTCGTATGGCACATGCGGCAGGCTTCCGGCCTCCGAATAGCATGTCTTTCAGAGTTAATTTTTTTATGGCATCCTATACACCGTATATGGAGAACATTTACTCTTCTGGCTATAAGGTCATCATGTGATGCCGCGTTTTCAGCGATTGGGCCGCGGGTAAGTCCTTCTTCATCATGACATTCTCCGCAAGCAAAAGTCTTGTCGTCAGCATAGCTTAATATTGGCTCATGATCATCGTCATGATGACAGTTTTCACAACCCAGACCATAATTATAATAGTGTTTCAAATGTTGAAAAACGAAAGGGCCTGTATAGATTGACGGGTGGATTTCCTCTGAACCTCCACCGTCAACAGCACCATCAAAATTAATTACTGTGGGTATTATTATTTCTTCAGCGATTGTCAGAGCAGCTACAGAAATAAATATCCCTATAAAACATGTTATGAAGAATCGTATTTTCATCGTCTCATCTCCTAATAAATAATGGAGCGTCTGCCATAGGCGTTGGCTTCAAGTTCCCAAAAGGTATCAGGATCGGGTGTTTTTCCTTCAAATCCGTCTCCAAGTGTAGCCTGCGTATAAGGACAGACGTTCATGCAGTTGGAACAGGGAGCACCTGATTCTGCCCACCAGCGTGAACATTTTTTCCCATCTATATACCATTTGAGTGCCCCGGCGTTTCCGCAGCGTCCTGCTGATGGCGGAGGCTTATATGAACGTTTTTTATCTGGGCTGATTGCACCGGAGGGACACTCGACGGCACAGATGCCACATTCAGTACAATATTCCGTAACACCAAAGGTTATGGGTTTGTCAGGTTTGAGGGGCAGGTTGGTGAGCACCTTATCAATCCTCACATGGGGGCCCCATTCAGGTGTTATGAGATATCCAAGGCGACCGAGTTCACCGAGGCCTGCATCTATTGCCAGGGGGATACTCATAGCTGTACTATTCATACAGGGTATTGCCACATAACCGAGAGAGCGAATGGCCTGGGACAGGGCTACGGCAGTCAATGCCCCCTGGGCATACCCTTGGTTGGTGCTGGCAACGGAAGCTATAGATGATGGAGCAAGCTGGGTAAGGGCTCTGGGTTGGACATTAATGATGACGATGGCGTAACGGACGCTTTCAGGCATCACGAATTCAGTTTCTGTCTCACTAGGCTGGTCCACATCCTTCAACACGATGTGCTTTATTTGAGGCTCCCCTGGGTCAAGGCCGTTTAGGCAGACTGAATTGAACATCCACCGTTGGTCGATTTTTGTAATCCCTGTTTTGTCTGCCCCGGCATAGGAGGCAATAACTTTGATTTTCCTTGTCAGGTTTTCAACATTATCCAGGGGTAATGGTGTAGATGTGAAGTCTGACGGCAAGCCTTGGGGAAGCCAGCTTAGAAACCCCATGTTCTCTCGATTTTCGCCGTCAGGGCCAATGTTGTCGTTCCAGGTTGTGGCGGCAACGTTCAGGGCATACCACATGCGTGCTTCAATTGTATCTTTCACTGGCCAACCATGACCGATACTGCCGTTTTGCATGTTGCGTTTCAGATTAGCTCCATAGGCTTGGTTAAAAGGGAATCCCAGCTCTTCTGAGGTAACCTTGAAAGCCATGTTTTCACTGCCGAAACGTTTCAGATTTGGTTTGCATTTGTATTGTTGAAATGCAGTCTTATCGGATATCTGTATTTTGAACTTAGGCAAAGGAACTGTACGTTTGGATATTGGTCCAGCCTGGACCTTTGCTTCAGATATTAATCCGCTCAAGGATGCCAGCGATGCACCAGCCATATACTGCATGAAACGCCGCCTGGATAAATCGGTATCTTTTGAATGGTTGTGTTTCATAAAATCATACCTCCAAAATTAGGTTGTTTAATTAAGGCCTTATTCAAAAGAATATTTACAAAACTACTATATAGAACTGAACAAATAAAGTGCCACTCAACATATTTACAGGACATCATGACTTTATAGGAATCACTCACAACCTTTTAGATTGCTTGCCTACAAGTATACATTTCAGCTCAATATGTCATGAGATAATTTTTGTGTATCTAGTACCAAGGTACAATTGGAATAAATTGTATCAGGGATACTATATCCCAAGATAACTTTATAACCTCTTGTTAAGTCTAAAATTCTTTTGAGAGGTAATCGCATGAAAAAAAAATCAAATTATTCCGATCGAAGGCAGCATGACCTTTTAAAAACGCAAAGTACTAGTAAAGATTCTGTTCAAAGTGACAGGATTGAATGGCTGAAGCTACTTTATGCTGAATGGCTTGCAAAGCGCAGCTCCATATTAAATAACAATAAAGAAATTTATCTGATTAATGAGCTTGACGAATTAGACACCGAAGTCTACTGATAAGGTTTTTTACTTCTTTAAGTGGTTCCTTACTGATTACTTACCAAGACTAATCTCCAAAGATTTTGTAATAAAAATCACTCTGTCCTGCCACAATCTTAACTTTATTGAGCTTTTTGAAAATTTGCCGTGTCCAGAGGATATCGCAACTTTTTTTACCAAGTACAATTCACACCATCCGCACTCACAGAAAAAGAACAGGATTGTACCAATCAGGGCTTCAATCCTTTTTTACACAGGAGCTTGATGGCCATATTCTTTATCAGTCTCATGCACTGAACAATTATCACGTTGCCGCAGGAGAAGGCGGTTCATTGATGTGTAATCTGCTCTTCAGCAGCAGGATGCCGCCGGAGATAATCAATCCTCCGCCAAGCCAGGCTGATGGCTGCGGCACCTCACCCCAGATAAAGAAACCGTATATGACCGCGAGAACAACAGAGGTATAGCTGGCAGAGGCAACTGCCGGTGCCCTGTCGTGCTGATAGGCCAGGGTCATGAGTAACTGTCCGAGACTTGCAAACAGGGCCACGCAAAGAAGAAAAAACCATTGCGTCAATGTCGGCACGGTAAAGCCGGGCACTGCCCAGATACCCGAGATCAGGCAGGTTATAATTGTAAAGTTAAATACAATTGTTAATGGGTAATCCGTGGCATTGAGCCTTCTGACCATGAGGTGGGCCATGGCCGCAAATGCTGCTCCTCCTATGGCCACCCACCCTGCAGTTGACCAGGATGATTCCGGTTGCATGATGAGGATAACACCACCAAGTCCGGTGGCTATAGCTACCCAGGCTGCAAAAGGAGCTTTCTCCCCGATAACAAATGGAGAAAAAAGGGCCAGCAGCAAGGGCTGGGTTCGCCCAAGGAAAATACATTCAGCCAGCGGCATATGGGTGATGGCATAAAAGAAACAGAACATTGCTGCCATGCCGAACAAGGTTCTCAGCAGTATGAGCTTTTTTGCTTTCACTACGAAAGGCCTCCGGCGCAGGTGAACAATGAAGAGCAGGACCGGCAGGGCTAACAGGCAGCGGAGAAAGACAAGCTCGGGCAGGGGCAGCGACTGACCGATTACCTTGATAAAAGCTGACATGGTCGCAAAACAACCGGAGGCCAGCAGCATGTAAAGAATACCCATAATAACAGCAGTCTAGCTGGTTTGAATCCTTCTCTGGCGCACTGCTTCAAACAGAATAATCCCGGCAGCAACCGATGCATTCAACGAATCCAGAGAACTTTTCATTTGGATGGCAACACGCAGGTCGCAGTTATCGGCAACAAGGGGACGCAACCCTTTTCCTTCGCTGCCGATCACCAGGCATGCAGGTACAGTAAAATCCGTATCATAGATCGTTTGGGAAGCATCCTTAGTTGTTCCGAATATCCAAATCCCGTTTTCCTTAAGCACTTTAAAACTGCTCACAAGGTTGGTTACCCTGCAGATATCGATATGGAACACAGAGCCGGCAGAAATTTTTATTACTGCTCCTGTAATCGAAGCACTCCTGTCTTTGGGCAGTATGATGCCGTTCACACCGGCTGCAACCGCTGAACGGATAATGGCCCCGAGATTGTGTGGGTCCTGAATAGAGTCGAGGGCCAGCAGGAGCGGAGGCCCGGAAACATTGCTGAGTTTATCCAGAAGCTCATCAAGTGTCAGGGTTGGCAGGATAATCCGTGCCGAGACACCTTGTGTACTTTCGTGATCAGGCAGTTCATCAGATTTTCCAAAAGCTGGCCTGGTCTTACCTGGAAGGGTACTGACTGGAATTGCATGCTTTTGTGCCAATTCTAAAATCTGCTCCAGGCGGGAGCCTGACTTATCTTTATCGACACCGATTTCCCGAATTGCCTGCGGGCAAGCCTTCAAGGCTTCATGTACCGGATGAATTCCCCATACAAGCTGCTCTGTATTAGGATGAGAACGGGGACCTGTTTTTTTTGTGTGAAAGCTTTTATTTCTCAATTTCTGCGAAGAAGATTTGGTCATCGGGCTTTTTAAAAAACCAGGTTGAGTGGTTCTCCGGATAGATCGCGTCTTGTTCTGCTTCTTTCGGCAATGATAATTGATTTCAGGACTTCAACCGCCTGTTCTACTGTATCATTGACAATAACATAATCGTAATCGTCAATGCTTTTCATCTCCTCTTTGGCATTGGCTAAGCGTGTTGCAATAATGGCTTCCGCTTCTGTAGACCTGCCTGCCAATCTTCTTGCAAGTTCTTCAAGAGACGGAGGTGCGATAAAGATAAAAACGCCTTTATCTTTAAATTTTTCATTAACCTGACGGGCACCCTGGACATCGATGTCAAGGATAATGTCTAATCCCTTTTCTGCTTCAGCCTGAATCGTGCTTCTGCTGGTGCCATACAGATTACCATGCACCTCGGCCCATTCGAGGAAAAGGCCTTGCTGCTCCATGGATAGAAAGACATCTTTATCTATAAAAAAATAATCAACTCCCTCCTGTTCTCCTGCTCGTGGAGTCCTCGTAGTATGGGAGACGGAAAACACAATCTCCTTCATTGCAGCAATTGTTTTCTTGAGAATCGTTGTCTTGCCGGTGCCAGATGGAGCTGAGATTATGAATAGGTTGCCGTGATACATGGTAAGACCTAATCCTCTTCAACAGGGGTGCTCTGAAAAATTGTTGCTGGGGCAAACCGCTGTGTTATGGTTTCAGGTTGCACAGATGAAAGAACAACGTGGTTGCTGTCCATAATTATAATGGAACGGGTTCTTCTGCCTTCTGTTAAATCCAGAAGACGATTGTTTCGCTTGGCTTCGTCCTTTAATTTTTTCATCGGTGAGGAGTGGGGATTCACCACGGCCAATATCCTGCTTGCTACGATCGAATTACCAAATCCGACATTGATCATTCTGCCATCCATATTCAAACTCCCTATTCCAGGTTCTGCACCTGTTCACGTATTTTTTCAAGATCGTTTTTCATGCCGACTGTCAAATGAGCCGTTTCAGCATTGCTTATCTTCGAAGCAATGGTATTAACTTCCCTTAAGAATTCCTGTACAAGAAAATCGAGTCTTCTGCCAACCGGTTCATCAAGTTTCAAGAAACCTTGAAATTGTTCGACGTGGCTGCGGAGTCTGACGATTTCTTCACTCACATCTGTCTTGTCGACAAGGATAGCTACTTCCTGGGCGATACGTACTGGGTCAATATCTACACCGGACAGAAGATTGTCAAGACGTTCTTTCAATCCAGCCTCCCTTTTCTCCATTATCTGCGGCAGGGATTGTTCAATACCGTCTATCTTCTGCTGAAAGCTGTGCAACCGTTCCAGAAGATCCTTTAGGAGTGCTTCCCCTTCGCTCTGGCGCATTTTCCGGCATTCTGCAAGGGCTGCTTCTATCGCGGCCCTGAAAGTCGGCCAAAGTTCCTCCAGAAATTCTCCCCCGGCCTCTTCATCAAGGGGGGTAATAATGTCACGATATGATGCCAGCATGGTCAGGTCCGGCTCTCCCGGGATTGAAAGATCCTCGGCTATATCCTTCAAACAGGCCCAATATTCCCTTGCCAATCGAAGGTCGGCCTTCAGTCTGGCGGTTTCAGCGCCTTCATCATTAAAAGTAACATAAACATCAACTCGTCCTCTGATATGATAGGAAGAAATTTGCTTTTTAATCCTGTCTTCCCAGCCCATGAAACGCCTTGGTAATTTTATGCCTATATCGAGATAGCGATGATTGACGGCGCGCAGTTCTACAATCCATGAACCTCGTTTTCCGCTTGCTTCTCCCCGGCCAAAACCGGTCATACTTACAACTTTTCCCATGGCAACTCCTTGTATTATAGCTACTGTAGTGCGTAATTATTGAAAAACCAATCAACATTCAGTTTATTAGCATTCGGGGGTAATACCCTGGTGCCGTTAAATATAATTGTACATTAATAACACAAGCCTTTCTGCATAACGCTCTGCAGAAAAAACCAGAGATTCCAGGTCAAGAAAATCAAGCACATGGTGATCAAAAAGAACCTTGGCTTTGGGTTCAAAACCTTCCTCCGGCTCCTCCTCCCAAAACAGGAGATATTGAGGCACCATTGGCAGAACCGGAACAACCAGTGAAGATGTGGCACTGGAACTCAGATCCGGCGGTCCCTCATATCCATCAAGCAGCCCACCCAGGTCCATTAAAACATGAGCTGGTTTACCGGATAAAAGTTCTGCAATTTTTTGTTCACAATAGGTAGCCAACGTCTTTACCTTGGAAATGGAATTGGGCAGACTTTCCATGCCAATCCAGGTATTGTCAGGTTTTCTGCCACCACAGGAATGCACATAGTTGTAAAGGAGAATCTGGTCCCTGGGATCAACAACTGTGTCATTATCCATAAGTATTTGTGTCTTCCCCAGAATAACATCCTGTCCCAGATACCGCAGATATAAAATATCAGGATTGTTCTTATTCCATTCGGCGCCGAGGGGGGAAGCAATGGAGCCAAAATCAAGGGGGCTTACTTTTTTCTGCAGGTGTTGAACCAAAGCCAGATCATGCTCCTCTGCCACCTGGTCTGCCAAATCATCCAGGTCCCTTAATGGGCTTGTTGCTCTTGTTTCAAGACCATGCAGATCAATGTACGGGCACAGGGTAATCTCAGCTCCAGCACTTGTCACTGCTGCAGCAAAAGCAAGGCATGTAGAATGACCACATTCGCCACAGTTTGTTTTCGGCGTTCTTTGTACTATTTCCAGTGGTTTCATGAATAAACGGAATTTGTTTATGGCACCGGCAAACAAGCGTATCTTTATCTCTTGCCTTGGTCCTGATGTATTTATTATACGACCGATTATTTATTTACATCTAACTTACTGGCCCTCTTTTAAAAAAACAAAAACTAATCCATTTTAACAAATAATTCCCCATGGCTTTTTTTAGGTTACCCTAAATTTATTCAGTAAGCCAAAAAAAATATTGACAGATTAATATTCGGGGCTTATTTTAATACAAACAAATGCAAATTTTTTTGAATTACTATTCTTGCAACAAACATATTAGAAAACACATTTTAACCTGACATAAATTTCTCCTCTCAATATTCACTCTATCTGCAAAGAGATTCCACCTTGAAAAACTGCCCTGAATGCCATAAGCAAAGTAGTGCACAGTTTGCTCCACAGAAACCCGGCATAGCCATTGTCGGCAATATGAACGTTGGCAAATCCAGTTTGTTTTCCTGGCTCTGCGACACAGATGCTGCCAGTATGAACTTTCCCGGCACTACGGTTTCTCTTTCTGCAGGACAGGTAAAATCCCTGAATGCAACGGCCTATGACACCCCGGGTATTTACTCTATTTTTTCTGCCAACGAAGATGAAGTTGTGTCCAGAGACATTTTGCTTCCCCAACAATCTTTTACCCCTGTTTCCTCTATTCTTCTCGTGGCGGATGCTAAAAACATGAAACGTTCTTTGGCTATAACCTTACAATATGCTGAATACGGTCTCCCCATGCTCATCGATATAAACATGATTGATGAGGCTGCAGCTCGCGGAATTGAAATTGATTTTGAAAAACTTTCCGGAATACTGGGCGTTGATATTTGCACTTCCATTGCCCCGGAAGGTATAGGGGTCCGCAAGATACTTGCAAGGCTAAAATCTCCTCGTATTGCCAAAAAACTCGTCAATTATCCTGACTGGGTCAATAATTTCATCGATATCATTGAAAAACTCTGCAGGGATTCAGACATATCTCCCCGTGTCATAGCGCTCCTGCTCCTTGCCGGCGACAGATCAATAGAAGGATACCTGAAAAAAAAATTCGGGCCTGAACTTCTTGAAGAACTTAAGTCTTTGGCAGCAGACTATCGCAGGGAGGATGCTGAAACGTTCAGAGCCTTAATAGCAAACCTGTATAATAAAAAAGCTGAACAGATCGTTAAAGAAATCCAGGATGTCGAGCCGCCTCTGAAAAACCCACACCTTGCCACCTTTGGTGACTGGTGCACCCAACTGCACACGGGAATTCCCATTGCCATTGCTGTCCTTCTCCTTGTTTATCTTTTTGTCGGCACATTTGGGGCGACCTTTCTGGTAGATAAGATTAACGGGGTAATTTTTGAAGGTTTTTTAATTCCCTGGACTACCAAACTTCTTGAGCCCATACCAAGTCAATTTTTCCGTGACATGTTTGTAGACCCTGATTTCGGCATTCTGCCCACCGGTGTTTTTCTTGCCCTGGGGCTCGTTATGCCGGTGCTTTTTTGTTTTTATCTTGTTTTCGGCATTCTGGAAAGTTCCGGATACCTGCCCCGCTTATCTATCCTGCTTGATAAAATCTTCCGCAAGATGGGATTAAACGGTAAAGGGGTAATTCCTCTTGTCATGGGTTTTTCCTGTGTCACCATGGCAATTCTCACCACACGCCTGCTTGACACCAAAAAAGAAAAGAACATTGCCACCTTTCTCCTGTTATTGGGTATGCCCTGTGCACCTCTTATAGCGGTCATGTTCGTCATATTGGATAAAATGCCCTTTACTGCAACCCTGACTGTTTTTGGGATCATATTTATACAGACCTTTATTGCCGGTTTTGCGGCCAACAAGATAATCCCCGGCCAGGGCTCCCCGCTTATCTTTGAAATCCCGCCCATGCGTTTACCCAAGCCAATGCAGGTTGTAAAATCGGCGGCCCAAAAAACCTATTTCTTTAGCAAAGAGGCTGTACCTGTCTTTATTTTTGCTTCTCTTTTTGTTTTCCTGTTTGAAAAAATTGGTGGCCTGGAAATTGTTGAGGATTTATTCCGCCCTGTCATCCATAATCTCATGGGTTTGCCGGAAAAAAGCGTCCAGGTTTTTATCAAGACCATTATCAGACGAGAATCAGGCGCAACAGAGTTAGAGCACTTACGGGGAATCTATACCAACCTACAGCTTGTGGTGAATCTGTTGATCATGACTTTCTTGACCCCGTGCATCAACGCCGTACTGGTTCTTTTCAAAGAACGGGGACAAAAAACTGCGGTTTTAATAATATGCACGGTAATAATTTACGCTATCCTCATGGGCAGTCTGGTCAATCATATCTGCCTTGCCCTGGGAGTTACCTTTACTTAATATAGGATGAATCATAAACGTATTCGACCGAAAGGGTTTTAAGACAGGAGACATAGCATGCTGAATGAAAAACAGGAGGAGATCCTTGAATCAATCTGGTCTGTTGGCGACAGGCAGAATAATTCCATCGAGGCTGTAAAAAAAAGGTGCTCGGTAAACTTCACAGACGCCGACCTTGAAGATCTGGAGCGCCTGGAATTGATCGTCAGGGACCAGGACAAGATAAGTCTGGCCAATAAGGGAAAATCCATTGCTGAGGTAATTATCAGAAGACACAGGCTGGCAGAGATACTGGTTTCAAGTATTCTCAAACTCAAACAATCAGAAATGGAAGATATTGCCTGCAAAGTTGAACACAGTCTTCTTCCTGAGGTGGAGGAATCAATCTGTACTCTCTTGGGACATCCTGAATTCTGTCCTGACGGCAAAAAAATCCCGAGAGGAAGATGCTGTTCCGGTAAACGTAAAGCCATTGACAGCAGCATTGTCAGTTTAAAAGAACTGGCTGCCGGAGAAAGCGGCAAAATTACTTACATAAAGCCTGACAGCCACTCAGGCTTCCATCAACTTATTTCATTCGGACTCCATCCAGGAGTGGTAGTTACCGTGCACCGAAAAAATCCGGCTTTCTGTATTAAATTCGAGAATACTGAACTGGCCCTTGATGAAAACGTTGCGGCAAATATCTATGTCTGGAAACTGGCCAATGGTGAATCGTAATCAAACCATGTGTCATATTATAGGCAAAAAAATCCCCGGAAAGACTGCCGGGGATTTTTGCACTATGGGAAACAAGATTAATTAATTTTCTTGCTTGGATTCCTTTGCAGCTTTTTGGCGAGCATCAAGTTCTTTTTTTACTATTTCGCTAATATCAAGAGTCTCATCAACATAGAGTAGACCGGCGCGAGAGTCAATAATCATGGCATAGCCGTTTTTCTCACCCACCTCTTTGATAACTTTCTGCAGCTCGTTCAAAATCGGACTCATAACCTGTTTTTCAAGCTGTTGCAATTCAAACTGGGCATCTTCAGACTTTAGCTGCATATCCCTAACTCTTTTCTGATAATCTCTTTCTTTCTCCTCCTTGACCTCCTGACTCCATACCGTACTCTTTTTTTCTATTTCAGTCCGGAGAGCATCAACCTCTCCTTGTTCCTTCTGAAATTTATCCTGAAATTCACCTACCTTAACTTCCAGGACCTTTTTGACTTCCTGGCCTGCCTCAGAGCCCAGAAGTACATCCTGGATATTAACAGTGACAATTTGTTTACTATTATCCGCAGCAACTGCTTGAGTACTTACAAGGCCTGAAGTGCCAAGCAACAGCAACACGACAGAAAGAATTACTAGAATCTTTAAACGCATATGTCTCATTCCTCCAAAATAAAGATTGCCGGACACAAAAATTCTCTGCTAGAGAAATTTCTTACCCGTTTTACAATTATTGTCAATACCATAAAAATTCCATCTTACTTCTCAGACAGACAAACCGGGGTGGGAACGCTCTGACATGAGTTCCCACCCCGGTTTGGCAAATAAATTATAATGCAGTAATGTTCGTTACGCCAGTCTAATTACTTAACCATAACAAAGTCATCTCTCCGATTCTGGGCCCAGGAATACTCATCATGTCCATACAGCAGGGGCTTTTCCTCTCCATAACTTATTGTATGCATGCGATCCTCGTGAATTCCAAGATTCACCAGGTACTTCTTTGCACTGATGGCTCTGCGTTCTCCCAGTGCCATGTTATATTCATTGGTTCCCCTTTCATCACAGTTTCCCTCTATGCGGGCCCTGACTACTTTATTCTCTTTCAGAAAGGCAGCATTTTTCTTAATTCTGTCCCGCTGGTTTTCTCTTATATTTGACTTGTCGAAATCAAAGTAAATTGGCAGGAGCGGCGCAGAAGTTCTTCCTTCAAGAACCTCAGGCTCTTTTTCCATTACAGCTTGGGCTTCCAGAGATTCTTCCTTGGCCGCCATAGCCTCTTCATATATTTTTTCATACCCAGCTTCGCCGGGTCCAGGCGCTGTCTCTTCAACAACCGCACCCATTTCTTCTTCGGCAGTTACTTTCTTCTTGGCGCAGCCGCTCACACTGAATGCGAGTCCCACAGAAATTATCACAATCAGCATCAACCACAGTATTTTTTTCATCTCACTCCTCCCTAAGGTATAATAGAAACAATGTAACAAGCAAAAAAAAATGATCCTACCCAGAATTTTAGTTTATAGCCAATTTTTTTAATTTATACTACCATATCATTTACACATGCACAGTTACTTTCTCATTAATCATTTTGGTAATTTACCATTAATATCAAAAGACAATTCGAACAAGATCAATGTCTTTACGCAGGTAACTATAAATTATTTTAGTCAAATTTCAAACCACATTATAGAAAAGCACCTTTAGATTAAACATTTTTCCACTCCTGAGAATTTCTTGAAAATTTTTCTGCATCCTACTTAATACTTTCAATATCAACCAGAGTAATTTTATATATACAGGCATCCTGTCAAATCAATGTTTTAAAAAATCTTACAATTTTATTTATCATGCAAAATAACTATCACGATACCCTCACTGATCAGGAAACTCTCCTGCATAGCATGCTTGCCCAAAGCCCTTTTGGCACCTTTTTTGGTATTTCCCAGAAGGTATTCGACCGGGTCTGGTCCAACCTCACAGAAGAAGACGGCAATTCTGCAGTATATATCTCCATGGAAATCGGGGCTGAGCTGGATGTTTTCAATCCGGTTAAAACTTACCTGCAGCAAAAAGAAATAGTCGACAGCAACAATGCGCAGATAAGTTCATTTTTAAAAAAATTCCTTAATGGGCCGTTTAAATTACCAAACTATGGTGGCGGGCTTGGGGTTTTAGCCGGAGACACACTGAAAAGTTTTGCTGCATGCAAAATCCCGATTGCAGCAATATCCCTGTTTTATAAAAAAGGATATTTTGCTCAACTCGTTGATTCCAGGATCGGTCAAATCAGCTGGTCAACGGACTGGTCTCCTGAAGACACACCAAGTCTCTATCTCTTAAAAAATCCTAATTACCCGGACAAACCGCTCTATATAGAAATTCCTTTTTTTGCCGGGGATGACCAAACGGTCATGGCCTATGCCCAAGTGTGGATGAAGCTTGAAATCAATGAAAACCTTGATTTTTTTGTACCGGAATTTTTGCTCGATTTCAGTTTGCCGGAGTCTCCGGAGTGGATTCGCAATGCTGCCAATCACCTTTATGACAGCAGTTCAGAAACAATGAAAGCTATTCAGCGTCGCATGCTGGGCGCAGGAGTCATGCCGCTTATGGATATTCTTGGACTCACAGCAGAGCGCATACATCTCAATGAACAGCATGGCGTTGTTTCAGTACTTCATCTAATTGCTGATTTTCTTCTAAACAAACTTGGCCCATCTTATCAGACGACCCTTAAAGACTCAGATATTCTGGAAGCTGCGCAGGCGGTTGCACATAAAGTCATTTATACCATACACACGCCTGTAAAAGCAGGGCATGACCGTTTCGACAAATCACTCTATGCAGGCCTGAGCCACACAGTCTGCAGGCGTATCCTGGACCTTCTTGCCGGAGACAAGGAAAACCCATCGCTTTATAATTTTACTGAATTTGCCATGCTGGTGAATCGAGCAATCAACAGTGTCAGCAGATTGCATCGCGATGTCACCAAAAAACAATTCCCCCAGTTTGCGGAAAAAATAACCGCCATTACAAACGGGGTCCATCATCTTACCTGGATAAGTGATGCCAAGGCCGAGGTTTTTGACAATTTTCCAGAATTAAGGAACTGGCGACAAAACCCTGGTGTGTTCGTTAAAGCAGAAACCCTTCTGAAAAATAAAAAATTTCGTACCTACCTTGAACAGGCCTGGAAGCATGATACTGAAACACTGATTCACTATATTAATGACATGCTTGTCCTGCACCGGCACCAGATAGAAGAGACCTGGATTGATCCTCCTAATTTCCTTTCCCATCTGCATGAAGAAGACATACCGCTTAAGCCGACGGTATTTACTGTTGGCTTTGCCCGTCGTTTTTCAACCTATAAACGTGCCGACCTTATTTTTGACGACATCAAAAAACTGACTGATATAATCACAAAGCTCGACTACCCTGTAAACTTTCTCTTTGCCGGCAAGGCACATCCTGCTGATGAACCGGGTAAATCACTAATCAAAATTATTCTTGACCTACAGGAAGAGTTGTATGAACGCAGCAACGGTTTGGCCAAACTTGTATTCATTCCCAATTATGATATGGCCATTGCCAAGATGATGGTTTCAGGCGTACATGCCTGGTTAAACTGCCCCAAGCGTCCCCTGGAGGCAAGTGGAACAAGCGGCATGAAAGCTGCCATGAACGGCATACCGAACATCAGCATCCTCGACGGTTGGTGGATGGAAGGTTTTCATGATGGAAAAGCCGGGTGGAAATTCGGCCTTGACACCCCTGTTGATGCAGAACCGCTAAGTGAAGAACCAGCAGCACTCCTTTATGAAGAGGATTCAGCCTCTTTTTATGAACTGTTCCCCCGGGTGCTTAAAGAATTCTATGACCCGGAACTCAGAGCAAAATATATAGATAAATGCATCAACAACATTTTCCTCAATATCCCTATATTTAACACCCATAGAATGATTGCAGAGTATTGTCGTAATTATGAACTGAATCTTGCACCCCAGGTAAATAAAAAAATAAAAAATTTCCAAAAACTCTATCAAAGTGAAATATGAGACTTGTGTCACTTATATTACGTCAACATATCCAGCAGATTTCTTGACCTTTTAAGAATCATTCACGAGTTTTAAGGTATAGCAGTTAGCAAAAGTATCTGATGCCCTGCTTATGAAATAAAAACTCTAAAAAATAGATCAATGGAACAGCTTTTTCTTGCTTTGGCATTTTTACACTCCTTTGGGTTAAATTCTACCCCGGAGTGTCTCTTAACTCATAGCACTTTTCTGTCTCACATGCTCTGAAGCCGAACAGCCTTGGCTTCTATCGAAATATTTATTCTGTTCTACCAGCGCTCAGTTCCAATCAGCTGGCTGACATCCATGCAGCTCTCCTTTTCTTCTTCAGTCAGTTCTTCTTTGGTCTTTAAATTGCCTTTCAGGGCAGCAGCAGTACATGCATACTCTTTACCGTCTTTATCTCTGATCCACACCATAGATTCATATCCGCCTTTATTGTATTCTTCTTCAGCCATGATGTTCCCTCCTTGTTAAATTTATATATTTCCAATAGATATTTTATGACCTATGCATTAAAAAATTTCAACACTGGAATTGCATATTTTATATTTCAATCAAAAGTTGAGGTTTTTTAGTTTACTTCATAGTCAAAATTCCTTGCCACAATCTTGACCATAGGCAAACCAAATAAATATTCAATGTGTATTGTGGCAATATTGACTTTTCTATAAATACAAAAACTAACATTTGCAACCTAGTACTTTCCTACCATCCAATAGGTGTTGATCTGACAGTATAGTCCTTGTAATTTACTTTATATGAACACCCAAGAAGTCATTCTTACCAGGGAGTTTGCATACCTGTTGTCTATAAAAATTAATTACAATGCAAAAGAACCCTCCGCAAAAGCAACTACTACTTCCCCTTTCCTCAAGACTTATTACAGTGGTCATATTTTTTGCTTCAGGTATTTGTTTGGCTGAAACATCATTGCTTAATGACCAGTTAACCGTGTTGGTCATAGTATTGGTATATTGTTTAATTCTCATTACTTATAAATATAAGCCTAAAGGTAATTGTTTTATATTCTATTGCCTCCTTGGAATTCTTTTTTTGCTCCTGGGATTCTATCATGCCGAGAGGCATCTAAAACCTCCTGCTGACCCTAATCACATCTATAATCTTGTTGGTCAGCAGCAGTCAGCAAGTCTTGACGGCATTCTGCAAAAGTATCCACCTGTTATAAACACTTCGTCTGGCCCGGAAACCAAACTTCTGATGCAGGTGAAAGCGATATATCAACCTTCAGGCCAAAATCCGCAAATGCCTAGAAGAACCAAGGCTTCCGGCCTAGCACTTTTAACCCTGAAAGGTTTGTTGCCAGCAGACCTGAAACCCGGCAGCCGTTTTCTTGTAAAAACAAATGTCTCTCGCGTAAACACCTACTCGACTCCTGGTTCCTTTAACTACAAAAAATATCTTGCAAACCAATCGATACTCATCAAGGGATGGATCCAATCACCCAATAACATAATGGAACTTCACATAGTCGAATCACCAGATCTGGCAGCCGGCATAACTGGCTTAAAGTATCTCCCAGAACGTATCCGTTATCATATAGCGGACTTTCTTGATAAAACATTGACCCAGCCTGCAAGGGGGCTGTATAAAGCTATTCTTATCGGCGACAGAAATGATGTACCAGCACCAGTTCTTGAGAACTTCACCGGGGCCGGCTGTATTCATATTCTGGCAATCTCTGGAATGCATATGGGGCTCTTGGCTCTTGTGACTATAGCAAGCCTTACCTGGCTTTTGAAACGTTCAACCTGGCTCCTGCTTCATGCACCTGTTCATAAAATTGCTGTCTTAATTGCCCTGCTGCCATTGGTGATTTATGCTCTTATAGCCGGTTTCAACATCCCGGTACTGCGCGCCCTTCTCATGACCATTGTCTTCATTCTGGCTATTCTTTTTGACAGGCCGGGAAACCTTATTAACCATATTCTTCTGGCAGCATTTCTCATCCTGGCATGGCAGCCGGCAGCAATTTTTACTGCCTCATTTCATCTTTCCTTCAGCGCAGTAATTGCAATCGCCCTTATTTATCCTCTACTCTATCGTTTTCTTTTCCCGGAAACTCATACAACTCCATCACGTTGCGTAAAACCAGGCTCAAAAGCAATAACCTCTCAATCTTCAATAATTCATAAAATTCCCGAAACTTTTCTCAAGTGGATCCTGGCAGGAGTCGCACTTACAACAGCAGCCATGCTTGGCACCTTTCCTCTGCTTTTATTCCACTTCAACAGGTTTTCCCTGGTAGCACCATTTACCAATTTACTCGTAGAGCCTCTCATTTGCTTCTGGTCGCTTATAATCGGCCTTGTTGCCAGTTTATGTATCCCGCTCTTCCCGGCCATGGCAAAGGTTCTCTTTGCCACAGGCAGTGTTGGGCTTATAGTAGCAGAGAAAATCTGCGCTTTCTTTTCATTATTGCCATATGCTTCACTGTGGCTTCCGACTCCTTCACCTGTGGAAATCATCCTGACATACCTCTTTCTCCTCAGCTCTGCACTTGCATTACACATGACGGGCAAGCAAAGACGTTATTCTCTTTTCATTGCACTATTTTTCTTGTGCTCTCTGGTGGCAGCACCTGCAGTTACCTCTATTGCAAAACAGTCTTCCGATTCTGCATCTGTAACCTTTCTTGATGTAGGTCATGGCTCCTCGGTTCTCTTGCAGTTGCCGGGAAATAAAAATATATTAATTGATGGTGGGGGCGCTGAAAGTGATCGATTCAATATAGGTGACCGGATTATCGGACCTTATCTCTGGAACCAGAAGCTCCGTCATCTTGATGCAGTAGTAGTCACGCATCCGCATGCCGATCACTACAATGGCCTGCCATTTATTCTGACCCGCTTTCGCCCCAAAGAATTATGGATTAACGGTATTCCCGGACATGATAAGGAATATGAGGAATTGCTTGATCTGGCCAGTCAACTGGGCATTGAAATCCGAATTACTAAAGCCGGAAACACCCTGTTTCAGGGAGGCGCCACCCGCCTATTCTGTATATACAGTGGCCAGGAACCAGTGTATCCGAATGATAACTACACCCATTACAGATTCATCAATCCAAACGACTTAAGTCTTGTGCTCAGGCTTGAAACCAACAGCAAATCATTCCTGTTTCCGGCAGATATAAGCGCTGGATTGGCAGAAAGTCTTATCAGAGAGGGCAAGAAATTAAAGGCCGATGTGCTGATGGCACCACACCATGGCAGCCCATCCTCAATGAGCCAGGATTTCATCAAAACCGTTGCTCCTGAATATATTGCTATTTCCGCCGGCCGCAACAATCGATTTAATTTCCCGGCCAAATCGTTCTATGACCTGCAGAAAAAAGGCATAGAAGTCCTGTCCACCGGTAGAGATGGCACCATCACGTTCAACTTAGTAAATGGAGAGATTATGGTTAGCAGGTACCAGGTAAACTAATAAAGACCAAAGATACCTTATTCTTGACCTGTTTTATACCTCGGTGAAATCAATCGGCGGTTTCTTCAGATATCCGACAAACTTCTGTTTTTCAGTGGAATACATATAGGCATCTTCAGAATTTATCCAGGTTTTTTTCAGAAGATCCATAATGGCATCATCCAGCGTCTGCATGCCGTACTTCTTTCCTGTCTGCATGGCTGAAGGGATCTGGTAGGTCTTGCCCTCTCTGATCAGATTTCGCACAGCGGCTGTACAAATAAGTATCTCCACCGCAGCTACCCTGCCCTTGATGTCCTGCCGTTTAAAGAGTGTTTGTGAGATCA
The DNA here is from genome assembly GCA_024639555.1 of Deltaproteobacteria bacterium. Taxonomy (GTDB): domain Bacteria; phylum Desulfobacterota; class Desulfobulbia; order Desulfobulbales; family BM004; genus BM004. Next base: position 22,487 of record JAHEID010000010.1, read on the forward strand.
CCGCCCGCAGAGCATCAGCCAGGGTAGAACGAACCTGTTCCTGCTGGGAGTATGGAAAAATTTCGATCATACGATCCACTGTTTTTGAGGCGTTTAAGGTATGGAGTGTTGCAAAAACGAGATGTCCGGTCATGGCTGCCTCCATGGCAAGGGCCACGGTTTCCAGGTCACGCATTTCGCCCACCAGAATGATATCCGGATCCTCGCGCAAAGCACCGCGCAAGGCTGCAGAAAAACTCCTTGTATGGGTGCCCACTTCCCGGTGATTGATAATGGCCTTCTGCGGCACATGCACAAACTCTATGGGATCTTCAATGGTGAGTATATGGTGCTTACGAGTCCTGTTGGCTTCATCAATAATAGCGGCCAGGGTGGTTGATTTCCCGCTGCCCGTTGGACCTGTCACAACAACCATGCCTTTGGGCAGCTGTGACAATTTGCCAATAACCGACGGCAGCAAGAGCTGTTCGCAGGTCAAAATTTTACTGGGAATTTCTCTAAATACCGCCCCCATGCCATTTTTCTGTTCAAAAAAGTTGCACCTATACCTGGCAAGGTTAGGTATTTCATATCCAAAGTCCATGTCACCGGTTTCTTCAAAGACCTTTATTTTTTCTTCAGGACAAATCTCATAGAGCATGGCCTTCAAGCCTTCATTCTCCATGATCTTATACTTCACGGGCTCCATTTCACCCCGGATTCTCAGGATGGGCGGCATGCCAGACATCAAGTGAAGGTCCGAGGCTCCCTGTTCATTCATCAGTTTGAAAAAGGCATCAATCTGAGCCATCTACTGTCTCCATTGGCTAAGGTTTTGAAAAAATTTAAACTCTCCTCAAAATAATCCGCGTGTCAATATACAAAAAATTCTAAGATCCAGCAATAACCCTTTCCTTATATTATAATTGTCTTTTTAATATAGGATACGACCTCTTGCGGATCGTCCATGAGGTTGATAATTTTCATGTCATTGCTATCAACATTGCCGTTTGTAAGGATTTTCTCGTGTATCCAGTCAATGAGTCCGGACCAGAAATCTGTTCCTACAAGAATTATGGGAAATGGTTTAATCCTTTTGGTCTGGATGAGCGTGATGGCCTCAAATGCCTCGTCAAGTGTACCGAAGCCTCCCGGCATACAGATAAAAGCCATGGCATACTTGATAAACATAACCTTACGGACAAAGAAATATTTAAAACTCAGGGGCAGGTTTGTAAAAATATTGGGCGCCTGCTCAAAGGGCAAATTGATATTGAGCCCGACGGAATATCCCCCTGAGTCGGTAGCTCCCTTATTGGCAGCTTCCATTATTCCGGGCCCTCCTCCAGTGATTATGGCATAACCATGCCGCGAAAGTTCACCTGCAATCGCCACTGTTAACTTATAGTATGGATCTTCCGGCTTTGTACGGGCTGAACCGAAGAACGATACAGCCGGCCCTTTGATGCCTGACAGGGTATCAAACCCATCCACAAACTCGGACATGATCCTGAACAGCCGCCATGAATCGCCGGCGTTAAAATAATCAAGCCAATACTGGTGCTGTGGATCGGTGGTGCGCTTGCCTGTTTCCTCGTATCCACCATTATTTATGCGCCTGTGAATCAATTCTCACCTCTTCTTTAAATTTAATTTATTCCCTCAAGAGCTGCGCTGGCAACCTTGTGATTCGGTGTAATTTTCAAAACGGCTTTAAACATTAGCGCGGCCTTTGAATGAAAACCCATTTTTTCATACACTTTACCGGCAAGATATAATGCCTCCACATTTTTATGCTCCCGGTTCATACTTTCTTTCAGGGCCACCAGGGCTGATTCATACTCTGCCATTCTATATTTTACCACAGCAAGACGGTACCAGTGTTTCCAGTGCCTGTCATCGATATTTACTGCCTGCAGGCAGAGTGAAAGCGCAATATCATCACCCTGGTTTTCAAGGGCATATAATTCACCCAGCATGCTTAATGCATGAGCATCATGAGGATTATACCGGATAGCACGCTGCAAGACCATCACTGCCTCTTTATTTCTACCGCATCCCATATATGCTTCACCAAGGTAGCACAGCAATGCATACCTGCCTGGTATAATGGGGCTCATTTCATCCATTACCTTGTTTTTTTCCAGGAGAACAACCGCTTTATTATATCTACCGGTGCGGCAATAAAGTTTTCCCAGTTGCAGGAGAAGATCATTTATTTGATTTGCTTGAGGTTTATGCCTGTAAACTGCTAAAGCCTGCTCAAAATATGCAATTGCTTTCTCGTTTTCAGCAATGGTCAAACTTGTTACACCGAGGTTATACAGTGCCATGTAATGCTTGGGATCGGCGTGTAATACGGTCTCAAAAAATGGTTTTGCCTTTCTGGGCTTCTTCATCTGAGCATACGCTTCTCCAAGACTATTAAGCAGATTGGTGTTTGCAGGGTCCAACTCCAGACCCTTTCTATATTCCTTAACAGCCCGGACCAGATCCCCCTCCCCGTAGTATATATCACCGCTGACATTCTGACTTATACCATCAAAAATGGTTATTGTATCAGGGCCAAAAAATCCAGCATGCAAAAGAGCCTTACGCCCATTTTGTGGAATATCTGACTTCTTGAAATCAATGCAGGGAAAATATGCTATACCAATTGAATAGGTTGTGCCAAGATCTCCCGGCAGTTTTTTCTTCAGTTTACGGGCCCAGGAGAGAGCTTGCTTTGCATCTGTATTTTTCAGAAACACAAAGGTTTCGTTCGCGCTTATGGCTATTGCCTCGGCCCGGGGTTCAATTAATGCCAGCAAACGTTTTGGAAAACCATCATCCTGAAGTTCCCTGTCCTGACTGATGAGCAATAAAGCAAAGGTATCAGCATCTGCCCATAATTTCCTGAGTTTTACCAACACAGCAGATTTTGTTTTCTTCAGGGGATGGGCTTCAGGTTTACTGATGGAACTGTAGGTACAAAGAGCATAGGGCCCCCGCCGACTGGCTTTTCGCAGGGATTGCCAGGTCTGCTCAATCAGATTATGACAAGAAAGCCCGTTTTCGGCTGCAATAGTTGTAATCTTCCCATTACACTCTATTGTATTGATGCCAATATGAATGCGTTGAAAACCCTCGCGTCTGAACCAGCTTAAAATATTTTTCCCGAGTTTTTTGGCCTGCTCCTCATCCACATTTTCTCCTATGAGCCCGAAAACGCCGTTGCCTAAATGATGTAGTACATCCTGCCCAAGAAACGATTCAAGGTAGTAGCCGGCCCTGACAATATACCTCAAGGCCTTTTCGGCATTATTAGCGCGTGGGTGTATCTCTAGCAATAAAAGGGATACACCAGGCAAGACTGTTCCCTTTTTAACATGTCTACCGTTTTCCTGTACCTTAAAGAGTAGGCTGTCGAGTGCATCTTGCAGATGGCGCCCGTTGAACATCCCAGTAACAGGATCAAAGGCCTGCTCTTTCTGCAACAAAAACTCCCGTGAGATAATGCGGCTGCGATCGCTTAACCATTCTTCGGAAATTATACCGGAAAACTGTTCATCAACACCTTCTACAGCTGCTATGCCGACAATTGACTCAGCGGACCAGACAGGCAAAAACAGAATGGGTTTTTCAGAGGCCGGAACAGACCGCTGCCGTCTTATAGCCCGTTTAATATATTGAAGCCAGTATTTGGGTTTGTTTACATTTTGAAGAGCATCAACATGGTCAATTGCCGCATCAAGAAAAGTAACAGGGCCATGGGCAAACGGGACTAGCTGAAGGATGATTTGGGTAAACTGATTTTGAAAATGGTTGAAGTCTTCCGCACAAAGGTCCTGCACCTGCCATTCGAACGGATAATGGCCCATTATAACTTAACTCCAAATACCTGGCCCAGTATATTTGCAATTATTGGAACTTCATCATCTGCAACAGTACGCATGTCAAGAAGATATCTGTCTTCTTCTATTCTACCGATGACAGGCAATGGGTTCATACGTAAATTCTTTTCTAATACATTGACTGTTCTGTCAAGTGGTGCTAGCACTACCGCCCTGCTTTCAAGATCCTCTTCAGGCAAGGCACCTCCACCCACCCGAGAACCCGTTACTTTAACTGCGATGTCGCATTTTTCACCCAAACTCTTTTTTACCATTCGAACCAAGCGCTTGGCACGACGGTCCATTATGTCTGGCGATGCTGTCAGCATCGCAAGCGTAGGGATCCGGGAAACCACAGTCTCAGGATCATAATACATTCGCAAAACAGTCTCCAGGGCTGCCAGGGTAAACTTGTCAATGCGCAGGGCACGGTTGAGCTGATTTCGCTTGATGCAGTCGATAATGTCACGTTTCCCAACGATGAGTCCGGCCTGTGGTCCTCCTAAAAGTTTATCACCGCTGAAGGTGACCACATCAACACCGGCCTTAACTGTTTCCTGCACGGTAGGTTCCTTTCTGAGACCATACCTGGACATGTCAATTAAACAGCCACTGCCCAGATCTTCCATGACCGTGAGTTTACACCTGCCTGCCAAGTCAACCAATTCTTCAGCCGACACCTCTTTTGTAAAACCGATCATCTTGAAATTGCTGGCATGAACCTTTAGCAGCATGGATGTTTCTTCTGATATAGCATCTTCATAATCTTTCAGATGCGTCCGGTTTGTAGCACCGACTTCTACCAGCCTGGCACCACTCTTTACCATTACCTCAGGAACCCGGAAAGACCCGCCTATTTCAACAAGCTGGCCCCGTGAAACTATAACTTCCCTGCCCTTGGCAAGTGTATCAAGGACAAGAAGCACTGCTGCAGCATTATTATTGACAACCAGGGCCGCCTCGGCACCTGTCAGGTCACATAAAAGCTGTTCAACAAGACTGTAACGGCTGCCTCTTTTACCGGTGTCCAGGTCGAATTCCAGGTTGGAATAACGTGTACCGGCCTCAACAAGCGCTTGGCGCGCGCTATCCGGCAGAAGGGAGCGTCCCAGGTTGGTGTGAATGACAACCCCGGTTGCATTGATTACCCTTTTAAAATTAGGCCCCAGTTTTAACTGCACCCTTTTGTGAATTTGCCCAAGCAGTTTTTTCTTTGACAGATCATTTTTACCGATCTTCTTGCCCGCCAAAATATTTTGCCGCAGGGTTTCCAATTCTTCCCGGACTGTTTGTTTTATCAATAGCATCGGAGCATCAGTATCAGCAGACAACCACTGCAATACCTCATCCACCTGCGGAATTGCCCGCAAAAGATTCTGTTTGGCAGGTGCTGAAACTCTGCTCTTTTTATTTTTGCCTGCTTCCATGCAAGGCCCCCGTATATTTAGTTTAATTTCCCTGAAGAATTGTGTTTAACACTTCTTACAAAAAAACTATGTGTCAGTTATTAAAGGATTCGAGGATTCTATGGTTCGAGGTAACAAAGAAAGTTTCCATTTCAGGTACCGCAAATAATTCGTTACATTTATATATGACAAGAATTTTTGCATGCTGACATTTCAAACTGATTCCTGCATTAAACAATAAAAGACGTTTTCCGTGCACTCGTGACCCATGGACACCTTGAGCCCTCCTTTTTAACAAGTGCTTCGGGAATGGCCATACAGTTTTTTATGCAAAGTGTCAAGCTGAGCTCTTTGGAAAAACACCGGCAATCGGTTCTCCACAGTTACCGCATTTGCCATCATCCAGGTTCTGCGACATGATGGAAAAACCCATTCTTTCAACTACCGTTTCGTGACACCGAGGGCAAATGGTGTTCTCGCCCTTTTCTCCGGGAATATTACCCACAAAGACATATTTCAGTCCTTCAGACAACCCGATTTGCCTTGCCCGCTGCAGTGTAGATACAGGGGTTGCGCCACGGTCGGTCATTTTGAAAGTTGGATGGAAGCGCGTAACATGCCACGGCATCTCTGGATCAACACCTTTTATAAACCGGGCAATTTCCTGTAATTCACTGTCCGAGTCATTCCAGCCAGGTATAACCAGGGTTGTTACTTCCACCCAGACACCAAGTTCCTTCATGCGCCCTATGGTGTCCAGCACCGGCGCAAGCTTCGCCCCGCAGACCTCGTGATAGAACTTATCTGTAAAGGCCTTGAGATCAATATTGTTCCCGTCAAGAAAAGGTGCTATTTTTTTAGTTGCTTCGGGGCTGGTATAGCCGTTGCTCACAAAAATATTCTTTATGCCTCTTTCATGGGCAAGCTGGGCGCATTCATAGGCAAATTCAAAAAATATCGTTGGTTCTATATAGGTATAACTAATACTCTGGCAGCCATATTCCTGAGCTGCAGACACAACCTGTTCGGGAGTTACACTGTTACCGATGATTGAACCGTCGTGCAACCGGGGATATTGCGAGATATCATAATTCTGGCAGTGGGAGCAGCGGAAGTTGCAGCCCACCGTGGCGATGGAATAGGAAAGTGTGCCAGGCAACAAATGGAAGAGCGGTTTCTTTTCAATGGGATCGACATTCTGGCTGATCAGTCTGCCATACACCAGGCTGTAAAGAACCCCGTCCCGATTCTCCCGCACCTGGCATATGCCCCTCTTTCCTTCCTTTATATGACAGTTGTGGGCACAGAGGAAGCATGCGACTTTCTTTTTCTCTTCATCAATGACCCGTTGAAAATCGGCTCTCTTCATGACACCACCTCTTCTCTTATGATATGGTTTATGGAGCGAAATTTGATATTATCGTAGATAAGCATCCTTTCAGGGTACTCTTTTTAGTGCCCCTCTAGGGGTATAAACTCCGACTTCGAAAAGGCTCTCTAACAGTAACGGGCCCAATAATATCCGTTGTTCACGTGTAAAATACCTGTCGCCGGAGTGCTTTTTACGATGCCGACAACCTTTAACAATCTCAAATAAATAATATTCCATCGAAAATCATAAAATATCAACCCAAATCAGTTTTCATGACTGCTTTTTATCATGATACTCTTTCCAAAAGCATCGTATATAAGTCTGTCAGCAACATGGTTTTCTTCTCTATAATAGACTTTTGTGTTTTTTTTGAAAATCATCCAACTTTCCATTGACAATTTTTTGATAAGGTTATAGGTTGTCGCGGTTCCGGGTGCTGAGCAGGTCAGGTATCCGGCGGTCCAAAATGGGATTGACAATTTTGCTTATTGTGGTAAGATTATAGTTTCCT
>JAHEID010000011.1 GCA_024639555.1 Deltaproteobacteria bacterium
CAACCGTCATAGTCTCACTGCTCAGCACTGCTAGTTCAGAGAACTGGCTGCGGAACATCCTCCTGTTTATCGGCTGTCTCAGTTTATTATGGGTCATTGCCGTAAGCCATTTCGTAGAGCGCAACCTGAACCGTATAATTGCCTGGGGATTAAAGAAGTGGACCCGGCTTGATGTCCAGGATTATGTTGCCATCCTGCACCTGCAGAATGAATTTGCCGTATGGGAAATGAAGGTGGAGCCTAATAGCTGGTTAACCGGTAAATCACTCATTGAGGCAGGGTTGTCCCGTGAAGGGGTTCTTATACTGGGTATCCAGAGAAAAGACGGGTTTTATATAGGGGCTCCGCAAGGAATAAGTAGTATTCATGCAGGAGATGCCCTGGTCATGTATGGGACGCTGCCACGGCTTGAAGAACTTGACCGACGCCATACCGGAAAGGCAGGAGATCAGGCGCACCTGGATGCCATTGTTGAACATCAGGCAGAGTTAAAAGCCCAGGCTGAGATTGACGAACAAAAAAAAGACCCGAGTAAGGAGCACTCCAAGGAGGCATAAATGGCACGTATAGGAATACTTACCTGTTCAAACTGCACACAGAAAACCAACTGCGGCGCCGTGGTCTGCCTCTGTGACATGAGAAAACGCAGAGGCTTTTTTGAGCGTTACAAAAATGATGAGGAACTACGTGTAGTTGGTAGGATTACCAAAAACAGCAGCAGGTTCTTTGAGGGCACCGGGGAATTATTGCTTCATGACGGGTCAGTGGCAGCTGAAGGGCTCGGAAAGTACCTCAAGACTCCTTTGGAGAAAATTGCCGATTTTGATGAAGATGCACAGGAATGGAGAGTTGTACCCACCCCACAAGATCCGAGGGAAATAATCCTCTAATTTTCAAAAAACATTATTTATTAATCTCATGTCCAATCATCATGTCTGCCCCTGGTGGCTTGCCTACACCTTTGATAATCAATTGCGCCGTTTGATACATAATCCCGGAAAAATTCTTTCCGCCTATGTAAAAGAAGGAATGACTGTCATTGATATTGGCTGCGGTATGGGCTTCTTTACCTTGGGGCTGGCCGAACTTGTCGGGGACACTGGGATGGTTATCGCTGTTGACCTGCAGCAGCAGATGCTTGATATCATGGTAAAACGGGCCACAGGAAAAGGGCTGGCGCATCGGATTATTCCGCACCGCGCCAACCCGACCGCAATCGGTGTTACAACTCCCGTTGACTTTGGCCTGGCATTCTGGATGATCCATGAAGTCCCTGTTCCAGCACTTTTATTCAAAGAAGTTGCGGCAATTCTCAAGCCTGCAGCAAAACTGCTTTATGCTGAACCGGCATTTCACGTCCCTGCAGGAAAATACAATGACATCCTTGCTGTTGCTGAGAAAACAGGTCTCAGTATGAATATGTCACTTGCAATACGTTTCAGCAGGGCCGCGTTACTAGAAAACAAGACAAGAGGCTGTTTCTCAGGTTATCCTCACAGCTCTGCACCAACCGCTTCATGAGACAAATAAATTCAGGAAAGATTAATTCATTGATTTAACAAACATATTCAATTTATATTCACATTCATCCAGCTGACTCACTTGGCACTACACAGGATATTGATATGTACTCTTCCACAGAACCGACTAAATTCAATGTAACAGTTGCAGCCTCCTGGCTGCTGCTCATTGTGCTCTTTACCGTTATCCTGCGAACCCTGAGTTTTCTCTTCATCCCCCTCTGCTTTGCCATTCTTGTCTGCTATGCCCTGGGCATCCCGCTCAATTTTTTGAAACGCTTTCACCTGCCAGGTTTTGTGCGCATAATACTTGTCGTTGGTATCGTATTGTTGCTGATATTTTTACTCGGGAAACTGGTAATGCTCAATGTGGCCAACTTTCAATCCCAGCTGCCGGAATATGAGGCTAAATTCTGGGAATACGCCAATATAATACTTTCGCGTTTTGACATCTCCCGGGAACAGGCCAATGAGGCGATGAATGCTTTTTTGAGCAAGATAAAACAAAACCAGCTCTCCTTCGGCGGTTTGGTGCAGAGTCTGAGTGGTTCATTTTTTTCCTTTCTGGGAAATGTTTTGTGGGTCTTACTGTTTATGGCCTTTATCCTGGCTGAGCATGATTCATTTACAAGACGTTTGTTAAAGCAGCTCGGCAGGGAAAACGCAGCCCCCATCCTGGGATCAATCAAAAAAATCAACCAATCCGTGCAAAAGTATCTGGGCTTGAAAACCCTTATCAGTTTTTTAACCGGGGCACTCGTCACCATAGTTCTTACCATTGCCGGTGTAGACTTTGCCCTGCTCTGGGGGGTATTGACCTTTGTCCTTAACTTTATTCCAACCATTGGCTCAATTGTTGCCACCCTGCCGCCAATTGCCATCACTCTTTTCCAGTCCGGTTCCATCGGCAAAACTCTTATTATTGCAATGCTGCTTCTCAGCATCCAGTTCCTGGTCGGCAATATACTGGAACCAAAATTCATGGGGCGCGGTTTGAACTTAAGTCCGCTTGTCGTGCTTTTCTCCCTTATCTTCTGGGGATGGCTCTGGGGTATCCCAGGCATGCTGCTCTCGGTCCCCCTGACCGCAGCAATTAGAATAGCCATGGAGCAAATTGATGCCACGAAGACAGTTGCCGTTTTAATCAGCAGTAAATAATATTTTCACAATACCCAAGGAGTGATTTTCCATGAGCAAACAAATTGATTTTACCTGCAGCAAATGCAGCGCCGCCTGGCGTAAAAGTGGCAGCACCAATTGCTGGAGCGTTGACCCGGAAAATCAACCGGCCAAACCGGGCAACTGCCCGACAAGAGACCATTCCGATATTATAAAGGAATCCTTTGAGTTCTATAAGGGTGATGCTGAAGATGCCAGAATGGCCAGCGTTGCAGCCAAGGTTGAAGGTCTCTGCTACCAACCCATACCAGGCAGTGATGCGATAAATGCCCGCTGGACGAGGGTGGAAGACACCATAGCCTTTGCCAAGCTTATGGATTTCAAAAAGATAGGCATGGCAACCTGTATCGGTCTGCTGGATGAAACAAACCGTCTGGCAGCTATTCTGGATGCACAGGGATTCAAGCCGGTCAGTGTCTGCTGTAAATCAGGAAGTATAGACAAGTTGGAACTGGGACTCACTGAAGAAGAAAAGGTGCGTCCCAATACATTTGAACCGGCGTGCAATCCGGTAGCCCAGGCCAGGCTTTTAAACCGGGCCGGGACCGACCTTAATATCATTGTCGGACTCTGCGTGGGCCATGATATCCTGTTTACCAAGTATTCCGACGCTCCTGTTACCACACTGGTGGTAAAGGACCGGGTTGCCGGACACAACCCGGTATCCGTCCTCTACGGGCAGAATTTCTATTACAAGCGCTTACAGAAACAACCTGTTCTCCAGGTTGACTGATAGCGCTTCAGCATGGCAGAACACAAGAATAACCTTTCCCGGGAAGCAGAACGCATAAGAGAGGAACTGCAGCAGTATTTTGTGCATTCTTCGATAGAATGCCCCTATGGTCTTCCTTTTCAGGCAGTTTACAACCAGGCCCTCTTTGACACCCTGCCTGATTTTGTCATGGATGCATACCTTGCATCCGGGTATCGCCGCAACGGTAATATCATATATAATATGCACTGTTCCGGGTGCAAGGCGTGTATCCCTCTGCGTATTGATCCCAAAGAATTCATACCAAGCCGAAGTCAAAAAAGGGTCTTGCGAAAAAATCTGGATCTTACCGTTGAAATCAACCCCCTTTCCTGCAGCGAGGAGAATTTGGAACTGCTGGGAAAATTCCTGGCTTCCCGGTATCCCGCCCGGGAAGGTCTTCCTCTGGATTATTATACAGGGTTCTTCCTCAACAACATAACCAACACCGTTGAATTCAGTTACCGCATCGGCTCTAAACTGATCGGTGTCTCCATTGTAGATTTAAGCACTGCCTGGCTCAATGTTGTCTTTTTTTATTTTGATCCTGCAGAAAAAAAAAGAAGTCCCGGAACCTACAATATTTTGTATTTAATTGAATTCTGCCTGCAGAAAAAAATAAAATTCATTTATCTCGGTTACTGGATTGAAGACGTGAATGCAATGAGCTATAAGGCTAAATTCAAACCCCATTATGTCTTCCGTGATAGTACCTGGAAGTCAGTCAGCGCTTGATACGTCCATGAGAAAACCTGCCGGAAATGCATCGTGCAAGAGAAATAAACTTTTTTAAGCTGTAATCAACAGACACATTGTTTAAGTCTGCATCATATAACACATGATGAGGAAACATAAATATCTGTAATCATTTTGCATTATTGGATGGCGCCATCACTGTTGGGACTATTAACTAATACTTCACCTTTCATGGTCTTAATTACCGGGGACAAATGATTTTAACCTCGTGCGGAAAGCAGCCAACATACCCTTGCTTTCCTCGATAAAAACATACAGAACCGGTACTACCACGAGGGTCAGGAAGGTGGCGACCAGCAAACCGAATATGACCACTATGGCCATGGATCCCCACCACTGACTTGATTCACTTACCCATGAGATTGTCAGGTTGTGAAAATCGTATGAGACCCCGGTCACCATGGGCAGCAGGCCAAGAATGGTTGTCAAGGCTGTCAACAGGACAGGCCTCAGTCTTGTTGCCCCGGCAGCCATAACCGCTTCACGCAATTCGAAACCGCGCCGGCGCAACTTGTTTATATAGTCGATCAACACGATGCCGTTATTAACCACAACACCGGCAAGGGAGATGACCCCCACACCGGTCATGATTATTCCGAAAGGCGAGCTGATAACGGTCAAGCCCAGGAAGGCGCCGCCCATGGAAAGGATAACTGCCGTCATGATGATAAACGGCTGGGCCACTGAGTTAAACTGCGTCACCAACACCAGGAATATCAGAAAAAGAGCAATGACAAAGGCTTTTGAAAGAAACTCTTCAGACTCCTTCTGGAATTCAAATTCTCCGGTAAAGGTAATACGATAACCGGGGGGCATGGGGAAGTTTTTCAACAATTCTTCCGCCTGGGCCCTGGCAACCGGCCCGGGAATTTTGTTTTCATCAACGTTGGCCTTGACCGTCACTACCCGTTCATGATTTATACGGACTATATCTCCCAACCCTCCTGCAAACTCCATACGTGCCAGGGTTGTAAGGGGTACAATTTTCCCTGACGGTGTGGGCAGCATCAGTTCATGCAGGACATCCGTGACCCGACGTTTTGCATCTGAAAGCTGCACAGTAATATCGTAATCTTCATCCCCCTCCCGGTACGTGGAAACCTCCAAACCGTTGTACGCTGTCTTCAGCGCTGTACCGATATTGTCAGTGTAGAGTCCGAAAAGGGCTGCTTTCTGACGGTCAACCTTTATACGCACTGTGGGCGTGCCTGCCACATAGTCATCCCTTATATCAACAACAAATGGAATATTGGCTATCATCTCCCGAATGGTTTTGGCAAGGCGTCCTAAAATGTCAAAATCATCGCCGGCAATTTCTATATTGATCGGGGACCCTGTCGGTGGTCCCTCTTCCTGTTCAGCAACCGTGATCTTGGCGCCTGGAATATTATTCACCCGCTCCCGAATCGCTTCCATTGATTCGGAACTGGGAGTAACCCTGTCTTCAAGATCAATAAACTGGATACCGACATGGTTCGGGGCATTTGGATCAAACATCATACCGGGACCTGCTGTAACTACTGACTTGGCATAGATGTAATCAATATTAGCTATATCGCTCGGTCCGAAAAATCTCCTGCCGCCTTTTTTTTCATGTTCCTTCGGTTCATACGAAATCGTATACTGTTCTTCTGGCGCTAGGGTTTCCCGTGAAGTATCATAGCCATTCACGGCAAGTTCAACATGGCGCACAACAGAATCTACGTATTCCAGGTCCGCCCCTTCAGGCGTATCCAGGTTCACATACATTGCCTTTGGTTCGATGTTTGGAAAAAATTCCACCGGTTTTTCCAAACCTACAAGAAGAAGCCAGGTCTGCACCAGCAGGACAAGAATGCAGACTGCAATGAGAACAACGGCGATTTTATGATTGAGAGCCTGTTGAAGGGATTTCACATAAAAGGACAGGACGGGCCCTTTTATATGAACCGGACTTTCTCCCGCCCGGGCAATTTCTTCTGCACTTTTTGCTTGATTATTCTCTGCTGCAGTCCTATTCCGGCTTCCGGGCTTGATCTTCATAAATAATGAGGCCAGGGCCGGATTGATCACCATGGCGACAAAGAGGCTGGAAGACAACGTGACAATAAGTGTCAGGGGCAGGTAACTCATGAATTCACCCATGATGCCCGGCCAGAAAAGCATGGGGAAAAAAGCTGCCAGGGTTGTCAGGGTGGAGCCGATGACAGCATAAGCCACCTCGGACGTCGCCTTCTTGGCTGCTTCAATGCGAGGCACTCCCTGCTCAAGATAACGGTAAATGTTCTCCACGATGACAATGGCATTATCCACCAGCATGCCGAGCGCCAGAGTCAGGCTGAAGAGGACCACCATGTTCAAGGTTATATCAAGCGCGTAGAGTACGGCAAATGAAAGGAGCATGGAGAAAGGGATTGCAAGACTCACAAGAACTGCATTCCTGATCCCCATTGCAAAAAGGATGACAAACACGACAAGAACCAGGCCGGAGAGAATATTGTTCTCAAGGTCAGCCACCGTATTCCGGATATCCTTGGCCTTGTCCATGAGCTTGGTGATTTCCGTACCCTTGGGCCAGGTCGGCTGTACCTTTACCAGCAGTTCATCTATGGCATCGGTGATGGAAATGATGTTTTCACCGGCCCGCTTCTTAACCATGATATTAACCGCTTCCCTGCCGTTTAGCCTGGAACGGCTTGTTTCATCCTTAAAACCGTCAACAACCCGGGCCACATCCTTCAAATATATCGGTTGACCCTGATGGGTGCCGACAACAAGATGAAAGATCTCATCGGGCTGCTCGAATTCGCCGGGAACGCGCAGTTGGAAGCGTCCATCACCAAGACGTATAACACCGCCTGAGGTGTTTCTGTTCTCTTTGGTTACAGCATCCTGTAAAGCAAATATCGGGATATTGTAATAGGCCAGTTTTTCCGGAAAGGCCTCGACCCGTATTTCCCTTTCTATACCGCCTGTTACCTCCGCCTCCAGAACTCCCTGTATTGCTTCGATATCATCCTTGAGGTCATCGGCAATATCCTTTAAACAGCTGATGCCGCATGTGCCTGAAAGGGAAAAGACAACTATGGGGAGTTCCGAGAAGTTTACCTCAAAAACAGAAGGGTCCTCTTCCAGGTCAGCCGGCAATTCATTCTTGGCCTCATCCACACGATCCCGCACCTTTTGCAGGGCATCATCAATATCGGTACCGGTGATAAACTCGATATTGATTGAAGAAAGGCCCTCAGAACTGACGGAATGGATTTTCTTTACCCCTTCAAGCCCCTTGAGCTTTTTTTCTATCTCGATGGTGATCGATGTTTCGATATCTTTGGAGGCAACACCCTTATAGCTGGTGGAAACAAAGACGTTGGGTATGGTGATATCCGGTTCGCTTTCCCGCGGCAGCGACCTATAACAGTAAGTGCCGAATATTAGGATGATAAGGGCCAGCACCAGGACACTGATTCTCTGGCTTACTGCAGTATCAGATACAATCACCTGGTAATCTCCGCCGGGTGGTTGACTTTTTTTACCACGTTTAATTTCTGATCTGCATCCACACTCCGCTGGCCGACAACAATGACCCGCTGGCCCGGTGCAAGTCCCTCTGTGATCTGGATCTGCCAGCCGTCCAAAATGCCAAGCCTGACTTCCTGCAGTCTTGCAACATTGCCCTCTTCAAGAAATACAAAGTGTTTATTGTCACGCGATATCACCGCATAGAGAGGAATAGTCAGTGCTTCAGGGAATTCCTTCTTGATTATTTCCACCCTGGCAAACATGCCGGGCAGGATTTCTCCCGATTTATTTCCTACTTCAAGCTCGAGCCGGTAAACCTGGGCCTGGGATTCGGGAGCAACAGCCAGAAAATTTTTTGAGCCGGATATTGTTTTCTTACGCAGGGCTTCAATAATTACTTCAAACCTGTCCAGCTTTCGCACTGCATCCACATCAGTTTCCGGAATACCGACAATTACTTTAACCCGGTCAATATCAAGCACAGTGGCTACAGGATCTCCGACAGCAAGATAAAGACCGTTTTGGGCTGGGAGTACATTTACAATTCCTGAAATAGATGACCTGATATAACACCTTTTCAACTGCAGCTCGGCAATGGTCAGGTTCGCCTTAAGTGATTCAACCTCTGCCTTGATGGAATCATATTCCGCTTGGGCAATAATTTCCTGCTCATGCAGGCCTGACAACCGCTTCAAATTTGTCAGGGCCAGGTTATATGCTGCCCTGGTGGAATTTATCGTGTTTTCATAATCACTGGTGTCGAGGCGGGCAATCAGGTCACCCTGGTTTACATGGTCGCCCTCTTCCACCAGGACTTCTTCCACCATGCCTCTAACTTCAGCAAGTATGTTCAAACTCTCCCAGGGCTCTACCATGCCAGGCAGGTTCAGCCTATCACGCAGCAATGCAGGTGCCATCTCCTGCACTACCACATTGACCGGTGGTCTTTCCTGGAGCACAGCATTACTTTTTTCTTCCAAAAGCCTGCTCTTCTCATTCTTGACTCTTGAACCAAGCCCGAGAGCCAAAAGTATTAACACCAAAAGCACGAAAAGCGGCAAGAACCTGCTCAGTTTTCCGGGCCTTTTCTGCTGCATGTTTTTATCTTGCATGAATTGTTCCGCTGAAAAAAAAACGATTGCGGTTTGAATGGAATATTGTGTTCTCTTAAGGCCAGATGACCTTTCGATGAAGCCAGCCGGTTAATTTTCCAAAATCACTTACCTTCAGCCAGTCTCCCCTTGTTTCTAAAACTGACATTACTGTCCCGTGATCAAGTTGTACAATGGTATCATCTGTTAAACCGGGGCCGCTGCGCAAGTTTCCCTTATAAACTTTAATTATTACGGTTCCGGGCTCAGTAAGCAGAGGTGCAAAGACCCAGCCCTTTCTCTGCCTGAAATCCTCGACCAGGGCCCAATCTGCCTGTCGTTCCAGGACAGCCACGGGGTATCCTGACGGCACAGAACGCAGGACTTCTGACGTCAGTGTTGCATCGGAACGGATATTAGCCCCCTTGGCAACGCTGGCATACTTGGCTCCATTTACGGTTTCTGAATAGAGTGCATATCCCTTTTGGTGATCAGAGGCCTGTTCTCCTGTGGCGGGCAGGACAGTTTCAGATGCCATCTCCTCAGTTCGCGCTATCTGAATTTCATTGACCGCTTCTGTTTGCGTCTGCACTTCAGCTGCAACCTGCTCCTTTTCAGACGCCTGGGGAAAAATTTGTTCAGCGGTCTCAACGGGCGCCGCTATTTCCTTAGATGGGGTTGCCTTCACAACTTCAGATGCCGCCTCCTCAACTTGCGCTCTTTGAATTTCGTTGACCGCTTTTGTTTGTGTCTGCGCTTCAACTGCAACCTGTTCCATTTCAGACGCCTGAGGTAAAATTTGTTCAGCAGTCCCAACGGGCGCCACTATTTCCTGAGGTGGGGTTGCCTCCGCAGCGGCGAATAACCCCTGTGATGAAACAGCCATATGACCGGCAGGCCGGATGGGTTCCCGGCTTTGCCGAGCCTGTTTTTCTCCAGGAGTCTGGAACATGTACCAGTCTTCCCTTGCCTCAATAGACAAAAGTTCTGCCTCAGGTTGTTCCTCCTCATTTTGCACATGCGCATCACTTTGCCACTGTATTTTAATCTGGCTTCCATCAGGCATAACTACCGTACCTATGCCATGCATTAAACCGTTTTTAAACTCCCCGGAATACTGCATTCCGTCTGGCATTATCTTTACGCCTTGCCCGTTGGGAAGATCATCAGCCCACTGGCCCTTATACCTGGTCCCATCTGCATATGTGACCTCGCCCTGTCCATTGCGCCGGCCATTCTCAAACTGACCTATAAACTCTTCTTTACCGGGGTATGAAATCCTTCCCTGCCCGTGCGGGATATCGTTCTGCCACTGTCCTACATATATTTTCCCATCAGCCATTACCAGTGTCCCCTGTCCATGACGAACTCCATTGGCAAACTCTCCACTGTATTCGAAATTGTCGACAGATATAAGGGTGCCATTTCCATGAGGTTTATCATTCTGCCAGTCACCCACGTATTTGGCACCATCCGGATAGGTCATCAATCCTCTGCCCGTTCGAATACCTTCCCTGAATTCCCCGACATATTTCCTTCCGTCAGGCAGGGCAAACGTTCCATGCCCATTGGTACAGTCACCCTGGACACAGAGTGCGCCGGCACTCTGGGGGGCCCACAAAAGAATTGCAACTATCACATTTACAAGCAGTTTCATCTCAGACTCCTGATATGATAAAATTGGCTGTCAACATACTGGTCAAATAACTATTTAGTATAATAAAAAATATTTTAAAGGAAAAAATCTGTCAGGTTATATTCTCATCAGAAACCGTCTTTCTGCCTGTAACAAGATTGACAACGGATTCAGCGTAAAAACAGAAAACCATTCCCAGGATACTTGCACCGGTTGTAACCCAGAAGAGCACTAGATGAAGTGTTTTATTCGCATAAAAAAACAGATCAAGGATAAAAATGATCAGTCCGAGATGTATCAACGATGACCCAAGACGAACCCAATATCCTTTTTTATGAAAATAGAGGCTTTTGCTCCCTGCCAGGGCCATGAGAAACACGATTGTCTGCAATGCGAGTGAGGCGGCAAGCATGAAAAACAAACCAGCCTTCACGCCGTAGAGGAATCCTATCGGCACAACACAGGCCAAAAGTATTAACGTAATACGGTTTAGCCAGACAGTCGGCAGCAATCTCTTGGGAACACAGATACCGAGCAGAAGTATAAGACAGATGATGAACGGTGCAACTACTTCGTTCATCCGATTCATATACATTATTTTCAATGAGGGGTCCATCTGATGGATCTGGGCAAATTTGAAATAGAACATGCCGTATATGCTTATAAGCGAAATAGCAAAGAGGACCACTGTGGTGGCAAGGATCAGGTAAAAATCATATGAACTTTTCAGTTTCATTGTTATAGCATTTCCTTGGGTAAATCCTTCATACTCCCTGTACCACTCCTGTCATTCTTTATAATCCGGGACAGCGGTTACTGAAACGTATGCTCGCCCGGGAAATAAAAAGAGGTCAGAAAAGTAAAAATCATGGCCAGAAAGCATATAATTCCCAGCAGGGCTGTAAACTTCCACATGGACTTTTTGTTTGCATACAATCGTGTATGCAGATATGTGGAAAAGACAGCCCACATCATTAAGGAACTGCAGATCTTCGGGTCCCACCACCAGTTTGGCCCCCAGGCCTTTAGGGCCCAGGGATATCCCAGCAACATACCCAGGGTGAGCATGAAAAAACCGAGCTTTGCATAGACATAGCCAATCTTTTCAATCAAGAGGTCCCTTTTGAGGAGCATAAATACTGATGTAATAAAAATGATGGTAATAGCACCGTACGAAATAAAAAGCAACGGAGGATGAAACCACATATACTCCGCGTTGTAATAAAAAACCATTTTCGGATACAAGCGCATAAAACCGGCGGCTTTTGCCGCCATTGACTGACCAGGGGTGTACCAGGGTGCAATTTCACCCAGAAACTGGGGCAGCGGGGAGCTGAATGGATCCACCCAAAAATAAAGGATTGCGACCTGGAGTGCCAAAAAGAGGTGGAGCATAGCTCGAAACCGGTGGCTCTGCAGACGAAAATGTACCAAAAGAGCCATTATTCCGTAACACATGAACCAGAAGTAATATTTCTCGTTCTCAATCCAGAACGGTATCTTGTAGCGCGGGGGAGAGGCGGCATTATAAAGTTCCATGCCATAGTCGCTGCTCCTATTTATCACTTCAAGCTGCCTGTTTATCCAGGCAATGAGATTTTCCGGTAATTCAAGAGGCATTTTCAGGTATATCTGCCAGTGAAACCAACAAATCCACAGAAAGCCCGCAATAAACAAAAAGTTGATTGTGACGAGTATAGTGGTGGAGGCCTGCTGATAGAGAGGTCTTGGACTATATAGATTAAGCAATGCTGAAAGTGCAATGAGAATTACTGAAATCAGCAGAATTGTCATCACTATATTTCCGCCCTGTGAAAATATGGTGATAGGCAGCATGTTCTGTAATTCTCTGTGCATTACGATGATCTGGGGTGAAAGATATTGACCTTATAACACCATTTACGACATTGCGCTGAACTATAAGTTTGTTAGAATAGCCACTATATCAACACTGTGCTAAAATTCTTGCAAATACTTTTTATCTCTACAGGTATATTTGTTATTGTATAATTAAAAATCCCATTTTCTTTTCCACTTACCAACCTAACTTAAACAAAGAGAAGACCGCATGAAATGTTTTAATCATCCTGCAGGAGAAGCGGTTGCAATATGTAAGGCCTGCAGTAAGGCAGTCTGTGTGGAATGTGTACTTGAATCTGAAAACGGTGTTGCCTGCAAGCAAAGCTGCGCCAAATCCCTTTCTGAAAAAAATGAACTGTATACCCTACAGGCTGCCCATTTAAAAAACATCAAACGCATGAACGTTCTGGGCTCTTTTTTTTCCCTTGGCATGGGCATCCTGTTTATATATTTTTCCTCCCAGGGGTTCGGAATCGTCTATGATTTTATTTTTCTGATGGGAGCCGGTTTTGCAGTGTATGGTATTATGGCACAACTTGTTAATCTGGCAATGTTTATTAAATCAAAAAGCACTAAGCTACGTTAAAGTAAGGGACGCTCTTATCCAATTGATTATTTTAGCAGAGGAGTGAAAAATGCAAAAGAACATGGGTGATTCTGACAGAATTTTTCGACTGGCCGCGGGTCTGGCTATTATCATTATCGGGGTAGTGGCTAAAAGCTGGTGGGGGGTTATCGGCATCCCGCTTATAGCAACAGCAGCTATTGGCCATTGTCCCGCCTATCTTCCCTTTAAACTAAACACCTGCAAGTCTGAAAAAAAATAACTGCTGCAGGGTTTTCCCGTTAGTTGAACTCAACTAACCTGACCAATAACGTTTAATCAACCCGGGTGCTGCTTTGGCTCGAGTTAAGCGTTTTTTGAATTTCTGCCAGAACGGCTTTAAGTGTAACAAAACCCGTAAGCTCGCCGCCATATTCCTCTAAATCCGCCAAGGCTTTGGCACCCATTTTGACTACTGCCTTTGCATTGTTATTTTCTGCATGAATTTTCATGCCGGCTGCCCGAATAAGCCCTTGCAGGGCCCTACGCCTACCACCTTCTGCTTCTTTCCATTCCGGCTCCAGGAGTTCATGCATTTCAAAGTAGAGTTCAAGATCCCAGAAAATTGCTGCCTGCTGCAAAACTTCCTTGGTTTTTTTCTGTCCTATGATTGCGTAAGCTTCTTCATACCTAGCTATCCTGGTTTTCACATACTGTGCATATTCCGGTTCAAGATTCAGCTGCATGTATTCAGCTCCGCATCTTTGAAATACGGATCCATCTTTTTCTGCTAAAGCATGGAGAAATGATTTTGACAGATTGTTGCGGATATCTCTAGCCAGCCGGTACCTAAAGGGATCGAATTGGAATGATTTCACTTTATTATCCGGCTATTTTTGTAAATCCGGAGAATATCTTTAAAGGGAATGCACCCTTCACGTATGAGCTTGAGTCTGTCCCCTTCAAGACCGATAATAGTTGATCCAACGGTCCCGGGTGTTCTTCCGCCATCAAAAACCATATCAATCTTACTACCGAACTGTGCCTTGACCTCATAGGCATCGACGGCTGCAGCACATCCGGATATATTAGCGCTGGTCGCTGTTAATGGCCGCCCAAAAGCACGCAACAACTGACGTGCGAAAGGGTGGGATGAATGTCGCACTCCAATTGTGGAGGTTCCAGCTGTCAAAAGGGCCGGCAGGTTCACTCTCGCCGGAAAAATAAGAGTTAGCGGACCTGGCCAGAATTCCTGCATTAGGGGTTCATAGAGGATGGGAATATCCTGTACAAGGGAAGATAATGACGGCCTGTCGTCCACCAGTGTCAGGATTGGCTTGCTGATGTCCCTATGTTTCAAGGAAAACAAATGGTTCAGAGCCAGGGGGTTAAATGGATCAACAGCGAGCCCGTAATAAGTTTCTGTTGGAAAGGCAACAACTCCTCCCCCGTTCAAAACAGCAACAGCCCTGTTCAGGTCTGCCATTGAACAGGGCTGGTAGGCAACAGTATGTCTACCGTCTTCGTTAAATTTCATCAGGGCTTAACGTCTCTGCAGCTTTCTGTTCTTATCCTGCACCTGCTTTACCATTTCCATTTTAAATGCTGCGAGTTTGGTGCCAAGCTTCCTGTCATGAAGTGCCAGGATCCTGGCAGCAAGCACTGCTGCATTCTTTGCCCCGGCCTTGCCTATGCCCATGGTGGCAACGGGCACACCTGGTGGCATCTGGACTGTGGAAAGCAGCGCATCAAGGCCATTCAACGAAGAGGCGTCAAGGGGCACACCAATGACTGGAATACTTGTATGGGCCGCCAAAACTCCAGCCAGGTGGGCTGCCATACCCGCCCCGGCAATGATTACGCGCAAACCCCTTGAGGCCGCATTCTGGGCGTAAGCACTTGCAGCATCAGGAGTACGGTGGGCTGAATTAACAGATATCTCAAACGGGATCCCCATTGAATGGAGAAAATCGGCTGCTACCTGCATAACTGGCAAATCTGAATCACTACCCATAACTATGCCTACCTGCGCCTGACCAGCCTCGTCTTTTGTTGTTTTTTTCATGTGCCGGGCTGCTTTGGCACCAATATCATTACGGTAAAAGCTGCCCGGCCATTTAATCATGGCAACTGTATTATACGCTTTGTTGATCGCTTCATCCAGATCATTACCAATGGCTGTCACACCCAACACCCTGCCACCCGCAGTCACTATCTTATTGTTCTTCAAAGCGGTTCCTGCATGAAATACGACTACTGACTTCTGTTTTGCAGCTTTATCAAGTCCGCTAATCACTTTATTCTTTTTATAGGAACCTGGATAGCCGCCTGATGACATAACAACACACACAGTCGGACGCGGATCGATATCCAACCTGATATTGTGCAGTTGCTCGTCCAGTACAGCCTCAATAATATCAACCAGGTCCGTCTTCAGGCGCATAAGAAGCGGCTGGGCTTCAGGGTCGCCAAAGCGGCAGTTGAATTCTACAACCTTGGCCTTGCCGTTATTTATCATCAGGCCGGCATAGAGGACCCCTTTATATGGTCTTCCCTCCTTGGCCATTCCCTTGACAGTCGGGACCATTATCTTGTTCATGATCTGTTTATGCAAGACCGGAGTAACGACCGGAGCCGGAGAATATGCCCCCATGCCGCCCGTGTTCGGTCCCTTGTCATCATCAAATATTGGTTTGTGGTCCTGGGATGTCGGTAATGGCAGTATCGTTTTACCATCAGTAAAGGCCAGAAACGATGCCTCCTCACCGGTCATGAAATCCTCCACAACAACCCTGTTGCCGGCCTCGCCGAAAACCTTATCCTTCATGATCACATTAATGGCATCTATGGCCTCCTGCACAGTTTGGGCGACCATAACACCCTTGCCGGCGGCAAGACCGTCTGCCTTGATGACCACCGGGGCGCCGATACGCTCAACATATTCAATTGCCCTTTCACGTTTACGAAAAACCGTAAAGCCGGCTGTAGGAATGTTATAGTCCTGCATGAATTTCTTGGTGAAAACCTTGCTGCCCTCAAGAATTGCCGCTTTTTGCGACGGGCCAAATATAGGTAAGCCCTGCTTTTCGAAGGCATCCACAACCCCCAATGTTAATGAGGACTCAGGTCCAACCAGGGTAAGGTCTATCTTTTGTTTTTTGGCAAAACTGACAAGACCCTTTACATCAGTTGCACTAATGGCAACACACTCAGCCAGTTTACTGATGCCTGCATTTCCCGGGGCACAGTAAATCTTTGATACACGCGGACTCTGGTCAAGCATCCAAACCAAAGAGTGTTCCCTGCCGCCAGAGCCAATAACCAATACTTTCATGGGACAAATCTCCTTTCAATTCTTTTAAATCTGTCACATCGGACAAAAAATCTTTTTTGTACAAAATTCAAATTTACTTATTCTTAAAAATTCCGTTTGCAACAGTCTTTGCCAAGCAGAATATCTCTATGGAATAGCTACCACAACGTGATATGGGTATTTTTTCCTAAGCAGCCATATCGAGTTGCCTGTTTGAAGCCCGTACCCCGACTACGCTGTCAACCTACCTTTATGCTCCAATTTTTGTCAAGATATAGTGAACACTCAATCATTATAAATATTCAAAACATGCAAATTTTGTCTTGACATCGGAGAGTTATATTTCTATCATAGTGCCGCTAAATGAATAACCATTCAGGCACAAATTGCATTCTTGGCGAAGTGTGGTTAACTTGTCATATGCTGTAATTATTAATGAAAAGTTCTAACAAACACGAAAAAATAATTCGGGCTGCAGTTAAAGTTTTTGCCAAAAAAGGCTTCTTCAGCGCCAGAATTTCTGATATTGCCAAAGCCGCTAAAGTGGCAGACGGCACGATTTATCTCTATTTCAACAACAAGTTTGACATTCTCATCTCTGTATTTGATGAAGAAATCGGAAAATTTATTGCCCAGACCAAAAAACTTGTTGATCAGGAAGAAAACCCCCAGAGAAAAATTGAGATTTTCGCCCTCAAGCATCTTTCCATGGCCAAAGAAAATAAAAGCCTGGCTGAAATCATACAGATGGAATTGCGCCAGAGTCACAAGCTGATCAAGGAATACCGCAAAACTATCTTCAGCGAATATGTTGATATCATCTCAGCCATCATCCGTCAGGGTCAAACAAAAGGCATTTTCCGCAAAGATGTGAAACCCGGAATAGCAAAAAGGGCTTTTTTCGGAGCCCTGGATGAAATGACCAGGCTCTGGGTATTGTCGCCCAAGCCCCCATACGATATTGAGGATACCGCAAAGCAGATCAGCAACATGTTTCTGCAGGGCATTAATGCCAATTGAGCATTAGCGGCATCACTAGCTCTCTATACAATTCACACATTTCTCATTATACCAGCAGCATCTTTCAGCAGCCTGTGCATCAGCCTAGTCATTTTCCGGAGCTGCAATGTTAATTATTTCAAATTCACGCATACCTCCAGGGGTAACGACCTTTACTTGATCGCCCACTTCTTTCCCTAAAATGGACCTGCCCAGAGGCGACTGTAATGATATAATTCCCTTTTTCACGTCTGACTCCTCGGAGCCCAGGAGTTGATAGGTAACTTCAATATCCTCATCCAGATCCAACATGGTTACAACAGTACCAAAAACGGCTTTCTTGCAAGTTACTTCAGAACAGTCGATCACCTCTGCGCGGCTCAGTTTATCTTTCAGTTCCAAGATCCTGCCTTCAACATGACCCTGGCGCTCTTTGGCAGCATGATATTCAGCATTCTCCTTTAAATCTCCATGCTCACGTGCCACTTCAATAGCCCTTATCACATCGTGGCGTTCCTTACGTTCCAGTTGTTCCAACTCTTTTTTGAGTCTATTAAAGCCCATCCTTGAAATGGGCATTCTTTCTAACATTTTGCAGTCCTCTTTCTTCCTGACATTTTAAAATCTGTACATGAGTGATAAGAGAGCCTCTTCATGCTGATATACATCCACATCAACATATCCATAGGAGGCACTAACTATATAATTTTTTGCGATTTCAACATTGAAACTTCCCTTTAATTCGTGCAGGTCATTATCATCAGAATCGTATCCCAGGGAATACTCTATGGTATAATAACTGGGGACTCCTCTTGCAAGGGTATCATTTGATAACTGGTGTCTAAAATATAAAGAAAAACGTGTAATCCAGTAATTCAGGGGCGACCAGTAAGGATGATCACCCGGAGCAAAACCGTCATCCAAGGGGACCCCAGGTTTCTGGCCCTCCCGGGAGTCATAAAAGTCATAATTATAACTTATTTTCAGCAGGGTCGGTTCTGGCAAGAAAATGTAGGAGGCCCAGAATGTATAGTTATTTATCCAGTTGCTGTCTGAATAGTTAATAAAATCATAATACCCCCCCAGAAGTAGGCGTGGGAAAAGATCAAACATGAGTTCGATCTTATAATCGCGTCTTTTGATGTTGCGCTTAAGGCTGGCAACTGTGTCAACCACCACGTCCTGCCTTGCTGAAAAAACGGCCCTCATTTCATCGGCGATCTTTCCTGTAACTGCGCCATAGAAGATAGGTGTGTCATCATATCCGCTATCGAGTACTTCAAAGCCGCCACCAAGCGTCATCCCAAAGGCCTGTGAAAGCTTTGCATCGTATGACAACATGGTACGCCAACTCCTAATATTCTGGTTATCCCGTGTTGACTCGTAATTGATTCTGGCAATGTCAAGATTCCAATCCTCTTTAGTGGTCTGGTGATAATTTACGCCTCCTTTAACAATCTCCTGCCGCACACCCTTATATCCGTTCCAGCCATCATCATCCAGCATGATGAAGGATAAAAAAGTTCTGGGTCGCCGTTTAAGATTATTCCTCTGGACTGCTTCCGGTAGTCCCGGGAAATAAGCATTCTGTACTTCAAGTTCCCGGTAGAGGGCCGCCTCATCGCCCAAGCGCTCAAGCTTGCTGTACAATCCGGCAAGATCATAGAGCAAGAAATCATTGCTGCCATTTTCTGCTATGACCTTTTCAAGCTTATTTGCAGCATGATAATACTCCCTGCGCCTGACAGAACGACGAACCGACAATTCTTTGCTGAATCTGTCCTGCCAGCGATAATATGCATAATGCGAGGCGGCCACCGAATTGGCAATCTGAGCATTTTCTGAAAAATCTGCAGCATGTTGCGGTGACATGATGACCTGAGAAATGGTAAGCGGTGTGCCTTCCGAAAAAGTAATCACTTCCCACCAGGAACTTTTTGTAGTGGATTGGTCAACTGTCAATCTCTGTTCCAGAATCTTTTTCTCCAGAATTTCTTCAACCGGGGGCTTAACTATAGACTCATACAGGAAGACAGCATCTTTCCAGCGATTCATTTCCCATAAAATGCGGGCCTTGAGAAGGACAATATCCCGCCGCTCAGGATTTTCAGCAAGTATCATTTCAGTCACAGCAAGTGCATCCTGAAAACTTCCTATTTTAGCAAGAAGACCAGCCTGTTGTGAGAGAAACAAGTTGTTCTCGGGATAGTTTTTCAGAAACTGGTCCAGCAATTCGAGAGCAGTAAAATATTCTCCCTGTTGAATTCGTGCATCAACAAGGAGATGTTTTGCTGTCAGGGACTCAGGCTCCTGAGTTATCGCTTTTTCAGCTGCTTCTGACTGCCGGGAAATGTCTTTGTACTTTCTGTATAATCCTGCCAGGTTTAACTGTCTGCCAAAATCTTGCGCCGCATACTCCTTCACCTCTCCTGAAATTTCCTCTGCCTTTGCATCTTTACCCCATGCCAGATAAATCTGTTCGAGTAAAACCAAAAGTTCCAGTGCCCCCTCATGATCATTTTTCAGAGCAAGGACAACTTGTTCTGCTTCTGCATACTCCCGGGCATGCAAAAGGACTGCAGCTAAATACGTCCGTATGCGAAATCCGGTTGCTGCTTCACCTGAATCCTGAGGCAAAGCTTTATTGTTGCCGTATGCAGGCAACAGGGCTTCTGCCTGTCTATACAAGTCTGCCGCCAAGCCGTAATCACCGGCCGCGCTATACATTTCAGCCTGGAAAAATTCTTTCTTCCAATCCGGAGTAGCCTGTGTGGAGAGGACCTGTTGCGATGCATCCCCCACAAGATCAAGTGCTTGCAGCCAGATTTCACTTTCTGCAATGCGACCGCTCCTTAGAAAGAGATGAAACAGCGCTTCGAGAATGGGAATTCGGTCCTCTTCAAGCACCAAAGCTCTACGCAGGGCCTGCTCAGCTTCATAAAGCAGGCCTAACTGCTCATATGATTCTGCCATACCCAGCCATGAACGGATACGAAAATGTTGAACGACTGCATCGTTTTTCCCGGATGTCTGTTCTATGATATTAGTGTAGCGTTCTATTGCTCTACTCAAATAGCCTGAGTCCCTATAGGCACCTGCAAGGAGGATTTTGAGCTCATGGCTCTCCGTGCCTGGTGGGGATATCTGCAGATAACCGGCATGAAAGACAGCAGTATCAAGCAACCCCATCTGCGCTGCCAAACCGATTGTCTCAAGCCTTATTTTGGCGCTGTTTGGTTGGTGCTTCAGCAATGTTTCATAATCCTGAAGTCTATGAGCCGACAGGTTAAGTTTTTCGGCAAGTGAGGCCCTTGCTTCCAGGCAAATGCTATTGGAGCAGTCAGATTCTGAAAGCTCTGCAAAGTATTTGCGGCTCAGTAACCACTCACCCCTGTTCAGGTACAGGATAGCCAATTCCTGCGTCGAGAAATTATCTCCGGGATCAAGCTCGTGGATTTTATGCAGAACTGCCAGCAGTTCCTCTTCACGCTCCATTCGCCGCAACAATTCTGCCATGGATCGGTACATGGATATATCGTCCGATGCAATGTCTGCTAAGAATCCCAGCATTGCAACGTTGCCCTTATTATTTCCTATGACAACTAAATCATTTGCCAGGGCTGCCAGCATCTCGTTATCTTCTGGAGATATACCGATGAGTTGCCTGTAAAATGGTATGGTCTCCTGGTAACGCCCGGCGTCTTCAAGATTGCGGATAATTCCTTTTAACTTTTCAATTTGGTCTTGATAATCAAGGGTGGTACCGTCCTCTAATGACGCCCGTATTTTTCCCATCTTCATAAATGCAGAATTAATAGTGGCTATCTGTTGCAAGACCTCGGGATCATTTGGATACTGTTTGAGATATTTTTCATAATATGACACGGCCTTGCCATACTCCCCTGCCTTTTCATACATTTTCCCTAAACGCTTATGAGTAACACCATCTTCAGGATTGTGCGCTAAAACTGCCACAAGATGCAAAAGTGACCTGTCGGGCTGTTCCACCTTTTCATAATATTTGGCCAGGAATTTATGCGCCTCAATATTTTCCGGCTCCCGCACCAGCAAACGCTCCCAATATACAGAGGCCTGTTGTTCCAGCCCTAGACGCTCATGAGTTTTCGCAGTTTTGTACAATACGTCAAGCTCTACATCTTCATTCCTGGACAAAATGGTGAGATGCGTCCTGGCCTTTTCATAATCTTCAGCTTCATATAAAAGAAAGGCAAGATAACGCCGCACCCCTTTATTTGACGGTTCCTGCAGAGAGAGCTGCTCCAGGTAGGGTAGTGCTTCATTTTTTCTATCCAGTTTATTCAACCCTTCAACCAGTCCAGCCAGAGCTGTCTGATCAGTTGGATTTTTATCGTGTACTTTCCGAAAAAGATCCACTGCCCTTTCATACTGTCCCATCTCCCACATGACTTTGCCAAGTGAATTGATATACAGTGAACTTTCAGGAGCAGATTCTATGAGGAGTTCATGGTGTTCAGCAGCTTCACCCCAGCGTTTCATGTACACCATGAGTCGTGACAGTTCCCAGCGTGCTTCTTCGAGGTTGCTTTTCAGAACCAGCAGGGTCTTATACTGGCGCAGCGCTGTTTCAAAATCACCCTGCAGGGCACTTTTCCTGGCCTGAACCCAAAGAGCTTTCCATTGCGGGACCTCCTCGCCGTCAACCACGATCTTCTGCTCTGGCAGAAGATCATGCGGCGTGACCGTGAAAAGTTGGGCATGACTCACTTGACTTGACACGCCAAGGAACCAAACCGCCAGCACTACGAGGTAAGTTTTTCCTTTATTATTCACTGACTCAGTAAACTTTCGTCGATAAAGTTACGCTGGTTTATTGCTGGATCACGTCCGAACAGGGCGCTGCATGTAAAGCTGATATTTTAGAAACAATCCCGGAGGTATCTGGCTGTTTAGCTTTATCCTTCCTTAAACTCTTCCCGACCAAAAAAATTTTTTATATCAGGAACTTCCTTCTCAAGATACTTTTTCATCTTTTTCAGCAGGTTCACTTCTATCTGCCGGACCCGTTCCCGCGAAATACCAAAAGTATCGGCAATATCCTGAAGGGTCTGGGGCTCATCGCTCAGCAACCTGGTCTGCAGAATCATCTGC
This sequence comes from Deltaproteobacteria bacterium, assembly GCA_024639555.1. GTDB lineage: Bacteria > Desulfobacterota > Desulfobulbia > Desulfobulbales > BM004 > BM004. Next base: position 22,281 of record JAHEID010000011.1, read on the forward strand.
TCTTTATCATTGAGACTATTCTTTAAATCTTCAAGAATATCAGTTATTCGCTGCCTGATCTCCCGACCGGCCACAACCTCTTCAACACTTGGTCCTCCGTGCGGTATAAAATCCTTCTGTTCATCATTGGAGTCTTCTCGCACCGGGCTTTCCAAAGACACATCCCAGTTGTCCATTCTCTGGCTCATCTCAATGACTTCACTTTCCTTTACATGCAGTCGTTGTGCCAGCATCTTGGTGTCCGGCTGAAACCCCTGGGACTCGAGCAATTTTCGTTCTTTATTAAGGCTGAAAAACAACTTTCTTTGTGCCTGAGTGGTGCCGATCTTGACCATGCGCCAGTTATCCATAATGAATTTAAGGATATAGGCACGAATCCAGTAAGCAGCATAGTATGAGAACTTGACTTCACGGAAGGGATCAAATTTCTTAGCTGCCTGCACCAGGCCTACGTTCCCCTCCTGGATAAGATCAAGAAAGTTCTGCATCCAATATTTCTGAAAATCCATTGCAACCTTCACCACGAGCCTCAGGTTTGAGGAAACAAGTTTGTAGGCAGCCTCAGGATCGTCTGTTTCGTTATAACGAATTGCCAGTTCCTCGGTTTCTTCTCTGGACAACAGTGGAAACTGGCTAATCTCCTGAAGATAACGCTGCAAACCGGTATGACTGACAACGGGAAGATTTTTATCTTCCGGCATATTTACCAGTTTTTGTGGTTTTATTGTTTGATTCTTCTTCTTTGACTCTTTTTTCATGCTGGCACATTCTAATATAAGCGCCTGAAAGGTCAATCTCTTTCCTTGCTGCCCGTATTATGGGCTTGAGACAAATATACGTTCTTCTGATGACTTGACAAAAAGTCCTGCGATCATCAACGGGTCTTACTAAAATAAAGAAATTAGGGGCACAACACCTGTCGGTGAAATTCTTGTTACGTTGCCGGCAATATCTGTTCTCTCATCCCGTTCTTTATCTTTCCTGTTTTCTTATTATGCCATTTATGCTAAAAGTGTTCCCCTGCTTACGGAATGGATACGGGATAATTATTCTTTGAAAACTTCTTACAGGTATCTAAAGAGTACGATTAATAATCCCTTTATTGTATTGTCGGAACATTTCCGCGTATTCGTTACAACGTATGGCAACTTGTCTGAATTTTTTTTTGCACATGACACGGGAATAATTATTTAAACTTATATGGATAATTACAGGAACTTTTGCATCATCGCCCATATTGATCATGGGAAATCCACCCTTGCCGACAGGTTTATCCAGATCTGCAAAATGGTGAGTGATAGGGAATTCCGTGACCAACTCCTCGATGATATGGACATCGAACGGGAAAGGGGCATTACCATTAAAAGCCAAACGATCTGCCTGCCATACAAGGCAAAAGACGGCAAGGAATATATTCTTAACCTTGTCGATACTCCCGGTCATGTTGATTTCAGCTATGAAGTATCAAGGGCTCTGGCGTCCTGTGAAGGAGCGCTGCTGCTTATCGATGCCGCCCAGGGTGTCGAAGCACAGACCCTTGCCAATCTTTACCTGGCCATGGAAACCGACCTGGTCATCATTCCGGTGATCAATAAAATTGATCTGCCGGCCGCTGACCCTGAGGCTGTTGCTCTGCAGATAGAGGGGGATCTTGGCCTTGACCCTGAACATATCCAACTCTGTTCCGCGAAAACAGGCAAAGGGGTTGAGGATATTCTGGAGGCGGTGGTCAACCTGCTTCCTCCGCCCAAGGGCGATCCCCAAAATCCACTTGAGGCGCTCATCTTTGATGCCCGCTATGATGCATTCAGGGGCACAATCATCTCCACCAGGATCTTTCAGGGAACCATTAAACCCGGAGATATTATACGCTTCATGTCCAACAATACTGTTCACAAGGTTGAGGAAGTAGGGCTCTTCCGGCTCACAAGAGAACCGCAGAAAATGCTGAGGGCCGGCCAGGTGGGCTATATAATTGCCGGTGTAAAGAACGTTGGCGAGACCAGAAACGGTGATACCATAACCCATAAGGACAATCCCTGTTCCAAACCTCTTCCGGGTTTTAAGGAGGTCAAGCCGGTAGTTTTTTCCTCTATTTACCCTATCTCCACCGACGATTATGAGGATCTGGCCGTTGCGCTCGAAAAACTCAAACTCAACGACGCTTCCCTGACCTTCCAGAAGGATTCTTCAACAGCTCTGGGTTTTGGTTTCCGTTGTGGTTTTCTCGGTCTGCTGCACTTAGAGGTTGTACAGGAAAGGCTTGAAAGGGAGTTTAATATTTCACTTATCATGACGGTGCCGACCGTCCTGTACCATTTTTATCTCCAGGACTCCACTAAGCTGGAGATTGACAACCCCGCATATTTCCCTGATCCATCAACAATTGCCAGGACAGATGAACCCTATATCAAAGCCGTTATCCTCTTTCCGGAACGCTATATGGGGCCTGTCATGAACCTGTGCATGGAGCGTAGAGGTATCAATAACCACTATCACTATCCGGCTCCCGGCAGAATAGAATTCAACTGTGACATGCCCCTGGCCGAAGTAATCTATGATTTTTACGACAAACTCAAATCCATCACCCAGGGATACGGTTCCTTTGATTATGAACTTGGAGATTACCGGGAAAGCGACCTGGTCAAGCTTGATATCCTTGTTAATGGTGAAAAAGTTGATGCCCTGTCACAGCTGGCGCATCGTTCAAAGGCAAGGGAAAGGGCTTTGCATGCCTGCGAACGCCTGAAGGAGGAAATTCCGCGCCATATGTTCAAAATAGCCATTCAGGGCGCTATTGGCTCCACCATTGTGGCCCGGACCAATATCCCGGCCCTGAGAAAAGATGTGACAGCCAAATGTTATGGCGGTGATATTACACGAAAGCGAAAACTGCTTGAAAAACAGAAGGCCGGTAAGAAGCGTATGAAAACTGTCGGCAATGTTGATATTCCACAGCAGGCCTTCCTGGCAGTCCTCAAATCTGAGCAGAATTAAGCAGGCAGACCGTCAAACATTCATGGCATGATGCATGACATAATAGAAGTCGAGATTTTTAATAAGTTTTTCAGTTCCATTGCCGAAGAGATGGGCATCATCCTCGGACGCTCCTCTTTTTCTTCAAATATAAAAGAGCGCAGGGATTTTTCCTGCGCAATATTTGATGCAAGTGGAGACCTGGTTGCCCAGGCTGCTCATATCCCGGTGCACCTTGGGGCCATGCCCATGACACTTTCGTCGGTACTTGCCGAAATGTCCCTGCGGCCCGGAGATATGGTCGTCACGAACGATCCCTACAAAGGCGGCAGCCATCTTCCAGACATAACCCTGATTGAACCGGTCTTTGCCGCATCCCACGAGCATGCTTCATCGGGTCCCCTTTTTTATGTTGTCAACCGTGCGCACCATGCTGATGTTGGTGGCAGAAATCCAGGTTCCATGGGAATGGCCAGTAGCCTTGAAGAAGAAGGATATGTTATCCCCCCCACGCTTCTATATGCACAGGGTGCCTTTAACGAAACCTTTATGCAAGATTTCCTGCATAATGTAAGGAATCCGGAAGAACGCCTGGGTGATCTGCGGGCCCAGACAGCATCCCTGAGCCGCGGTAAATTGCGTATCAATGATATTCTGAAAAAATATCCAGCTGAACAGGTTTATTCCATACTAGGCCAACTCAAAGGGTATGCGGAACGGCTGATGCAAAATGTCATAGCACAGCTACCAAACGGACTATATTCTTATACCGATTTTCTGGATGATGACGGCAGGGATCCAGCAACTGTACCCATATCGGTTGATCTTGCAATTAAAAATTCGACCATTTACGCTGATTTCCGCCGCAGCGCTGATCAGACAGATACACCAATTAATACGGTCAAGTCGGTTGTTATGTCGGCAACAGTTTACGTATTCCAATGCCTTGTCGGTGAAGGGCATCCAATTAACCAGGGAACATACCGTCCTCTGCAAATCATAACCAGGCCAGGTTCTGTTGTTGATGCCAATAAACCGGCGCCTGTTGCGGCCGGTAATGTTGAAACCTCGCAGAGAATTGTTGATGTCCTGCTCGGTGCCCTGGCACATGCAGTTCCTGAACTGATCCCCGCAGCCAGCAGCGGCTCCATGAACAACATTGCAATCGGTGGGAAAAAAAGCCACACGGGAGAGGAGTTCTCCTATTATGAAACAATCGGAGGCGGCATGGGCGGACGCCCGACATTAGATGGGCTCAGTGGCATCCACACCCATATGACCAATACCATGAACACTCCTATTGAGGCCCTGGAACATACCTATCCGCTCCTGGTTGAACAATATGGCCTGCGTTATGGTTCCGGCGGAGAAGGACTGCACAGGGGGGGTGACGGAATAATAAGATCGTACCGTTTTCTAAAAAAAGCCCACGTCTCGCTTCTTACAGAGCGACGAAAATTGGCACCATATGGTTTGGGCGGGGGCCAGAATGGGCTGACAGGCAAAAACGTACTGCTACGGGCAAAAAAGGAAAAAAAACTTGGCGGTAAGCTGGTATTTAAAGCCGAAGCAAATGACCTCTTGGTCATCAAGACTCCTGGCGGCGGTGGATGGGGGCGGACCACCGGGTGAGATGGCCCGCCGCTCAGATGAAACTAAAATGAATTACCGGGGGACCATCAATTAGGCAATAAGACACGCACTTTTTTGCTTCATTATGGTCTGCATTTCCTGTTTGGTGAGAACAGTGTTTTCAGCCTTGAGCATATAAACGATACAGTCATTGCAGATATTGAAAGCCTTCCTGTAGTCGTCCATTTCGCTGGCGATTTCCCAGCAGTTTAAGTCGGGACGTTTTCTTGCTAGACAATCTTCCGTCCCCTCACATTTCATGATTTCCCAACAGGGCAAGTCGCTATTTGTTACCATTTACAATCCCCCTTGCTTAGAGTAACAACCAAATTGAAGCCTAACTTTTTAATATGTCTAACCCAATCTTTCTGAAATTTCGGCGAAAAAGCAATTAACCACTAAATAAGAAAGCTGTCAAGAGCTTGTAAAAGATTATCCCGGCCCATCCCCGTTTTCGCTGAAAACATGAACCTTTCTGACTCTGATATCCCAAAACCGGCATCAAGGGCTGCCGCGTTTTTACTGCGCTGGTTGGACGAAAGTTTATCCGCCTTGGTATAGACCAGCAAAAATGGCAGCCCAACGCTGCGCAGCCAATCAACCAACTGCAGGTCGGCAGTCTTGAGCTCATGCCGCAGATCGACAATGACAACCACGCATCTTAAGTTTTTCCTGGTTTCAAGGTACGCAGTTATAAGGTCCTGCCAGGCCGCCTGCGTTTTTTTGGAAACCCTGGCATAGCCATACCCCGGCAGATCTACGAGATAGATACAATTATCCAGCAGAAAAAAATTAAGGCTCTGGGTCTTGCCCGGTTTGGCGCTGGTCTTGACCAGATTTTTGCGCTTGATGAGCCGGTTTAACAGACTTGATTTGCCGACATTGGAGCGGCCGGCAAAAGCAATTTCCGGTATCTCTGGTGCTGGAAGCTGCTTGAGATCAAATACGCTTATGAGAAACCTGACATCTGAAAAATTCTGACTGGATATAACCGTCACTGTTATAAATACCGTGTAAGAGCCTGAAAGCTTAGAATGCCCGCCAGCAATAAATTCTATATGACCTTGTTCAGTCCATATTCTATGATGCCCTCGGCCCCGCTTTTAATGAGCTTTGGTATCAACTCACGCACCTGATGCTCGGAAATGACCGTCTCGACCGAATACCAGTCCGTATTGTAGAGATTGGCTATGGTTGGCGCATTCAAGCTCGGCAGAATCGAGATAACCTGATCAAGCAGGCCGGCCGGAACATTCATCTTCAGACCTACTATCTTGTCCGCCCGGAGCGCGCTCTGCAGGAGCAGGACGATATTCTCTATCTTTTCCCTTTTCCACGGGTCTTCCCAGGCACTTTTGTTGGCAATAAACTGTGTATTTGATGACATCATCTCGTAGATGATGCGTAATCCATGCGCCCGGATAGTACTTTCCGTTTCAGTCACCTCAACAATGGCATCCGCCAAGCCTGAAACAACCTTTGCCTCTGTTGCTCCCCATGAAAATTCAATGTCAACGTTGATATTTTTGTTCGCAAAGAACTTACGTGTATAATTCACAAGTTCTGTGGCTACCTTTTTCCCTTCAAGATCTTCAAGTTTTTCAATAGGGGAATCACCTGGAACCGCAACAACCCAGCGGGTCGGCCTTTTACTGACTTTTGAATAGACAAAATCGGCAACAACAATAACATCGGAGCCGTTTTCAAGAATCCAGTCCTTTCCGGTAATACCGGCATCAATTACGCCCTGCTCAACATAGCGCGACATTTCCTGGGCCCGGCAGATTGAACAGGCCAGCTCTTCATCATCAATCTCCGGAAAATAGCTGCGTCTGGAAAGCTTTATACGCCAGCCTGACTTCTCAAACAGTTCAATCGTTGCCTTTTCAAGGCTTCCTTTTGGAATTCCTAATGCCAATACGCTCATTTTTTATATACCTCATCGGGATCAAATACGGGTTCGTCAAATGTTTCAAATCCTGCCTCTGACACCTGCTTGAAAAAACAACTGCGGTGCCCTGTATGGCAGGCTGCACCTCCAAGCTGCTCAACCTGGTAGATGACGGTATCAGCATCACAGTCAACAAGTATTTTTTTTATAATCTGCTGATGTCCGGAGGTTTCTCCCTTTAGCCACAGTTTGTTTCTGGAACGGCTCCAATAATGGGCCCTGCCTGTTTTCAGGGTCTGTTGCCAAGCAAGATCATTTATGTAGGCCAGCATTAGTACTTCCTTCGTCTCAAAGTCCTGTACTATTGCAGGCAATAAACCGTTACCCTTGTCAAATTGCAAAGTCGGCATAGTGTCCCCTTCCTTGGATCCTCCCTCTGAATCATTGCTGCCCTCTTCGCCACCCATGAAATGAATAATACATGCCGTACGAAATTTACAGTATTCCTTCGGGTGGTTGCATTGAGCATTCTCCCCACTTACCTTTTCATTATATTTCTCGCAAAAAAGCTCCATATTTTCATACTATCTTATTCTTGCCTTGCAAACCGGCATTTGCCCGAAATTATTGCCATATTTTACTCTGGGATTTGCTATACACAACATGCCCGTTCTTCCGAGGGCGACACGGTAGCATATTTCCCATGAAATCTCTACCATTACCTTACTTGCATACAACATGAATATATTGTCTGAAACCAATAAATAAAATGGACCATAAAATACTGCTTGACACAGAACCCTTTTCATAATTTTCTAGACCTGCGCGG